>NZ_BAAJAO010000005.1:0-165620 GCF_057554405.1 Rosettibacter sp. KY25 | reverse complement strand
GAATCTAATTTCTGCTTTATCATTTTTTCAAGATTCTTCGCTTCGCTCAGAATGACACAAAGTCTTTTACATCAATGTTTTTTGAGATTCTTCGTCCGCCTGCGGCGGACTCAGAATGACAGAATTCTGGTCCTTCATTTTGATATTTCAAATAACTCTCTTTTTAACTGAATTCCTAATTCACCAATTTTATCATAATCCAAATTTTGAAATGCTTCAATTGAATTTGCAATATCTTCAAAAACTTCTTCTGCCATTTCATATTTTATTTTCAAACCAAGTTTAGATGCTAATAATGTTATAATCTTCCAGCTGGATTTTGCATCATACTTTTTACCTTGCATCCATCTGTCGAAACTCGTTCCAAATTTATCCCATCTGCTCATACTCATTCCATCAAGAGCTCTATCCATTTCAATAGTAGCAACTGCAGGTCGAATTCTCTGAACTCTTCCTTGAAAGTTTATAAATGTTCCATGCTTTTCTGCATAAGTTGCTGCTGGGAATAATATGTGTGCAGCTTGAGTAGTTTTGTTTTGATTAGTAGCAGTTATTATAAGTAATTCAATTTTATTAATTACTTCTTCAAAATTTTCATTCAACGAAAAAATATCTTCTTCCATTACAAATAGAGCTTTTATTTTTCTTTCTTTTATTGATTTTAATATTTCATTCAGAGAATTTTCATCAATTGTTACTAATCCAATAAGTTCTGCTCCAGTTGTATTTGGTGTTTTATCTTCCCTTATTAAAATATCATCTTGGTCGCCTTCTTTAACATGTTTTGCAAAATAAACATTTGCAGCACCGATTAACCCAGCAAATTTTTTCAGTGCAAAATTATCTTCACATGTTGCATAAGCTGAACCAATAAAACAAATTTCATTAGGTTTGAACTCTTTTAATCTTTTTGCAGCTGTTTCTAATGCTTCATCCCAATTAACTTTTATAAGATTTCCATCTTTACGAATAAATGTTCCATCAATTCTTGTATCTGAATTTACATGTTTGAATGTATTTAATCTTCCATTATCGCACATCCAGTAGCTGTTTACATCTTCATTGTGTCGAGGTGTTAATCGAAGAATTTGATTATTTCGGACCCAGATTTCTGTATTGCATCCTCTTGAGCATCCAATGCAAATTGAATTTGTCTTTGACATTTCCCAAACTCTTGCCTTGAATCTAAAATCCTGATTGGTTAATGCACCTACAGGGCAAATATCAGTTGTGTTCAAAGTATAAGGATTGTCAAATGATTCACCAGGGAAAGTTGTAATTGTAACTCTATCACCTCTTTTAACAAATGTAAGCTGATGCGATTTTGCAATTTCATCAGTAAATCTTATACATCTTGAGCATGAGATGCATCGTTCTGCATCGAATTTAATATAAGGTCCAAGCTGAACACGTTTTTCTTTTCTGTTTTTCATTTCTTCAAATCGGCTTTCACCTTTCCCATGTGCATAAGCATATTCCTGGAGTTTACATTCACCTGCTTCATCACAAATGGGGCAATCGAGAGGATGGTTTATCAATAAAAATTCCATCACTGCATTTCTTGCTTCGAGTGCACGAGGTGACTTTGTGTGAACTACCATTCCTTCAGAAGCTAATGTTGCACATGAGATAACAAGTTTTGGCATTTGTTCTACTTCAACAAGACAAACTCTGCAATTACCTGATACAGATAATTTTGGATGCCAGCAAAAATGAGGAATGTCAATTTTTGCATCTCTTGCTGCTTCGATGATTGTTTGTCCAGGTTTGAATTCTATTTCCTGTCCATCTACAATTATTTTTGGCATAATTTACCTTCCGTTATGCTGCTTTTTCTAATAATAAATTTTTTGGGCTTAGTATTACTCTTGTCAATGAATTATTATCAAACAATTCATTCGACAATTCTAAAATTTCTTCTCGTGTTACAGATTTTATTTTTCTAATTGTTTCTTCAACTGATTTTATTTTTCCAAAATAAATTACTGATTGCGCTATTCGATGCATCCTGTTTGTTGTGCTTTCAAGACTCATCAAAATATTTCCTATTAAATATTCTTTTGCTCTGTCAAGCTCTTTGGTATCAACTTTTTTTTGTTTCATTTTTTTTATTTCATTAAAGATTAGATTTTGTGCTTTGAAAATTGATTTATCATTTGTTGAAAGATATACTCCAAAAGTAGATACATCATAAAAAGAATTTAAGAAAGTATTAATTTGGTAAGCAATGCCATTTTCTTCTCTTAATTTTTGAAACAATCTTGAACTGCTTCCTTCTCCTAAAATTTGAGAAAGAACAGCAACCGAAATCCTTTTTTTATCTTTGAAACCATAAGTAGGTCTACCAATTATAAAATGAACTTGCTGAGTATCCTTTTCAACATGAAGGTCATGAGCAGGCTGCAGAATCAAATTTCTTTTTTTATTGTTTGTTTGCTTGAATTCTTTTTTAATATACTTCTCTGTAAACTTGATTAACTTTTTGTGTTCAACATTCCCTGAAGCTACAATATAAAATCTATCAAGTGTGTAATTATCATTTACATATTCAAATAAATCTTTTTGTTTGAATGAACGTAAATTTTTTTCTGTTCCAATTATTGGCATACCGAGAGAATTACCATTAAATACATTGCTTTCAAATTTATCAAAGATTAGTTCTTCAGGAGAATCTTCAATATCATAAAGTTCATCAATTACCACTTTTGATTCTTTTTGAATTTCTTTTGGGTTAAAAGTAGAATTCTGAATCATATCTGAGAGAACTTCAAAAGTTTGCTCGATATGTTCGCTCAAACCTCTGCCATAAAAGCATGTATGTTCTTTTGAAGTGAAAGCATTAAGATATCCGCCAAGAGATTCAATATCTTCTGCAATTTTTTTTGCAGACCTTTTTCTGGTTCCTTTAAAAAACATGTGTTCAAGAAAATGACTAATACCGTTGTTTTCCGGTATCTCGTCTCTTGAACCAACATTAAACCAGAATCCGAGTGAAAATGATTTTACATAATTTATTTTTTCGGAAACTATGGTTATGCCGTTTGATAGTCTAGTTATGTCCAAAGAAGATTTTGCCACTAATTATCTTAAAAGTTTAGAACAAATATAGATAAAGCATTACAGCTTTTCAAAAACAATTACAGTTCAAAAATAAAACCTCTTTCTTTCAATCTTTCATAATTCTTTTTGTCGAATTTATAAAGAAATGCTGGGCGTCTTTTTCCATTGGTGCTTGTTTTCTTGAGTCTAATCAAAAGGTTCATATTCATTAATTTTTTCCTGAAATTTCTTTTATCGAGCTTCTTGCCCAATATTACTTCATATAATGTTTGAAGTTGTGGGAGTGTAAATTTTTCCGGCAGCAATTCAAAACCAATTGGACGATATCTAATTCTTGTTCTCAATTTTTCCAGAGCTACATTTACAATCTCATTATGGTCAAAAGGTAATTTTGGAATATCTGCCAGCTTGAACCATTTTACTTCTGAAGTATCAACTCCAGAAGATAATTTATAATGTTCAGGTTTAACAAGAGCGAAATGACCAATTGTAAAAACCCTTCTCAATGGATATCTGTCAACGGCATCGAATATTGTGATTTCTTCAAGATAAATATTTTTTATTCCTGTTGTTTCTTCAAGTATTCTTTGTGCTGCTTCTTTTATCAATTCATTCTTTTTAATAAATCCGCCTGGAAGCGCCCACTTCCCTTTTTCTGGATTTATTGCTCGCTTAACCAACAAAACTTCCAGAGAAGAATTTTCAAAACCAAAAATCACACAATCAATTGATATGTTTTTAATAACATCTTTAAGAACGTGTGACATTATTTTATTCCCGATTAATTATTCTTTCATCTTCTAATTTAAAAAAATATTTATCTATAACCTTGAAATATTTTTAGTGACTTTTTATTTCTTTAAGTGTATTTTATACACATAATTTTCAGAACAATAGGAGGTAAAATTGTACTCTATTGGATATGACATTGGAAGCTCATCAATTAAATGTTCAATCCTGGATATCGAAAAAGGGAAAGCAATAATTCAAGGTTATTATCCTGAGCAGGAAATGCAAATCAGTTCGCCCAAACCTGGCTGGGCAGAGCAGGACCCAGAAATCTGGTGGGAATATGTCAAAATACTTACAAAGCAATTAATTCAAAAAGCAAATATTAATGCAGAACAAATAAAATCCATTGGCATTTCCTATCAGATGCATGGATTGGTTGTAGTTGATAAAAATAAAAAAGTATTAAGACCTTCAATAATTTGGTGCGATAGTCGTGCAGTTGAAATTGGGAATAATGCATTTCAAAAAATTGGAGAAGATTATTGCTTAAATAATTTATTGAATTCACCCGGAAATTTTACTGCTTCAAAGTTAAGATGGATAAAAGAAAATGAGCCTGACATTTATAAAAACATTTACAAGATAATGCTTCCTGGTGATTACATTGCAATGAAATTAACAGATGAAATAAACACAACAGTTTCAGGTTTGTCGGAAGGAATATTCTGGGATTTTAAATCAAATTCAATCTCAAAAGAAATTCTTGATTTTTATGGAATTGATGAATCATTGCTTCCTGATGTTGTTCCAACTTTTTCAGTTCAAGGAAAATTAACTAAATCTGCTGCCGAAGAATTAGGTTTAAAAGAAGGTGTAGTAATTTCATATCGTGCAGGCGACCAACCAAATAATGCATTTTCACTTAATGTGCTAAACCCTGGAGAAATTGCAGCAACAGCTGGAACATCTGGAGTTGTTTATGCAGTAATCGATAAATTAAATTACGATAAAAAATCTCGAGTCAATCAATTTGCTCATGTAAATCATTCTTCTGAACAAACTCGCATTGGAGTTTTGCTTTGCATTAATGGAACAGGAATTCTTAATTCATTCATTAGAAAAAATATGGCTTCGGATTTAAGTTATAATGAAATGAATAATCTTGCTGAAAAAATTGATATTGGATGTGATGGTTTAACAATTTTACCTTTTGGCAATGGTGCAGAAAGAATGTTTGAAAACAAAAATATCTGGAGTCATTTTCTTAATGTTGATTTTAACCGTCATACAAAAGCTCATTTCTTCCGAGCAGTTCAAGAAGGAATTGCATTTTCATTCAAATACGGAATAGAAATTATAAATGAAATGGGCTTGAATGTAAATATTATTCGAGCTGGCAATTCTAATTTATTCTTAAGTCCAATATTCAGAGAAACACTGGCAAATTTAACACAAGCAACAATTGAACTTTATGATACCGATGGTGCACAAGGTGCAGCAAGAGGAGCCGCTTATGGTGCGAATTATTATAAATCTTTAGATGAAGCTTTTAGAAATTTAGAAAAGATTAAAATCATAAATCACAAACCAGAATTAATTGAAAAAACCATGAACGCATACAATAGCTGGATTGAACAATTAAAAAAATTTCTATAAATCATTAACAAAAAGAGGTGAACATATGGACGTATTAATAGGCAACAAAGAATATTTCAAAGGAATCGGAAAAATTCAATATGAAGGAAAAGATTCCAAAAATCCATTAGCATTTAAGTGGTATGATGAGAATAGAATTGTTTTTGGAAAAACAATGAAAGAATATTTCAGATTTTCAGCAGCTTACTGGCACAGCTTCTGTTCTGAATTATCTGACCCATTTGGAAGAGGCACAAAAGTTCTTCCATGGAATGAGGAAAAAGACCCAATTTCCCGCGGCAAAGCAAAAATGGATGCTGCTTTTGAATTTATTACCAAATTAGGATTACCATTCTACTGCTTCCATGATTTTGATTTAATTGAAGAAGGAGATACAATTGAAGAATCAGACAAGAGACTTCAGGTAATGATTGACTATGCTAAAGAAAAACAAAAAGCTTCAGGCGTAAAATTATTATGGGGCACTGCAAATTTATTTTCTCATCCACGTTATATGAATGGTGCTGCAACCAATCCTGATTTTCATGTTGTAACTTATGCAGCTACTCAAGTTAAAAGAGCCATTGATGCTACAATTGAACTTGGCGGCGAAAACTATGTATTCTGGGGAGGTCGTGAAGGCTATTTAACTCTTCTTAATACAAACATGAAAAGAGAAAAAGAACACATGGCTAAATTTCTTGAATTAGCAAAAGATTATGGCCGTCGTAATGGTTTCAAGGGCACTTTTCTTATTGAACCAAAACCAATGGAACCTTCAAAACATCAATATGATTACGATGTTGAAACTGTAATTGGATTTTTAAGATACTTTGGATTGGATAAAGATTTTAAACTGAACATCGAAGTTAATCATGCTACTTTAGCAGGACACACATTCCAACACGAAATTCAATGTGCAGTTGATGCAGGATTATTTGGAAGTATAGATGCTAATCGTGGTGATTATCAGAATGGATGGGATACAGACCAATTCCCAATCAACATTTATGAATTAGTTGAAGCAATGCTTGTAATTGCAGAAGCAGGCGGTTTTGGAACAGGCGGTGTAAATTTCGATGCAAAAGTTAGAAGAAATTCTACAGACATTGAAGATTTATTCATTGCTCACATTGCAGGAATGGATGCTTTTGCAAGAGCATTAATTGTAGCAGAAAAAATTCTTAATGAATCGGATTACAAAAAAATTCGAAAAGAAAGATATGCATCATTCGACAGCGGTGATGGTGCAAAATTCGAAAAAGGGGAACTCAAGCTTGAAGACCTGCGTGAATTAGCAATCAAATATGGAGAACCAAAATTAATCAGCGGCAAACAAGAATTGTTAGAACAAATGATTAATATGTATATATAAAATTTCTAACACAATTCTAAATTATTTTTTAGAAGGCTTTAGGCAAAATGTCTAAAGCCTTTTTTATTAAATCAATTTAAAAAAGTATTCATATATTTTTCATGGAACTTTGAAATTGCATTAAAAGCTTTTTCAAGAATTTCTTCTGGAGGAAGAAAAACAACTCTAAAATGATTTGTTCCCGGCAATTGTCCAAAACCACTGCCAGGCACAACAACAACTCCAGTTTCCTTGATTAATTCCGAAGTCCAATGTACATCATCTTTAATATTATGAATTCTTGGGAAAGCATAAAATGCTCCTCGAGGTTCAACACATGAAATTCCTGGAATTGAATTAAGCATTGCAACAGTTAAATTTCTTCTGCTTGTTAATTTTTTCACAGCTACTTCAAGATGAGATTGGTCGCCAAGCAATGATGGTGCAATTCCATATTGTTCAGGATGATTAGCACACAATCTTGCTCTAAGCAATTTATTAATTGCATCTATGTAGTCTTTTAATGATTCTTTATTTCCACTCACAATTCCCCAACCAATTCTAAAACCTGGAACCATATAATTTTTTGATAAACCTCCAAATGTTACAACTGGAACTTCAGGATTAAGCGAAGCAATTGAAACATGGGTTTCGCCATCCATCAGAAGTTTATCATAAATTTCATCAGAAAAAATTACAAGATTATGCTCAATTGCAATATCAATTATTTGCTGCAAAGTTTCTTTTGATGCATTCGAACCTGTTGGATTATTTGGATTGATGATGATTATTGCTCTTGTCCTTTCATTTATTTTACTTTTAATATCATCAATATCAGGCTGCCAACCATTATCTTCTTTTAGATAGTATGGATTTTCAAACAACTGCAGTTTACTTTGAATTGCAGTATAAAGTGGATAACCGGGCGTAGGAGTCAAAACATTTTCACCCTCATTTAATAATGCTGTTAAGCAAATATCAATTGCTTCGCTTGCACCGGTTGTTATAAAAATATCTTGAATATTTTTAATTCCTTTTCTTTCTGCTTCTTTTTCGATGGCTTCTATCGCAGGTTTAATTCCAGAAGAAGGTGCATAACCATTATAATTTTTCAACATTGCTTTGTAAGTTTCTTCGATTAAATGTCTTGGAGGTTCAAAATCAAAAAGATTTGGATCGCCAATATTCAAATAGAGCATTTCTTTTCCTGTCTTAGCAACTTCATCAGCAAGCACAACAATATCTCTTACAGCATAAGTTACATTCTCTGTTCTCTTTGCAGGTTTGATTAAAAAACTATTCATTATCTCCTCATTTAATTTATTTACAAAAGTTAAATTAGTTTTAAAATAAAATATATTCCAAGAAATTTTTATGAATTAGAATTAACCAGATTAATAATGTTTGAAAAAAATAATTGCCAGCTCAATAATAATTTTTCATTGTGCTAATTGTATTTTTGGGGCTATGACTTTAATTATTACACAGAGAATTAAGAGATATTAGAAAAAGTTATATCAAACATCAATTTGTCATTCGAAGATGATAATAAAATTAAAATACTATTGTCCAGAGTATATAATCCAAGATTAGAATTAATGCAGAACTTAATACAAAAGAGCGGATTGTAGATAAGCCGACACCTTCTGCACCTCCTTCGGTCTTAAAACCAATATGACATCCAAGCAATGATGTTACTCCTCCGAATACCATTCCTTTAACCAGACCGAACATAAAATCGCCAAAAATAAAATATCTTCTTACGGATTCGAAAAAAACACTGTAGGAAACACCCAGGAAAAAATTTGAGATAAAATATGCACCAATAGTTGCAATCACATTAGCAAATACTACAAGAATAGGCATCATAACAATTGATGCAAAGAAACGAGGTGTGGCTAAAAATCTAACAGGACTAATGCCCATGGTTTCAAGAGCATCAATTTGTTCTGTAACTTTCATTGAACCAAGTTCTGCTGCGATTGATGCACCTACTCTACCTGCAATTACAATTGCTGTTAGAACTGGACCAAGCTCAGTGATTATTGCTCTGCTTGTTGCAGCTCCTAAAAAAGAAAGTGGTGCCAATCCTTTTAATTGATATGCAGCTTGCCATGCAGATACTGCACCAGTAAAAATTGCAATAATAAAAACGAGAGGTAACGAATTAACACCAATATGTTCCATCTGATATAAAAAATTTTTTCTTCCTTTTATTAATGATGGAGCATAAAAAAATATTTCGCCAAGTAATTTAAATACCTGTCCGCTCTCCTGGAAAAAATATAATGTCTTATTCCCTATCTTTTGAAATATGTTAAGTATCATAGATAAAAAATTTTTTTGACAAAACTAATAAAGTAGTTTGATTTTAGAAATTACTTCATCGGCATTTTCAGATTTTATCAACTCTTCTATAAAATTTTTGTTACTCAATTTCAATGCAATTTCAGAGAGTAATTCGAGCTGCATTTCTGGTTTATCTTCTGGTGTAATTAAAAGGATTATCAATTTAGCTGGAAGATTATCAAGAGAATTGAAATCAATTCCACCTTTATGAATTGCCATTGCAACAAGTGGAACTTTAATATTCATTCTTGCATGAGGAACAGCTAAATAATTTTCTAATCCCGTTGACATTTGATTTTCTCTTTCAATTACCCGAGCAACTAATTTTTCATAATCAATTTTGTTATTTGTTTGATAAATATTCTTGCATAATTGTTTTATTAATTCTTCCTTATTTTCTGCATCTGCAAATATTATGCTTTGAGGTTTTAATAAATCGGATAATTTCAGCAAAGCTTTACTTCTTTTTATAAAAATGTTCATTAATGGTGCACTTGTAAGAGTTGTAATTAAAGCCATTATTATTAATGATACAAAAACTTTTTCACCGATTAATCCAGATTCATAGGCAACCATTCCCAATACAATTTCAATAGTTCCATGAGCATTCAATCCAAATGCAACAGTTAATGATTCATTTTTATTAAAACCTGATAAATTAGCTCCTAAATAAGCTCCAAATAATTTTCCTATAAGAGACAGTGATAAGAAGATGCCCACAAGTGCGAAATCAAAGTTTTGAATAAAATTAATCCTCAAACCTATTGAAACAAAAAATAAAGGTGCAAAAATATTCGTTACAAGTTGATTAATCATTTCTTTAATATTTTCTGTAATATGAACAGAATCTCCAATTGCAATTCCAATTATAAATGCTCCAAATATTGCATGAATACCAATATATTCTGTAAAAGCTGCACTTAAAAAACCAAGTATAAAAATTATATTCAGTATTGCCCCTGGACTCGAGAGATATTTTTTTGAGAAACCTAATGTTTTATCAATCAATTTTTTCAAGAACAAAAATACAAACAGAGTAAATGCGGCAAGAATTAAGATTACTTCATAGACCTCAAAATTATTTGATTGACTTTTCCCGATAATTCCCAATAAAACTGAAAAAATCAACCAACCAGTCAAATCAATAACCATTGCTGATGTGATAATTGAAAATCCAAGTTCTGTCTTAAAAATATTTAACTCCATCAAAGTTCTTGCAACAACAGGCAAGGCGGTAACTGAGAGTGCAGTTCCAATAAAAAGTGAATAAACAAGATGGAGATCAGAGTTAGTCAAACCAAGCTGAGAAGGAAAAAAGTATGCACTCAAAAATCCCATTAAAAACGGAAATAAAATTCCCATAACACTTATTACAAAAGATTTCCTTCCTTGTTTTATCATAACTGAAATATCAATTTCAATTCCTGTTACAATTAAAAGCATAATAATTCCAAGAGATGTAATTCCATGAAGTGCTATTGCAACCGAATCAAGCTTATTAAAAATAGAATTATAAAATTCAGGGAATAGAGAACCTAAAATTGTAGGACCTAAAAAAATTCCAGCAATTATTTCTCCAATGACAATTGGCTGTTTAATTAGTCTTAATAATTCACCAAAGCCTCTTGCAAAAAAGAGAATAATGCTGATGCTTAATAGAAATATTGTTATTTCTGTGGATGATAAATTCATAAATAATTTTCAGGAACGAATTATTAGTAATGAACATGGAAGTTGATTCAAAATAAATTCAATATCGTGTTGAAAAATTTTATCAAACAGTTTTAATTTTTTGGGCGGTGATGAAATTACTAACAAATCACTTTTAGAATCAGTTGCATATTGTTTCAATTCCCAGCCCTGTTTTCCATACAAACAAACTCTTTTAACTTCTAATCCTGTTAAATTAAGTTCCTCTGAAAAGATTTTTAGTTTCTCCTCTTCTTCTTTTTGAATTTCCAATCTTGTCTTTTCTGCTCTGTCTGTTTCGCCGCCGTCATAAATTGTAATTGCAAGTCCAGGGATTTGAAATTCTCGAACAAGTATGAACTCTTTTGCATTTTCTAATTTCGCGAACTCATAAACTTTTTTAACTGCAGCTTCGTTTAGCGGCGAGTAATCAACATTTACGCAGAATCTTTGAAAAGAACCAGATAAATTTTCAGGATTTACAATAACCAATAATGAACAGGGTAATTCGTGCATTAATCTTCTTGCTACTGAACCAAGATAATATTTCAACAAACTTTCTTTTTCGAGTGCACCTGAAATTAATAAGTCAATATTCTTTTCTTCGCATATCTTAGAAATTGTTTTTGATGCTTCTCCTTCTCTGATAATTATTTCATAAGAGTAATCAGGAAGATTTGCTTCTTTAATCTTTGCAAAAATTTTTTCACGAATTTCTTTTGAATCTTCTCCTGCATGAATAATAATTAATTCTGATTGAAATAATTTTTGAAGTCGATGTGCAATTTTTAAAAGTCTCAATGCATTTGGAGAAAAAGTAAATGCAATGCCTAATCTGTTAAATAACATTTTACTTCACGCTTTTATTTTCAAATTAAGCAAAACTTTTCTTATTGCCAATTACTAATTATTTTCATATATATTGCAAAGAAGAGAAACAGAATTTATTCATAATAAATTATTTAATAACAAAGTACCAAGAAAATTAACAAATTATGGTGAATAAAATGGAAGACATCATTATTGAAAAAGTTGAACGAAAATCCAAAGTAGAATTACCTGATAATTTAGTGTTCGGTAAAGTTTTTACAGATCATATTTTTGAAATGGATTATGATGCCTCAAAAGGAGGATGGCAAAAACCTACAATCAAAAAATTTGAGAACTTAAGTATAAATCCTGCTGCAATGGTTTTTCATTATGGACAAGCAATTTTCGAAGGATTAAAAGCATACAAACAAGTCGATGGTAGAATAGCATTGTTTCGTCCTCAAGAAAATGTAAAAAGACTAAATCGTTCTGCAAAAAGATTGTGCATTCCGGAAGTTGACCCTGATTTAGCATTGAAAGCAATTATAGAATTGGTTAGAATTGATAAAGATTGGATACCTTCAAAACCTGGATATTCACTTTATATCCGACCATTTATTTTTGCAACTGAACCATGCTTTGGAGTTCGTGCTGCTGATACATATAAATTCATAATTATACTTAGTCCTGTTGGTCCTTATTATCCAGAAGGATTTTTGCCAGTTCCAATTATGGTTACAGATAAGTATGTTCGTGCTGTTAGAAAAGGAACCGGTGATTGCAAAGCTGCAGGAAATTATGCTGCAGGACTATTGGCACAATTAGAAGCTAAAAAAGAAGGCTACACTCAAGTTCTCTGGCTTGATGCAGTAGAACAAAAATACATTGAAGAAGTTGGGGCAATGAACATTTTTGTTAGATTCAAAAATGAAGTTGCAACTCCAATGCTGAGCGGTTCAATACTGCCAGGTATTACACGCATGTCCGTAATTCAATTATTGAAAGATTGGGGTTATAATGTTTCAGAAAGATTAATTTCTATTCAAGAAGTAATTGATGCTTATGATAAAGGAGAATTAATTGAAGTATTTGGAACAGGAACTGCAGCTGTAATTTCTTCTGTAAGCAGATTGAAATACAATGATAAAATTTTGCAATTCAGTGATACAACATCAGGAGAATTAGCTACAAAATTATATGATGAATTAACAGGAATTCAATACGGAATAATTCAAGACCGTTACGGCTGGATTACTTTTGTTGAATAAATTTTAACTCCAATGCTGAAAAAATTCTTTGCTTTAATAATTGTCGCAGTGCTCTTTACTGCGACTTCTTTTTCTCAAAATTATCAAAAACCAAAAAATATAATTTTATTAATAGGTGATGGTTTTGGGCTGTCACAAGTTTCTGCTTCAATAATTTCATCAAAGGATAATCCACTAAAAGAATTTAAATCTATTGGATTAGTTAATACAAGTTCAGCTGATAATTTAATTACAGATTCAGCAGCAGGAGCAACTGCCTTAGCAACTGGTTACAAAACCAAAAATGGAAGATTATGCATAGACGAAAATGGGAATATTATTGAAAACATTATTGAAATTGCCCAAAAGAAAAAAATGTCAACAGGAGTAATAGCAACATCTTCGATTACAAATGCAACTCCCGCAGCTTTTCTTTCACATCAATTAAACCGAAAAGAAGAATTTGAAATTGCAGAACAGATAATAAACTCAAAGGTAGATATTTTATTTGGTGCTGGAACAGATTTTTTTCTTCCATCTAATTCAGGTGGTAAACGAAATGACTCAAAAAATTTAATTGATTCACTCATAAATCATGATTATGATTTTATTAAAACTCCAGATGAACTTTTAACCAAATCAATCATAAAAAAATCGTTTGGTCTCTTTGGACAATATGCACTCCCACATGCAAATAAAAGAAATTATTCATTAGGATTGTTGACAAAATCAGCTATCAATTATTTATCTAAAAATAAAAATGGTTTTTTCTTAATGATTGAAGGTTCTCAAATAGATTGGGCAGCTGAAAAAAATGATGATGAATATTTATTTTCCGAAATAAATGATTTTCTCACAGCAATTGATGAAGCATTAAAATTTGCCAAACAAAATAAAAACACACTTGTAATTGTAACAGCAGACCATGATACAGGCAGCGCAGGTATTACAGATTATGATTCAGACAAAAAACAAATAAAATTAACCTGGGCAACAAACCATCATACTGCTAATTTTGTAGGAATTTTTTCATACGGACCTTCGGCAAATTTATTTACTGGTTTTCTCAATAATTATGAAATTGGAAGAAAACTTATAAACCTAATCGACCCATCAAAAAAATTTTAATCCATTCTAAAATTTTCTTGACACCTGAACATTTGTTCACTATATTTGCCAGTGAACAAATGAGCACTAAAATGAAAGATTTAAAAATAACTCAACGACAAAAGGAAATCCTCGATTTCATTCAAGATTATGTGGATTTTAATGGATATCCACCAACATATCGAGAGATTGGCAAGAGATTTAATATCTCAAGCACATTCGGTGTTAAGCGGCATATTGATGCATTAATTAAAAAAGGTCTTTTAAGTAGTGAAAGTCGTTCAAGCCGAACTTTGTCTCTTGTAATTAATAATTCTCCTATTAAAGAAAAAAATATAATCGAAATTCCAATCGTTGGCAGAGTAGCTGCAGGCAGTCCAATACTTGCAGAAGAAAATATTGAAGGAAATCTTTCCATCGATAAAAATTTGATTGGGGGCAGAACTGAATGTTTTGGACTGAAAGTTCGCGGCGATAGCATGATAAATGCTGGAATTCTTGAAGGAGACCTGGTAATTATTCAACCTCAAAGAGAAGCTCAGAATGGTGATATTGTAGTTGCACTTTTAAGAGATGAAGCAACGATGAAAAGATTAGTAATCGAAGATGGTAAAATCTATCTTGTTCCGGAAAATGAAAACTATGAACCAATTGTTGTTGAAAACCCGGAAGAATTTTCGATAATAGGAAAAGTAATTGGCGTTTTTAGAAGTTACACTTAAAATTGGAGTTATTATGAAAACAATAATTTTTAAATCAGCCATCCTAAATAGAAACAGAATTAAATTTCTATATGGATTAAAAGAAATAATAATTGAACCTCTTTACGTCTCAAAAAATAAAAGAGGTAAAAAAGTGCTTTACGGAAAAGTATGCGGAACTAATGAAATAAAATGTTTTGAATACGAAAAAATATCTAACATCAAAACTTTGACTTATCAAAAATTTTCGCCAATTATTCCAATTGTGCCTTTAAGTTATTGAAAAAGAGAACATGAAAGAACAAGACAAAAAAATAAAAGTAGAAAAATTAATCGACCATCTTCTAAGCCGCGGGTATATGACATTGAGTAGAAAATACAGCAGATACTTACCTGCACCGCCGCCAATTAAAGGTTATGATGTTGATGTTATAGCAAAATTTGATGAACCAAAATATTTTACAAAACCTGAAAAGAAAATTGCAATAGGGATTACACTTACCGAAGAAGAATTAGATAGTAAAAATTTGTTATCAAAATTAATAGAGCTTACAAAAGCACGCTCTAAATCTGGCAGGAAAGTAACATTATTTGTGGGTGTTCCTGCCAGCCAAATCCTTAAAGCCGATATGCTTATTGAAACACTGGACGAAGAAACAAAAAGCAAAATAAAACTTATTCCTCTACAGGATGAAAATTAGCAAGCTTATTTTATCCATAAAATATCACAAGCCAAATATAAAACCAGCAGATAAAGCATAATGTGTTATTGTGTAATTAGTTGAATAGAATAATTTATTCATTTTCAGTTCAACTGACATTCCAAAATTTTCCGTTAACATATTCTTAATGCCAGTTCCCAAACCAACTCCCAAAAGATTTTTACTTACTCTTTTCCTTGATGATGGGTCAAAGCCAAAAATATATTTTGTTATATGTTCATCTTCTTTTATAACTTCTACAAAATTTTTATAAGAATTATAACTTAAATAGTTGTAACCAATCTCTGCATCGACAAAAATTTTGAAAGTCTTAACTGATTTTAATATCAAATGATATCCAGAATAAAATGAAATTAATTCATGGTCATCCTCGGAATGCGATGAATAAATTTTACCTTGCTTAGATAAAAAAATATATTTTTTATCCCAGTTAAGAATTCCAGTACTCAAATAAATATAATTTGATTCTTTCAAAAAATAATTAAGTTGAAGATTGGCAACTAGTCCTTTATCTGCACCGTTTGGATAAAGCAAACCTCCATTAATCTGAACAGAGTATTGAGGTTGAGATATAATCTTTGCAAATGAGAATAAAAAGAGAACCGAGATAAATACTTTTTTCATTTTCTTTCCTCAATTATTAAGAAAATTGTAGAAAAGAATCGTGAATCCCCCTTTATTTTTCTATTTAAAAACTAATTAAAAGTAACTCCCTATGCAAAATTTTAATGAGCTGAATTTCAAACTGATAAAATCGTTGTTAATTACCTTTGTTAAAAAACTATGATATATAACTTCAAAAAAGAATTTACCTTTGAATATACTTTTGGGCTTAAAACCTATTCCAACATTATAACCTAATATGAAATGATTAACATATTTATTAAGAATAAGCTGATCTCTGTTTTTAATTAAAAAATTTATTGATGGGGAAATAATTCCATAAAAACAAATTTTATCCGTTTCATATTCTGGATTAAAAGCAATATTTAGTGAAAGGAAATCATAGGCATGGTCCATAATTAAATATTCTCCCGTTCCATCTGGATTCTCAGAAGTTGTAACAGGAATATTATCCTCAGCACCTACTTGCTCATAACAAAGTTCAGCTTCCAGCAAATAATAATTTGAATGATAGAATTGATAAAAAATGCTGTAATAGCCCTGGGTTCTTGATTCTTTATATAAATTCCAGTAGTAATTTTTAACATGAATATCTGCAACTCTTGAAGAAATTAACCCAACTTTAATCCCATAATTTGAATTAGTTTGAGCATTAGATATAAAATATCCTGCAATTAATAAAATGAAAAATTGTTTGACCATCTTAATACCTTGAGAAAATTGTTTTTAAAATCATTAACAAAATATATTTTTTGTTAGACAGGCACTGGTTTCAAATTAATTGTTATAGTCGCTACATTCTTAATTTCAGGTTTAGTTTCTTCTGCCTTTTTGCCTTTTGATGTAACTACTTGTTGTTTTATGCTTATAAATTTTACAGCTGGTTTATTCTCAATTATACTAAATTCCGCAGGAAATGAAATAGTAACATCAGAAGCGACATATGCTAGTGCCTCTTTAGATTTTTTTGCATTTTCAGAAATTCGGATGTTGGCTTTAGAAAAAGTATCCGACAATAATTCAACAATTTTCTCAAGGGGAATAAAGTTTTCTTCTTTTTTAATTGCCATTTTATCTTACATTATCCTTCAAGTGTTACAACTGGAACTATTGTGCAGCTGATTTCAAGTCCCCAATGACTTTTATAATCTACAGTAATTTTTTCCTTAATGCTAAGTCTCCAGATATTAAGAGAAACATTTGTTTCGCTTTGCACCGAGAAATCTGCAGAAATATTTACTTTGAAAGTAAATTCCTTAATTGCCATTGGGTCTGCACCTGTGCTCATAATTGCTTGAGCAGCGCGTGCTGATGCTGCCATTGAAACAATATATACTGAAAGTTCAACTGGATTTGCTACTGCCATATTCTACCTCCCTTTTATTAAATTAATTCTGAAGAGAGGATTATTGTAGAAAGTTTTTATGATAACCCTCATGGAAAAATTATTTATTTGTGGTTAGAACTTAAGTATTAATTATTTTTCAAACAAGTAAATAATTATTTATTAACTTAATTTTTTTAGAGAATTATCACAATAAATACTTTATAACAGCATCAGCAGCTTTTTCACCATCAATAGCAGAAGACACGATTCCACCTGCATAACCAGCTCCTTCGCCGCATGGAAATAGTCCTTCAATTTCAACATGCATTAATGTTTCTGAATTACGAGGAATTCTTATTGGCGAGCTTGTTCTTGTTTCAGGGGCAAGCAATTGAGCTTCTTCTGTTATATATCCTTTCATTTTTTTATTAAAAATATATAATGCTTTTGTTATACCATTAACAATATTTTTCGGCAAAACTTCATGCAAAGGAGCGCTTATTACTCCAGGGATATATGATGTTGCTGGCAATGTAGAAGAAAGTTTTTTGTTTAAGAAATCAGTAACTCTTTGAGCCGGTGCAGTTTGTGTTTTCCCTCCTATTTCAAATGCAGTTCTTTCTATTTCTTTTTGAAACTCCAAACCAGAAAAAACACCAAAAGATTCATACTTCTTCCAGTCCTTTTCATTTACAGATACAACCAAACCAGAATTTGCAAAAGGTGAATTTCTTTTAGACACACTCATTCCATTTAATACAAGTTCATCAGGTGATGTTGATGCCGGTATTATTATTCCACCTGGACACATACAAAATGAATAAACTCCATGATTATCTATCTGACATGTTAAATTATAACTTGCAGCTGGTAAATTTGGATGACGAACTTTTGAATGATATTGAATCTCGTCTATTAAATTTTGAGGATGTTCAATTCTTACACCAACAGCAAAAGGCTTCGATTCTAATTTTATTCCTTTTTGATTGAGCAAGTAATAAATGTCTCTTGCAGAATGTCCAACTGAAAGAATAACTGCATCAGCAAGAAATTCTTTTTCATGGTTTACAATTACGCCAATTATTTTTTTGTTCACAATAATTAAATCTGTCACTCTTGAATTAAAATAAATTTCACCGCCACAGGTTAAAATTGTTTGTCTGATATTCGAAACAACTTTAGGCAGTTTATTAGAACCTATGTGTGGGTGAGAATCAATTAAAATTTCTTTCTGTGCACCATGTTGAACAAGAATTGAAAGAATTCTCTTAACATCACCACGTTTAGTTGAACGAGTATAGAGTTTACCATCACTGTAAGTTCCAGCTCCTCCTTCACCAAAGCAGTAATTTGAATCAGGATTAACAATGCCCAATTGCTGGATCGATTTTAAATCTCTTCTTCTGCTTTGAACATCTTTACCTCTTTCAAGAATAATTGGTTTTATACCTAATTCAATCAATCTTAATGCAGCAAACATTCCTGCTGGACCAAAACCAACAATTATAACTTTCTTATTACTTTTTATTGGCTTGAATTCAACTGGTTGAAATAATTCTTCAGGTTGTTCATTGATATAAACAATAACTTTCAGTTTATATACAGGATTGACTTTTCTTGCATCGATAGACTTTTTAAGAATCTGAACAGAATTAATTTCTTCTAAATTTAATTTTAATATTCTGGAAGATTTTTCTTTGAGATATTCATAATCAAAAATAAAATCAGGATGGATTGTTAATTCAAGTTCTTTTTTCATTTTGTCCTCTGTTATGAGGAAATAAATTTTCAATTAATAAGTTGCTTTTATTACTCCTCCATCAATTGCAATTGTAGAACCTGTGATATATCCTGCTTGTTCAGAAGCAAGATAGACTATCAAAGATGCTACTTCGTCAGGACGGGCTAATCTTTTCATAGGAACTTCATTAGCCATTGATGCAAGAACTTCCTCATGGGAAATTCCACTTTGTTTGGCTTTCACTACTGCCAATTCATAAATTCTTGATGTTAAAGTATAACCTGGAGCAACATTATTAATTGTAATATTATACTTTCCAATTTGATTGCTGAGAGTTTTTGCAAAAGATGTTACTGCACTTCTCAAAGAATTTGATAAAATCAAATTATCTACTGGTTGTTTTACTGCAAGAGAAGTAACATTAATTATTCTTCCCCAATTTTTTTCTTTCATTTTAGGTAACACTAGTCTTGTAAATCTAACAGCACTCATTAATATTTGATTGAATGCAAAATTCCAATCTTCATCATTGAGGTCATCAAAAAATCCAGCACGCGGACCACCGCAATTATTAACAAGAATATCTATACTTCCAAAAGTTTCGTTAATAACTTTTACAGTATTTTCAATATCTTCTAATTTATTAATATCACATACCAGCCATAATGGTTCTACATTATATAACGATTTAATTTCTTTTACAGCTTTTAACAAGTTTTCCTGATTTCTTGAACAAATCGCAACATTGCAGCCTTCTTTAATAAATTGTTCTGCAGCAGCTTTTCCAATTCCCATGCTTGCTGCTGTTACAAGAACATTTTTGCCTACTAAATTTAGTTCCATAATGCACCTTATAAAAGAGTTAGAAAACTTGTGGAAATAATAAAAGGCTGTCTCTTAATTGTAATAAGAGACAGCCTTAATTTTTATAATTCAGGATTATAATTAATAGCAGCTAAACCAGGAAAGATTGCTGTAGTATCAAGTTCTTCTTCAATTCTTAAAAGCTGATTATATTTTGCAATTCTATCAGTTCTGCTTGCAGAACCAGTTTTAATTTGTCCAGCATTTGTAGCAACAGCTATATCAGCAATTGTTGTATCTTCAGTTTCACCGGAGCGATGACTGATTATAGAAGTATAACCAGCTCTTTTTGCCATTTCAATTGCTTCGAGTGTTTCTGTTAGAGTTCCAATTTGATTTACTTTAATTAGAATTGAATTAGCCACTCCTCTTTCAATTCCTTTTGCAAGAAATTCTGTATTTGTAACAAATAAGTCATCACCAACAAGTTGAATTCTATCCCCCAATTTGTCAGTTAATAATTTCCAGCCGTCCCAATCAAATTCTGCCATTCCATCTTCGAGTGAAATAATTGGATATTTGTTTACCCAGTCAACCCAGAAGTCAACCATTTTTTCTGGTGAGATGTAATCTTTAGTTGATTTAAAGAAATAATAAGCTTTCTTTTCATTATCCCACATTTCACTTGATGCAGGGTCAAGTGCAATATAAATATCTTTTCCCGATTTGTAACCAGCTTTTTCAATTGCTTCAAGAATTACTTCAATTGCTTCTTCATTTGATTTTAAGTTTGGTGCAAAGCCGCCTTCATCACCTACAGCTGTATTATATCCTTTCTTATGAAGAACAGACTTTAAGCTATGAAATGTTTCTACTCCCATGCGGAGAGCTTCTGAAAAACTTGTAGCACCTGCAGGCATAACCATAAATTCTTGGAAATCAACATTATTATCTGCATGCTTACCGCCGTTCAAAATATTCATCATTGGAACAGGAAGTGTTCTTGCATTTGTTCCGCCAATATAACGATACAAAGGCAAGCCAAGAACTTCTGCAGCAGCTTTTGCACATGCTAATGAAACACCAAGAATAGCATTGGCACCCAATTCTGATTTATTAGGTGTTCCATCCAATTCACAAAGCAAGTTATCAATTGCTACTTGTTCTAAAACATCAAAATCAATTAATTCATCTGCAATTCTGTTATTAACATTTTCAACTGCTTTTTTAACACCTTTGCCATTGTATCTTGATTTATCACCATCTCTTAATTCTACAGCCTCGTTCTCGCCTGTTGATGCGCCGCTGGGAACAGCTGCTCTTCCAACTACTCCGCACTCTAATGTTACTTCAACTTCAATTGTGGGATTACCTCTTGAGTCAAGGATTTCTCTTCCCCAAACATCAACTATTGTAGTCATTTCTTAGCTCCTATTAGTTTATGAATTCCAATTACAAAAATAATTAAAAGAATGAAGTAATATCAATGTGAATTATATTTTATTGAATAAAATAAATTAAAAAGCTGAATGAATGATTTCATTCATCATTAATGAATAGCAAAATTTTTATATTTGTGTTGTAAAAAAATTTGCCCCCGTAGCTCAGTATGGATAGAGCAGGAGTTTCCTAAACTCTAGGTCGGAGGTTCGAGTCCTCTCGGGGGTACAAAATTTATCTATGATTTTCTTTTTTCAATTAATCAGCTCAGTATGGATAGAGCAGTCCGCCTTAGGCGGATTGGTCGGAGGTTCGAGTCCTCTCGGGGGTACAAAATTTATCTATGATTTTCTTCTTTCAATTAATCAGCTCAGTATGGATAGAGCAGTCCACCTTAGGCGGACTGCTCGGAAGATTGAGTCCTTTTAGATTTACAAATGTTTTTCATTTAACAATATTAACCTTCTAAACCTCTATACATTTCTTCAATTAAATCTTTGTATCTTTCTTCAATAACTTTTCTGCGGACTTTCAACGAAGGTGTAAGTTCGCCTGTTTCAATTGAAAATGGTTTATCAAGAATTGCAAATTTTCTGATTCTTTCAAAACTGGCAAGCTTCTTTTGAAATTGGTCTAATTCCTTATCTAACAATTCATAAATTTGTTTCATTTTTACCAACTCTTCTACGCTGCTGTATTGAATTCTGTTTGCATCAGCATATTCTTTAAGAGCTTCAAAATCTGGAACAATAAGAGCAGTTATAAACATTCGGCGGTCGCCGATAATTACAAATTGGTCAATATATTTGCTAGCTAAGAACATATTTTCAATTGGAGTTGGGGCAACATATTTACCTTGTGAAGTTTTGAATAAATGTTTTTTTCTATCAGTAATAATTAAAAATCCTTCAGCATCAAACACACCAATATCTCCTGTATGAAGCCATCCATCTTTAATTGTTTCTTCTGTTTCTTTTTTATTCTTATAATATCCAAGCATAATGTTTGGACCTGAAGCAAGTATTTCCCCATCTTTTGCAATTTTTATTTCAACACCAGGTAATGGTTTTCCTACTGTTCCAAATTTATAATCATTGACGCGATTAACTGCAATTACTGGAGATGATTCAGTTAGTCCATATCCTTCTATAATTAAAATTCCTGCCGCTTCGAAGAAAATTCCCAGTTCACGGGCAAGAGCAGCTCCACCTGAAATAAAAAATCTTATTCTTCCGCCTGTTCTTTCTCTTAATTTTGATAGAACTAATTTATCAGCAAGTTTATGTTTTAAAGTAAGTGAAATTGGTAAAGGCTGATTGGATTTTTTTGCTAATTGATATTCCTTTCCAACTTCAATTGCCCAGTTGAATATTTTTTGCTTTCGTTCTGATTGACTTTCTACATTTCTCTTAATTCTTGAATACATTCTTTCAAATAATCTTGGTACTGCAGTTACTATTGTTGGTCTTATCTCCAATAAATTATTTGCAATCTTTTCAATTGATTCTGCATAAGCAATTGTTCCTCCGCATGAAAAGGCTGTATAATAACCAGCCATTCTTTCAAATATATGACACAAAGGCAAGAAAGAAAGGAATACATCATTCTCATCAATGTAAAAAACTTCGTGAGCTGCTTTGATGTTTGATACAATATTTTTATGTGAAAGCATAACACCTTTGGGTTCGCCTGTTGTTCCTGAAGTATAAATTATTGTGCACAAATCAGTTTCTCTGCAAAGTTCGCTTTGTTCTTTAAAATAATTTGGGTTCTCTTTCCTAAATTCTTTTCCTTTATTTTGAACTTCCTCAAAAGAATAAACATCTTTGTCATTTGTCTTATCACTGTTATTCATTACAACAATAAATTTTAAGTGCTTACAATTGTTTCTAATTTTCAAAATCTTATTCAACTGAAATTTATTAGAAACTATTACACCAACAGATTCAGAATTATTTAAAATGTACTCGATAGTTTCTGAAGTGGAGATTGGATAAATTGGAACATCTACTGCCCCAATTCCCAGAATTGCCATATCAGAATAGACCCATTCTGGACGATTTTCTGAGATGATAGCTACTTTATGGTCTCGCTTCACTCCTAATGAAGCAAGTCCACAAGCAAAATTCACAGTTTCATCATAAAGCTGGTCATAAGTAATCCCTATCCATGTATCATTTACTTTATGTTTAAGAACTGGTCTTTCTTTTCCTTTACCAAATTCAGTTGTAATAAAATTGAAAAGTTCAGGGATAGTTTTAAAATCCTTTAGTACTGGCATTAATTCCTCCGAAATTTTGAAACAAAATAAATTTAGTCTTATAAAAAATCAACGAAAGAAAGCAAAAAATAATTTTTCATAATTTCAGATTTTACTATACTTGCATTTCAAAATAAGAATAATATGAAAATCTTAAGAAAGCTTTATGATTGGGTTCTGCATTGGGCAGAAACTCCATACGGAGCTGCAGCATTATTTCTGCTTTCATTTGCAGAAGCTTCCTTCTTCCCAATTCCTCCTGATGTATTGTTAATAGCACTTGTCTTAGGTTCTCAAAAAAAAGCTTTTAAGTTTGCATTTATATGTACATTTGCTTCTGTGCTTGGAGCACTTGCTGGTTATGGAATTGGTCATTTCTTATGGTGGAAAGATTCTCATGAGTTTTCATCTATTGCAGAATTTTTCTTTGCAAATGTTCCAGGATTTACTCACAAAATTTTTTATGATGTCAAAAAAATGTATGATGAATGGAATTTCTGGATAATTTTTACTGCAGGTTTCACACCTATACCATACAAAGTATTTACAATAACTGGCGGCGCATTCGAAATTAATCTATTAATGTTTGTCATTGCATCAATCATTAGTAGAGCTGGAAGATTTTTTCTTGTTGCTGGATTAATCTGGAAATTTGGCGAGCCTATAAAAACATTTATCGATAAATACTTTAACTGGCTTGCTATTGCTTTTACTTTATTATTGATTGGTGGTTTTACTGTTATTAAATACTTGATTTAATTTTTCTGAGATAAAACCTTACCATTTACAACAGGCGTTACACAAATAAGTGGATTTTGAGGCACATTAAACTTTTCAAAAATTTCTTCAAATAATTGATATTGCATGCCTTGTGACTCGAGTTTTGAAAATTTTCTATAAGGCATGAATTCACCTTTTTTATTTTTAGGGGCATCAAAATAATATGCTGATTCAAAATCCTTTTCAGCATTTTCTTTTAAGAATTTTATTTTATGTTCATCGCTGCCTTCAACATCATATGCTTTTGCTCGAAAAGATACTACAAAATCATTTTCAATAACTATGTAAATATTTAAGATAGTTTCTAACATAATAATCAAACTAAAGATTTTTCATACAAAATTGATATCAAAAAGGTCATCTATAATTTCGTGATAGTATGTTAATTTTACTAATTCTTTCAATGCTTCAATTTCATTCTGAGTTAATTCAAAATAAATAGACCCAAGATTTTCTTTAATAAATGATTTTACATTTTCAGAATAGCTTAATGGATGTAAAATATTATCAATGTTATCTTCTACCTTTGCATCAACTTCATTAAAAAGATTATTAAAATTTTCCAATGAATTTTTGTTTTGAGAAGCAAAAATGAAGTTCACATATGGAAGGTCAATTAAATCAGAAATCTCATCTGCAAAGCTGATTCCATGTTCAAAATTCCATGAAGTAAAATTCTCATCACCACTTACCACATAATCTTTTTCAGGCTGCTTTTGAATTGATGTATCAAGAGTTATTTCTGGATAAATTGAATATCTTTCTGAAAATAAAATTTTAGTAAGAATAACTTCGTTAACTGTAACATCTGCCCTCATGAAAATTTTATCTACCATTCTTTCATTTTCTGTGAAATACATATATGAATAAGAAAGATTTCCATCAAAAGAAAAACTAAGCTTTGAAGAGACAAGCAAATCTTCATGATTTAATAGTTCAAGGGAAGGAATCAAAGCAATAGCATCAGGGTCATTGAATAACTGTTTTGTAAGCAGAGCAGATTCTTTCTTAATAATTTTTATATCTGCATTTTCAGGAATATTTGATTCAAATATTGATGAAAAAATATTTTTTGGTAAATAAAGATTCATATACAACCCAAATAAAAAAAGCCGCCATATTAAAGCGGCTTTTGTAATTATTTAAGATTCTTGTCTTTAATCTTTGCTGCTTTACCTGAAAGTTTACGCAGATAAAACAACTTAGCTCTGCGAACTTTACCTTCGCGAAGGACTTCAATTTTTGCAATCTTAGGAGAGTTATAAGGGAAAATTCTTTCAACACCTACACCACTTGAAATTTTTCTAACTGTAAAAGTTTTGCTCAAGCCTGTGCCTCTGATGTTTATTACATCACCTTCAAAAGGTTGAATTCTTTCTTTATCACCTTCAATAACTCTCACATGAACACGAATATGGTCGCCTGCCTTAAATGAAGGGAGGTCAGTTCGCAATTGATTTTCTGTTATTTCTTTTAGCTTATCCATTGTTACTCCAGATTATTTATCTTTTTCCATTTTTCTGTTAAAATTCTTGATTGTTCTTCTTTCCATTCTCTAATTTTTTTTTCGTTGCCTGAAAGTAAAACTTCCGGCACTTTCATTCCTTTATATTCAGCTGGACGTGTATAATAAGGTGCTTCAATATAATTTCCATCAATTAAAGAATCATTCAAAGCTGATTCACTATCATTAAGAACACCGGGTATTAATCTAACAACTGAATCAATAATTACAAGAGCCGGAATTTCTCCACCTGTTAATATATAATTTCCAATTGAAATTTCATCGGTTGCAAATTTCTGTCGAACACGGTCATCGATTCCTTTATAATGTCCAGCAATAATCATAATATTTTGAGCGAGAGAATATTTTTTAGCCAATTCTTGATTATAAAATTTACCGCCCGGTGTTGGATAAATTATATAATCATAATTTCTTTCGCTCAAAAGTTTTTCTATACATTCAAAGAACGGTTCGGGTTTGAGCAACATTCCAGGCCCGCCGCCAAAAGGTTTATCATCTATTTGCTTATGTTTATTGTAAGCATAATCACGAAGATTATGCACATATATTTCAACTTTTTTTTTCTCCTGTGCTCTTTTGATTATGCTTGTATTCAAAGGACTGATTAATGAATCAGGCACAGCAGAAATAACATCAATTCTCATCATCATAAAGCAAATCGCAATCTTCTACTAATTCCAATCTTTTCTTTTTGGGGTCGAAATTTTTTATGTAATCCTTTACTGCAGGTAAAAGAATTTGTTTACCGAATAAATCTTTAATCACATAAACATCATTAGATTTAAGAACATATACATCTACCAAATAACCAAGAAGTTTACCATTTCTGTAAATTTCACTGTTAATTAAGTCGTGAATGAAATAAGTATCTTTATCTAACTTAACAGTATTTTCAGAATCAACATAAATTTTTTTGCCGATTAACAGTGCAGCATCATTTGGGTTATCAAAGCCTTTTATTTTAAGAGCAATATTGCCATCGATAATTTCTGTTTTTTCGACAAAGAACTCTTTAGAGTTTCCAAAGAACTCAATAAAAATTTTCTTCAAAGCAAAGAATCTCTCATTAAAATCGGAATAAGAATCTACCGCAACAAACCCCTCGTTATTCAATACAGACTTTACAACAGCAATTAAAATTAAGTCATTCACTTAATAAAAATTAATCCAATATTTTTAGAATCGCTCGTTTTCCTTCCTTAGCTGCAATTGCTGTAAGCAAAGTTCTCATTGCTTGAGCAGTTTTGCCTTGTTTACCAATTACTTTACCAACATCTTCGGCACCTACTTTTAAAGTAAGTTCGATTGTTTTTTCATCGGGTCTTGCTTCTTCAATAGAAACATTGCCCGGATTATCAACAAGGTGTTTTGCGATAAATTCAATAAATTCCTTCATAAGAGTACCTATCAATAAGTGAATAAGGGTACCTAATTAATAATTTATGCTTCTCCGGAAGCAGTACCCTTTACTTCCGCTGCACTGTTTGAATCTTCTGATGTTTCAGCTTTTTCTTCTGATTTCTTTTTAGATTTAGATTTTTCAGCTTTCTTAAGAGCAGCTGCTAACTTAGCTTCTTTTAACTTATTCCATTCTTCCATTCTTGCAGCAATTTGCTCTTCTGAAAAACCGCGTTTCATTAAATCGCGTTTTAACAGAATTCCTTTTTGAGAAAGAAGGCTTCTTACTGTTTCTGTTGGCTGAGCACCAACATTTAACCAGTATAAAGCTCTATCCTCTTTGATTTCAACAGTAGCTGGTTCAGTCTTTGGATTATATAATCCGATTGCTTCAATAAATTTACCATCTCTTGGTGAACGTGCATCGGCAGCCACAACTTTATAAACTGGCTGTTTTTTCTTTCCCATTCGTTTCAGTCTTAACTTTACTGCCAATTTGTTTATTCCTCCTTTATTTATAATTATTTTTAATTAATTCTAAAATTTTTCAAATTCATTATGCCGGCTTTACCAGATTTTGAATTTAGCATTTTAATCATCTGCTGCATTTGATTAAATTGTTTTATCAATCTATTAACATCCTGTATAGAATTTCCACTTCCTCGTGCAATTCTTTTTCTTCTGCTTCCATTTAATATTTTAGGATTTCTTCTTTCTTCTTTTGTCATGGATTGAATTATGGATTCAACTTTTATCAATTGTTTATCATCAATATCAGCATTCTTTAATGCAGAGCCAATACCAGGAATCATTGATAAAAGAGATTTCAAAGAACCCATTTTTTTAATCATCTTAATCTGTTTTAAGAAATCATCAAAATCAAATTTATTTGCTAATAATTTTTTTTCAAGTTCTTCTGCTTCTTTTTCATCTACTTGCTGCTGAGCTTTTTCAACAAGAGTAATAATGTCGCCTTTACCAAGAATTCTCGAAGCCAGTCTATCAGGATAAAAAATTTCAATTGAATCAAGTTTTTCTCCAACACTTACAAATTTAATTGGTCTATCAACAACAGCTTTGATTGATAAAACACAACCACCTCTTGAATCACCATCCAACTTTGTAACTACAATTCCATCAAAATCAACTTTTTCATGAAAAGCTTTTGCAGAATTAACTGCGTCCTGTCCTGTCATCGAATCAACTACAAATAAAGTTTCAGTAGGATTTACTTTTTCTTTAATTGCAGCTGCTTCCTGCATCATTTCATCATCAACATGAAGCCTTCCAGCAGTATCGATGATTACTGTATCAAGCTTATTTTCTTTTGCAAAGCTGAGTGATTCATAAGCAATTTTTACCGGGTCATTGCTGCCATCAATTGAAAAAACAGGAACATTTATTTGAGAGCCAAGAATTTTCAATTGATTTACAGCAGCAGGACGGTAAACATCTGCAGCAACTAAAAGAACATTTCTTTTTCTTTCTTTAAGATATTTTGCAAGTTTAGCACTGAAAGTTGTTTTGCCGCATCCCTGCAAGCCAATCAACATTATTACCGTTATGCCGGTGGGATTTAACTTTAATTCTGCACCTGTTCCACCTAAAAGTTTAGTAAGCTCATCATAAATTATTTTTGTGATGAGTTGTCCAGGTGTTACAGAGAGCAAAACTTCCTTTCCAAGTGCTTTGGCTTTTACATCTTCAATAAATTGTTTTGCTACTTTATAGTTTACATCAGCATCTAAAAGAACACGTCTGATTTCCCGAAGTGTATCAGAAATATTTTCTTCGGTCAATCTTCCTTGACCTGTAATTTTCTTTAAAGTCCGTTCAAGTTTTTCTGTTAAATCTTCAAGCATAAATTCCAGTAAAAAAGATAATAAAAAGGAAACTCATTTCAAAAGTTTATCAGCCTTCTTTAAGGGCATTCGCTCCGGATACAATTTCAATAATTTCTTTAGTTATCGTAGCCTGACGAACTTTATTGTAAGTTAACTGTAATGAACGAATTAGTTCTTTTGCATTTTCTGTTGCCATATCCATTGCTGTCATTCTTGCAGCAAGTTCTGCAGCATAAGATTCCAGCAAGGTTCTCCACATCTGTGCATTTAAGTGTTTAGGCAGCAAAAAATTTATAATACCAACTTTATTCGGTTCATAAATAAAATCTACAGCTTGCAGCTGATTAAAATTATTTTCTGAAAACGGCTGAACTGGTAATAATTGTTCTATTACAGTTTTTTGTTGAATAACAGATTTAAATTCATTATAAATCAACAAAACTTTGTCAATCTCGCCTTCTAAAAATTTTTGTGATAATTCTTTTACTATACCCGAAGCGAATTCAAATTTTAAGCGGGAAAAAATTCCTGGGTAGGAATTTGCTATTTGATAATTTCTTTTAGAAAAATAATCAAAGCCTTTTTTACCTGCACAATACAGCCATACATTCCCATTTTCATATAATTGCTTGTAATCGTTATGAATCAATTCTTCTGTTTTACGAATTACATTTACATTAAAACTTCCACATAAACCTCTATCTGAAGTTACAACTACAATTGCAAGATTATTTGTTTTTCTGTTCTGTAAAAATGGGTTGTTAATATTTTTTTCGATACTCAGCAGATGCGATAAAACTTCAGAAATTTTACGTGAATAAGGTCGAGCGTTAATTATGTTATCTTGAGCACGACGCAGCCTTGCAGCAGCAACCATTTTCATAGCTTTGGTTATCTGCTGAGTATTTTTTATTCCAATTATTCTTCTTTTTATGTCTCTTAAAGTTGCCATTATAAAATATTATCAGCTTTTCTTAAATTTTTCAAGAAATTCACTTGCAGCTTTTTTCAATAATTGAACTGTATCATCTCTTAATTCTTTTGTTGACCTGATATTTTCATAAATCTCAGGATATTTAACTTCTACATATTCATGAAATTCTTTTTCAAATCTTTTAACATCTCTTACTTCTATGGTTTCAAGATAGTCATTCGTTCCTATAAAGACACTAACAATTTGTTTTTCAACAGGTATTGGAGAATATTGGTCTTGCTTTAAAAGTTCAACAAGTCGTGCACCTTTTGCAAGTGTTCTCTGAGTTGCTTTATCAAGGTCGGAACCAAATTTTGCAAATGCTTCAAGTTCGCGATATTGAGCTAAATCGAGTTTAAGTGAACCAGCAACTTTTTTCATTGCTTTAATTTGAGCATTACCGCCAACACGAGAAACCGAAATACCAACATTTATTGCAGGACGAACACCAGCATTAAATAAATTAGGCTCGAGATAAATTTGACCATCTGTAATTGAAATTACGTTAGTTGGAATATATGCAGAAACATCACCTTGTTGAGTTTCAATTATTGGAAGAGCTGTTAAACTTCCGCCTCCTTCTTCATCACTTAATTTAGATGCACGTTCAAGTAAACGTGAATGAAGATAGAAAACATCACCGGGATAAGCTTCTCTTCCAGGGGGTCTTCTCAACAACAGTGAAAGTTCACGATATGCAGCTGCTTGTTTTGAAAGGTCATCGTAAACTACAAGTGCATGCATTCCTTTATCCCTGAAATATTCTCCAAGAGTTGCACCTGCATATGGAGCAATATATTGAAGAGGCGCTGGAGAAGATGCTGGTGCTGAAATTACAGTTGTATATTCCATAGCGCCATATTCTTCGAGCTTAGCAACAACCTGAGCTACTGTAGAATTCTTTTGTCCAACAGCAACATAAATACAATAGACAGGTTTTATTCCATACTTTTTAGCTTCTTCGGTATGAGTATATTTTTGATTAATGATTGTATCAATTGCAATTGCTGTTTTACCAGTTTGTCTATCACCAATAATTAATTCTCTTTGACCGCGACCAATTGGAATCATTGCATCAATAGCAGTAATTCCTGTCTGCAATGGTTCCTTAACAGGTTGTCTTTGAATTACACCAAGTGCTTTTCTTTCGATTGGAGAATATTTTTCGAATTGAATATTCCCTTTGCCATCGAGTGGTTCGCCGAGTGGATTAACAACTCTGCCAAGCAGGCCTTCACCTACTGGAAATGAAGCAACGCGTTTTGTTCTTTTAACAATATCCCCTTCTTTAATTAAAGTACTTTCTCCAAAAAGAACACAACCGACATTATCTTCTTCGAGGTTGAGAACCATTCCCATAACGCCATTTGGGAATTCGACAAGTTCACTTGCCATTACTTTTGTTAATCCATAAACGCGTGCAATACCATCTCCAACCTGAAGAACAGTTCCAACATCATAAATATCAACTTCATTATCGAAGCCGGCAAGTTGTTTTCTTAATATTGCAGAAACTTCGTCGGGTCTTATTTCTACCATTTTATTTTCATCCTAATTGTTCGAAATACTAATATCTTCTGAAAACTTTTTTCTTAATCTTTCTAATTGATGCGTAAGAGATGCATCAATTACAGTATCTTTAAATCTGATTACATAACCACCAAGAATATTCGGATTAATCACATAAGTACTTTTAATTTTTTTTCTCTCTTTGTTTTCAAGTACTTTTTCAATTTCTTTTTTCAAATTATCATCAATTTCCAAAGCAGTAATTACTTGAACACGCAGAATACCTTCTTTATTATCTCTCAGATTCAAAAATTCCTGCATAATATCCAACAAAATATCTTCTCTATTCTTTTCAATAACAAAGTCAATAAACCTCATCATATCATCGCTAATCTTGCCTTCAAAAATTTTTATCAGCAGTTCTTTTTTCTTATCAGATTTTATTACAGGATTTTTAAGCAATGTTCGAAGTTCTTTTGAATTGCTGATTGTAGAAAAGAGCAGTTCTGCATCTTCAGCAATTTTAGCTAAAGTATTTTTTTCTTCAGCAAGCTTAAAAAGCGAATTAGCGTAACGATATGATATTCTGTAAACACTCATAATCAGTTCTTTGAAAGATCTTCAAGATACTTAGCAATAATTTTAGTTTGTTTCTCTTTATCAAGATTTTCTCTGAGAATTTTTTCAGCAGCATTAATTGCGATATCTGCAATTTGTTCTTTTAATTTATTAAAGGCTTCTGCATTTTTTCTTTCAATTTCTTTTGATGCATCTTCAATCATTCTTTTTGCCTGAGATTTACTTTCTTCGAGTATCTGTAATTTTAATTTTTCAGCATATTCTCTGCTTTGGTCGATAATCTTTTGTGCTTCTGCTTCAGCCTTTTGCAGATTGGTTTTATTTTCTGCAATTAATTTTTCTGCTTCTTTTCTTGCATTCTCAGCTTTTTCAAGAGATTCTTTAATTAAGTTTTCTCTTTCATCAAGGGATTTTAAAATAGGCTTCCATGCAAGCTTTGATAAAATTATAAGCAAGAAAATTACAGTAACAACTGTCCACAAAATCAAGCCTGGATTAACATCAAGAGGACTACCCGAATGCTCACCACTGCTTAAAGCAATAATTAATAAATTGCTTATAACCATAAAAGTTCTCCCTTAATTTGAAAGAGAAAAAATTATTTTAATGCTAAAAGAATACAGATAACCAATGCAAAAAGAGAAATACCTTCGATTAATGCTGCAGCAATAATCATAGAAGTTCTAATTTCTCCAGCAGCTTCAGGTTGGCGGCCGCTTGCATCCATAGCTGAGCTTGCTAATTTACCAATTCCAAAAGCACCGCCAATTACTGTTAAAGCTGCACCAAAGCCAGCTGCTAAATAAGCGAATTCCATTGATTTCCTCCTTTTTTATATTAATGTTCTTGATGATATGCCATGCCAATAAACAAAGATGATAGCATTGTAAAAATATATGCTTGAATAAGTGCTACAAGAATTTCCAACAAGTAAATAAATAAAGCAAATGAAATTGAAACAGGAACAACAAAATATGTTCTAAGAATAAATATTAAACCAAGTAAAGCTAAAATCACTATGTGACCTGCAGTCATATTTGCAAAAAGACGAATAGCTAAAGCAAACGGTTTTGTAAATAATCCAAGTATTTCAACAACAAACATTATTGGAACAAGCCAGAATGGAATTCCATGAGGCACCAATCCTTTGAAATATCCAAAAAATCCATTCTTCATTATTCCGCCAATTTGAATTACAAAAAATGAAATTGTAGCCAATGTAGCTGTAACAGCAATATTACTTGTTGATGTTGCTGCGTAAGGCACTAATCCTAAAAAATTACATGTCAGAATAAAGAAAAAGACAGTTAATAAGTAAGGTAAAAATTTTTCATAACCGTGACCAATGGTTGGCTTTGCAATTTCATCTCGCACAAAAACTATAAGAACTTCTACAAAATTTGTTATTCCTTTTGGGACTAATGACTTTTTATACGAATTGGATACCTTAATAAATGTAACAATCAAAATAATAGCAGCAATCCACATGAATACAACATGTTTAGTAATGGATAAATCCAATCCAAAAAGATGAATTTCGGGAAGGTGAATTACTCCAAATGGTGTCAAATCAAGTTCTTTGGAATCAAGTATATGATGCATTATCCAGCCTGTATCCTGAGAGCCAGACTTTGCAGCATTTAACGAATCCTGTGCTACATTATTAAACCACATATTCACTTTATAGAGTTTTTAGCAGTTTTTTCTAATCGTACTATATTTATTTCGAATATAAGTAACAAAATATACCATATTAAGAGAGCAAATATAAACTCATATTTGTCAACTTTCAAGAATTTTAATGTAATAAAAATTAAGGCAAGCATAAGTAAAATCCTTAAAACCATACCTCCTAAATTAATCTCAATAAACTTTTTATTTTCTTTTTTAATTGATTTATTAAATAAAAACAAAAAAATAATGTAATTAATAATCGAAATTATACATGCAAAAATTAATGATTTAACCTGAGATTTTGATAAGATTTCAAAATAGGATAAAAGAATTATTATCGCATTAACAAAAATTATAATTCCGGCAGAAAGTTTAATTTGTTTTATCAAGTTTATTTTTCTTGTTTAAGTTCAACACAGTTTTAATAAAATTATAAACAGCTGCAAAGCAGCCAATGAAAGAAAAAATTATCATTAAGATGGGACTTGTATTAAATACTTCATCGAGCCATCTCCCCAAAAAGAACATTAATATTATTGTTGCGGCAAGCTGGGTGCCTAATCCAAGATAAGGACTAATGTTCCTGTAAGTTTCAGAAAATTTTCCTGGATATTTTCCTAATTCAGCCATTTTCTTTTTGAACTGAAGATTGAGCACCATTCATTGAACTGTGCCCTTCAAAAATAGCTCCTTCTTCTATTATTAATGTTTTTGTTATTAAATCACCTTTAATTACAGACTTTGGTTCTAATTTCAATTTTTCTGAAGCAATTATTTTACCTTCAACTTTTCCATTAGTAGTTACATTACGAGCTTTTATTTCTCCAAAAATTTCAGATGAATCTCCTATAGTTAAATTTCCATTAATTGTGAGGTTGCCAATTACAATTCCATCAATTCTAACATTTCCTTCGCTGCTTAAATTCCCTTCTATTTTTACACCGCTGCTGATTATACTTACTTCTTCTTCATGAGAATCTTTTTTTGATGCCATAGCTCCTCCTATTTTATTATTAATTTTTCTGGATTAACAGGTTTGCCCATATGCCATATTTCAAAATGAAGATGAGGACCAGTACTTTTTTTGCCAGAATTTCCACTTAAAGCTATTAATTCTCCTTGTCTAACAAAGTCCTGCGGCTTTTTCAAAAGCGATGAACAATGTTTATACATTGTAACATAACCATAATCATGCTGAATAATTATTGTATATCCATAATCAACAGTATAATCAGCAAAGATTACTAATCCTCCTGCAGAAGCATAAACTGGAGAACCAATTTTAAGTCCATAATCAACACCAAGATGACCAAGCTCTGGATTAAATTCTTTTGTTAAAATTCCAGTTGCAGGGGCAAGAAAAATTAGTGAGTCTGAATTTATTTTTTCATTGTTTAATTTCGTAAATAAATCTTTAATTGCAAGGAAAAGATTTCCACCAAGATTAATTTTCTTTGTAATTTTTTTTCTTAGTGTATCATAAATTGATTTTGATGTATCAGAAGAATCTCTGTGAGCAAGTTTTAGTGTGTATTTTATTTTTTCATTAGTTGAAGAAATATCTTCAAGCTCGTTAGTTAATATTCTTACTTTTTCTTGAAGTTCATTTATTTTTTTTCTTTGGGCTATTAATTCTTGATTATCAAGAACAAAAAGAAAATCTTTTAACGGTGTTACTGAAAGAATAAAAATTAATACAAGCCAAGAAATCAAAGTATAAATTAAGATATAACCAATGCTTCTAAAAAAACTGAATTTATAAGTCTTTGTACTCGAATCAGGAATGTTTGGTGTAATAACTACAAATATTTTCTTAATCGTATCTAAGTTGAAAAATTTCATTTTTCATCCGTGATTGTGCATCAAATATATGAATTTATACGCTTTTTTTCTTGGCACTCAGGAGATTATTAACTTTTTCAATTACCATATCTGGAGTTAGCAAATAACCACAATCAAATGTATTAATTGGACATTTTTTATGTCCATGAATACCGCAGGGCTTACATTTTAATCCATCATAAGAAATAAAATCACTTATTGAGCTATAAGGATAAAATCCAAATTCAGGGACAGTTGAACAATAAATTGTTAAAACAGGAATTTGTGCTGCCATCGCCATGTGTGTTGGAGCGCTGTCGTTGCAAATCAGCAAAGAACATTTCTTCAATAATGTTATTGTTTCAATTATGCTGAGTTTGCCTGCAAGCGATAAAGTATTTTCTGCAAACTTATTATTTAATCTTTCACAAAGTATTTTATCTTCTTTCCCACCAATAAAAATTATATAATAATTTCGATATATAAGATAATCAACAATTAATTTGTAATATTCTTCTGGATAAATTTTTGTATTCCATACTGAACCCGGAGCAACCGCAATAATTTTTTTATCAATTGATTGAATCAGATTTTCAATTTTGTTTTCAATTTCATCAGTAAACTTTATTGTTGGAAATATTCTCCAATTACTATTTGAGGTATCAAACTTTATTAAATTGAGATTTCTTTCAACTTCGTGTTTGTTTTTTTCATAATGTATTTTGTATTTATAAATAAAACTAAGTGATGCATTATCAAAGCCATAAGTCTCTTTACATTTTGAAAACCAAACTATTATTGAGGACCTAAATGATCGATGAGGTGAAAATATTCTTGAATAATTTTCAGCTCTTACTTTTCTAATCATCATTAAGAAATCACTAAAAGATTTTTGTTTATCTTTCTTATCATAAACGATTACATTATCAACTGCTGGAGAACTCAAAAAAATTTCTTTTGTTGAAGGGATACACAAAACATCTATCAAGCTTTCAGAATATTTTTCTTTCAGTTTTTGAATCATTGGTAAAGTAAGAATTGCATCACCAGGAAAGGCAGTCTGGATAACTAAAATTTTATCTTTGTGATTTAGTATTTCCATAACTTATGCATCCAGAAATACTGCTCAGGATTTTCTCTTACATATTTTTCAAGAAATGAAATATAACGCTGAGTTAATTCAATAGATTTTTTTTCATTATCCTCTGGAAGTTCCTTAAAATTTAGTTCTTCAACATAAGCTTTATACTTATAATCCGGCTGTCTTACTATTACAACAAGCAAAACATTACAGTTTGTTTTAAGTGCTATGGAAGCTGTTCCTGTAAAAAGAGCAGTTTGACGATTAAAAAACTGAAATCTTTTACCTTCATAAGGACCTCTCTGGTCGCCTGCAATCAAAACTACTTCTCCTGCTTTTAGTGCTTTAATAATTTCTTTTACAGAAATTCCTACTTCAATAACATTTGTATTACCAATGCTTCTTGTATTTCTTAGCCATCGGGTTATGTATTCATTTCTTTGAGGTTTTACAAGCACATGATATTTTGCATCAATGTAAGAAACAATTGACGATACTAAAATTTCCCAGTTGCCAAAATGACCTGTTAAAAGAATTAATCCTTTGCCGTTTGAAATTTTATTTCGAATTAAATCCAGATTATCAAACCAAACTTGAGATTTAATTTCACTTAACTTCAATGAAGGCAAAAGCATTAATTCACAAAATGTAATAGAAATACTCTGATAATTCTTCTTTGCAATGCTTTTAATTTCTTTTAGAGATTTTTCTGGAAAAGCACTTTTAAGATTGCTTATTACAGTTTTTTTTCTAATTGGAATAAAATAGTAAAAGAATGTACCAATATGTCTTGCAAGCTTACGGGATTTATTCAGTCCTAATGCTAAAAGAATCTTATTAAAAAAACGAAAGAGAAAATATTCGATTTTATTCTTATCGAGCATAATTATTGAGTTGTTAATCTTCTCTGCCAATTATCATCTCTAACTTCCCCTCTCTTTGTAGAATGAAGAAGTTCGTAATTTCCAAATCCTGTTACATCACCAAAAATAAAAGTAACGCCGCCTTCAATTTGATTATAGAACCAAATTTCGTATGGTTTCATATTTGATTCACTTGGATAGAAATCTCTTTGATCTGGTTCGCCATATATTAAATAAACTCTTCCTCTATCTGTTAAATAACCTTCTTTAGTATAAATTCCAAAATTTCTGTTTGCATATTCAACTCTTTTCATATAATCTTCTTTAAATTCATTAATAGGAGTTGATGGGTCTGGGTCTCTTTTTTTCCAGAAGTTATATAAAAATTCTCTTTTGGCATTTAATGAATCAATACTTTTATATTGTTCAATTTCTCTTTGTGTAGCAATATATTTTATCTCTGAAAACATTTTATCACATTCTGCATTATCATAAACGGCAAATTCACTTCCTAATACTCCCTTTGCTAAATTTCCTGTAGAAGCTGTATCAATATATTTTGTGTTGTAATAATAAAATCTTTTTGTAGAAATGTAAGCTTGATTTGTTTTATTATCTACCAAACTTAGAACAAGGTTATAAGAATCCGTTGGCATTTTTGATAAGTTTATTGTTCCAATCTCAACAAAAGCATTTTGGTTTTGTTTAACTGTTTTTGTTTGTTCATAAACTTTCTTTCCAATACTATTAAAAAGAACTTTATGTAGTCTGAAATCATTGTTGGGGTCATCAAGTTTAAGATTATAAAGTTCAGCATAATAAAACAGAACTGGCATTCTATCTACATAAATCATTGAAGGATTTGGAATAACTTCGAGCGTATTTTTATAAAAAATTGATTTTGGGTCTGCTCCATCTTTTTTAATGTTTGATGCAATTTGAATATCACTGATTGAATATTTATCATCCTTGAATGGATTAATTACTACTTTTTCTCTTATAACTTTGTTAAAATCAGGATTGCTGCTGTCATAAGCTTTAACAAGCAATGAATAATTTCCTTTTGGGACAACAAATCCCAGAACACCAGTATAAGTTCTATCTTTTTCTTCAGCATTTTCATTTACTGGATGTGTAATTTTCCAATCTTTGAATATAAAAAAAGTATCAGCATCTTCATTTTTCATCTCAATATGAACAATAGCTTCTTTCAAAGTGCCGGAATCAGATTTTTTAATTTTCATGTTGCTGGTATTTAAATCATAATAAAATTCCATGTAAACAGAAGTTGTATCGTATTTGAATCGTGCGTAATCAAATTCAAAACCTAATTCTGCTTGAGCTTTAATGATAGTTGATAAAGCAATCACAAAAACTAATACTGAAATAGTTCTCATTAATTCATCTCCTATGTTCAAACAAATTTTTGGTAACATATTTAATGATTTGAAAAAACATAATCAACAGCCTAAAAATGTCACAATTGTAAAAAAGTTTTAGGAATTTGACTTTAAGATTTATCAGTATTGGTTCATAATTTTTCGCAGAGTTAATTTGATTAATCTGTTATTCTCTGTGTCCTATTATTTTCCACATATTGATAAAAAAATTTCTTTAAAAAAAAGAAGCCCTCTTTATAGAGGGCTTCGTAAATCTTGATAAAAATATTACAAACCTAACGAAATTGTAAATACATGATTTGCTTCAAAATACTTAGCTTGGCGATATGCATAATCTAATTTTACACCTACACCGCCTAAGTTATAGTTAATACCAAAACCAGCAGTCAATCCAAATACATTGCTGTCGCTGTCAAGTTCTGGCATAAACATATAACCGCCGCGGATGAAGAATGTATTGTTGTAGCCATATTCAGCACCAAATCTATATTCATCACCATAGAAATTGCTGTTCTGGAATACACCATTAATCATTAATGCATTTGATTCACTGAACTGGAAATTATATCCCAAGCCAAGTTCAAGCGTTGAAGGCAATTCAAATGATGCAGCATCGATCTTGTAATATTGAGTTGGTCTTGCTAAGTCAGTTGAAATTGCTTTTACATTAAGACCGCTACCGTCATATTTCATTTGAGGTCCAATGTTTTTCAATACAACTGCAAAGCTTAAACCATCAACATTAGCAAGATTTTTGTAAGCAATACCCATATTAAATGCAATACCAGTAGAAGATACAAGCTCAATTCTTTCAGAAATAATATTTGCAGTAACACCAACAGAAATTCGATCACTCAACATTCTGGAATAAGTCATTCCAACAGTAATGAATGATGGTCTGAAAGTTTGGCCTGTACCATCAGGATTAACAACCGTTGTAACAGGGATATCACCAATACCAATTGATTTAATTGTAAAACCTAAAGCGCCAAATCCTTCGATGTTAGTAGAAACTGCACCATAATCAACGCTGATATCTGCAATGTAATTCATATGAGAAAACATAACATTTGTATTGAATTCACCACGAACAAGGTTAGCCGGGTTCCAATACAAAGCTTCGACGCCGGTAGCACCAACAAGTGTAGCTCCAGCCATCGATATACCGCGAGCACCAACTGGTACCAATAATTCAGTAGCACCTGCAGTACCATTACGGCTGCCACCGCCTGCAAATAAACTGCTTACGGTAAGTAATAGTGCAATTGCAATTAAATTTATTTTTTTCATTTTTCAGTCTCCTTCAATTTTTTAGAATCTATCAAGAACTTGTTGTTCTTGAATGATAGCTACTTTAAGAATCTTTGTTTTTCCCAAATCTGGCATATCAACATGAACGATATAGATACCGCTTGCAACAGGTAAATCACTTTCGTTGTTGAGATCCCATCTCTGGAATTGTTCAGGAGAATCTTTTCTTATTGTTCTTACAAGCTGACCTGCTAAGTTAAATATTCTGATAGTTGCTTTTTGCGGTAAATGTGTGAATGTAACAAATCGTTGATATTTATTTATTTCTTGAGGATTAACACCATAATATGGATTTGGGAAAACATTGATTTGTTCAACATCTTCTTTAGCAAGATCAGTACTTACAGTAACTGAAGGAGCTGTGAATTCAAATACATCAGAACCTGGCTGATTTGGTTTAGTAGTAATTATCTTAAAGACTGTACCTTCTTCTGGCATTGGGCTGTTGACATTATTAGGCCAGTTTGCAGCTGATACACTTCCACCATTCCAATTAACAAGTACCATGCGGCGGATTGCATCTCCACTCATAATTGTTGGATCCAGATACTGATGATTTGCATCGCCATCTGTCTGTATTTTATTTACTATTGCATTATAACCACTTTCACCAGGTGTCTTATCTTTTGGAATTACCCAATAGAACCAATCTGTTTCAGGGTCATTATCTCCACCAGAAATAGGATGGTCTACACCCGACAAATCAAATACACCATTTTCATTTTCATCGAGTATGTATGGGAAGTAACGAACATCATCGCTTGCATCTGGTTTTGTTCCAACATTCCATAGCTGGAATGGAACATCAACTAATTTACCATGACCACCATAATCACTTCCAGGATATAAGAATGCTTTACCTGGTTTAAATCTAATTTCAAAATCATTTGGAATTATTCTTGGCCAGCGAGCTCCACCTTGAGTAACTCTTGATACAAAGAATTCATAACTGAATGATGCATCATCTATATTGCCTGTATGAATTCCCCACAGACCACCACGAACCTGTTGTCTTGCAGTTGGTCTATCACCAGTTGATGGATGTGGAAATCCACTATTGTTAAATGCAAATGCACCATATTCTGGTGGATTAAGTGGACCATTCGCATTAGCAGTTACTAAGAAATCTTTAAAGTCGTTTGGAGCACCAGCAACTTTAATTAACATACCATCAACCATTGGAGAAAGGTCATCTGCATTTTGATTGGTTTGGCCTGTTAATAGTGTTTTGGAAGCAGTAAGGTCTTTAAGTATCCATCCATCTTCAGCAAAGCTTACTTCGTATTTATGACCAGTTACTTTGGTTGGGTCAACAACATAAGCTGTAACCTTACCATCACTGAAACCTGATTTATGTGTTGCAACTATTTCTTTACCTAATGATGCTTCATACCTTACACCAGGTTTAGGTGTTTGAGGTGTAACTTCTATTACTTCAAGAGGATTTTCAAGAACTTTTGGAACTGCATTAGGGTCTGGATTATATGCATATGCAGTTACAGCAAAATAATATTTGCTGCCGTTATTCAAAGGTAATCCGCCCTTAAATGCATCTGTCTTAATACTAATATAACGTTTAATTCCTGAATCTGTACCAAATTTAACAACCTTGCTTTGAACAACTCCTGCTGTTGCATCAAATTCCAAGTCACTAATCTTAAGAACTCCATCGACTTTATCAAAAGTTGCAATTAGTTTTGCTTCGCTTGCTTGGGCAGTTCTTGAAGGCAGTTGATATACACAATAACCTTCAAATTCAAAGCCACCCTGTGAATAAGATTCTGTAGCATTAACTTTTGCAGGGTCACTTCCCCATGAGAGGATAACTTCTTTGTCCATTTCAGCAACTGAAACAACAGGAGCTGGCGGCGCTTTTGGAACATTAAAGAAGTTATCGTAAGCTAATTGTGCTTGTAAGTCATAGAATTTTAATAACTGAATAGCTCCAAGTCTATCTACACCTGGAATTGCACCAGCAGCTATTTCAGCAACTACAACTTCCTGGGTATCACCATAAGCCATTTCAAATGGACCTGAAGCCATACCTATTCTTCTATCACCTGGTGGATGCAGCATACCATCAAGCCAACCTGTTCCTGTTATTGGGTCGCCAGCTAAACAGAATTTTGTTGGTTGACCTGTTGTAGGATCAACAAATGGGTCTCCACTTGTAGAAATTCTTCCTCTAAATAAATTATACCACTGAAGTGTGCCAGTTTCATATACACCCTGAACTGGGTCACGGTATACTGGATCACCATTTATAAAGAAATAGAATGCAGTCATTGGAAGATTTTTCTTCCCTTGAACATATTTTCCTTTATAGATTGCTTTATCATGAGCATCGCCAGGTATGATTGGTCCTTGGAAGAAGTCAAAACCAACTGCTGGAGGCGGAAGTGGATTGTATACAGCATCTGTAGCATTTGCATTGTAGCAATAGCCCAAACTTAGTGTTGTATCGCAGCCTGCAAAATCATCACCTGCATCACCGTCATCAATGTCACTCCACATTGAAACATACATTTCAGTAAACGGCTTTTGTTCTGGATTTTTGTTAATAATTATAAATTTTCTGAATATCATATTACCTAAAGCACCAGTAGATTTATAAGCCCAAACTGTGACTTGTTCTTCAATGCCCATTGGTAAAGAACCATACATATAGTCTGTTTGAGCAGGGTCTAAATCATTACATACAAACCATACAGTTTGGTCTGCCCCAGGAACACCTGGAATATCAATAGCAGGTTCATATTTACCGTTGCCATTAACATCTTCAAATGGGGCACCTTGATCAGCTGGCCATTCATTCCAGTCTTTTTCATATTGTGCTCGAATAGCCTCAATTGTTGGTCCATCACCATCAGCTAATTCAGCATTTAAATCACCATCTTTATAATCTCTTCTTACTCTGTAAATTCTAACATCAGGGTCTTTTGGATCTGCAGGTTTACCATTTGGTAAAATCCTACCTGGAACAGTTCCTTGACGATAAACAGAGCCACCAACTCTAAACTGACCATCAACTCTTCCACCCCAGAGAAATCCTGATTGGAAAACTGCAGTTTTATTACTTCCTTTTGGAAATACAAAACCTGAGTTTCCATTTTGATTTATGTCAGTTTCACCATCATTTTTAATCCATGTAGAAATATTATTAATGTTAATTTTGGTATAAACTGGCTCACCAAGACTCTTATTAAGTCTGGCGGATTTATTTCCACCACCTTTAGCAAGAGCCATTGTAGTAAACGCTATTAGGATTAGCGCTAAACTTAAATATCTGAATAACTTTATTTTCATTTTTTACTCCTGTTATTTTTTCAAAACTATAATTAGTATTCCAATCTAACACCAAGTCTTATCTGACGAGGTGGTCCATATAACAAATTAGTAGCAGCATTAGGAACACCACCATAACCTTGTTGATAATCAATATTAATTGCTCTATAGAGATTAATATACTGGTCGCCGTATGTTGAAATTAACTGTTGTGATAATTCTGGATTGTAAATTACACCATCATCGTCAGGTGACCCGGTTCTTAGGAATACATTTCGAACATTCTTTCTGTCGAATAAGTTGATTACATATACATAAACATTCATTGATAATCTATCGAAGAGTCTGAATGTTTTATCGATACGTAAATCAACTTGGAATTCTGCAGGAGTAGTAGATGAATTTAATGCTTCAAGTGGCTGTCTGAAACGTGCATCAGTTTCTGCATTAAGAGCGCCAAAACCTCTTGTGTATGGATGACCGCTATTAAACATAGCAAGCATTGATACACCAAAATCATGTAAAATAGCAGGACCATCATTTGGACCAAATCGATAATCAATATTTACATTTCCTCTTAATGCCTGATTGAACTGAAGTGGACTAATGTATTTTGGAACAAATATAGTAACTCCATCAAGAGGAGCACCAACAACACCACTATTTGAATATGGATTTGAACCAGTTCCTCTTGCATCTTGGAATGACAATGAAGCATTAACAGCTAATCTTTCATATCTTCTCATATTAAGTGTAATTTCAACACCTTTTGTAGTTGCATAATCGCCATTAGCTAAAATGTTATAATTTTGGAATGCTGATGTTCTAACAACTGGTTGATTTACAAATTGTACCTGATCTTTTATGTCTTTATAATAACCAGTAATGTCTAATGACATAAAATCAGTCAACTGTTGAGTAAATCCTAATTCATATTGAGTTGTTCTTGTTGGTCTAATATCTGAACCAGCTGGTCTTGAAATAAAGTATCCACCTTTAATTTCCCATGCTAATTCATAATAACCAAGATAAGCTGTATTTAAAGCAGGCTGTTGAACAAATTTACCAAATTGTGCATGGAATACAGTTTTATCAGTTACAGGGAATGAAAATCCTAAACGAGGACTAATAGCACTAAATGTTGGTACTTTTTTCCAGCCAGCTTCGTATAATTCACCAGTTTGAGGATTAATTGCAAGGTCAGGTTTTGTTGGGTCAACAAATGTAAGATTGTCAATATCAATGTAATCAAATCTTAAGCCTGCATTGATTACAAGGTCTTCATATTCAATTTTATCTTGAATATAAGCAGCTGCAAAAACTGGTTTATGAGGAGCATCAAAGAAACCTTCATCAGTTTCATTACCAAAAACATCATAACCATAATTATTAACACCTCTTGTTAAAATGAATTGGCGTTTAGCAGCATTTATTTCAGCTTCAGTTGCATTTGGATGAGCAACAAGCCAGTTGTGCAAAGAAGCAGCTAAACTTGTTTGAGAACGCAAACCCCAGTTTCTCAAAATATATTGTTGATATTCACCACCAAGTTTGAATGAATGATGTTTACCAAGTAGGAATGAAAGAGAACCATTTAATGTTAATCCTTTTCTATCATTTTTGCCATATCCTGTAGGAATTGAACCATTTCTATTAAACGTGAATCCCATAATACTTGCCTGAGTTGGGCTGACATATCTGCCATATACACCATTTGCAATATCAGCTGCAGTTCTTGGAATTGTCCAGCCAACTTCAGCATTGGCTACGCTGTCTCCATAAACCCAGTAGTTAGAACCAAGTCCTGGAGTATAAGTTTCGCTGTTTGCGAAGTAATAGCCAGCAGACAATTCATAAAACATTGAACCGCTAAGAACATGAGTTACTTTAAGGTTGAATGCACCGTTAGTCTGTTCGTTTCTTCCTCTGCGTGTTTGTAATATATTAAAAATTGGAGCCCCTGATACAACATCAGAATTATATGTTGTATAAGTTCCAGATAATCTTACAAGGACAGGTTTTAAGTCAAAATTCAGTGTTCCTGTATAAGTGAAGTATTGTTCCTGAACACCTTTTTGTGGACCAGCAGGATAAACAAAATTAATTGTATCATGTGTTATGTTATCTGTAAGTATACCCAAATTTACACCTGGATTAGGCTGTGGATTTGGGTCTCTGTTATAAACATAATTTACATTTGCAAAGAATTTTACTCTGTTATCGAACAGAGGACCACTTAATACAGCACTTTGTTCATTATAACCCCACCAGTATGCACCGAGACGTTTCTTTCCATCAAAAGCATCATCTTTGCTCTTGAATGTTATGTTATCTGTGATATACTCATAACTTGCTTTCAGCTGAGTTCCACCAGATTTAAATGATTGACGAATAATACCAGCATTAGCTCCACCAAATTCAGCTGTATAACCACCAGCTTGAACTTGAATTTCTTCGAGAGCATCTTGTGAAATTGTTACACCTCTATTACCAGTAATTGGGTTTTTAATTGAAACGCCTTCGAGGTAGTAACCTACTTCGTCAAAACGACCGCCACGAATAAAGATATTTCCATTTTGTAAAACAACACCTGCAGTTAAACTTACGATGTTATTTACACCACGAACAGGTAATGCCTGTATATCTTCGCTTGTTGTAATTCGAACTGCATTAGTGTTGTCTTTTTGGATGAGAGGCTTTTGTGCAACTATTTCAACTGTTCCTACTTGAATTTCTTCGCTTGGAAGCTGGAAATCAAGTGAGGTTGTTAAGTCAGCATTTACTCTCACATTTGAAATTGTTATTGATTGATATCCCAGATAAGAAGCACGAACCGTATAAACACCTGGGTCAAGGTTTTGAAGGACATATTCGCCATTTGCATCCGATGCTGCACCTGTTGTGGTGCCAAGTACAATTATGTTAGCACCAATCAAGGGTTCACCGGTTTGCAAATCGACTACCTTCCCTTTAATTCTACCCTTTGTTCCCGCAGAAATTAATGCAGGAAAAAGAGCAAGCAATAGCAAAAAGTAAAAAATTCTTCGATGCATACTTTACTCCTTAGCTTGTTATTTTAATTAAGAAAGGGTTATTGAAAGGATAAAATTTGTAAATAAAAAACAATAATTACCTCCTATCTTTGTGAGATATTGTAATTAGTTATTTTAGAATTATTGTGTTTAGCTAATTCTAAACTTTCGAAGGACAATCGATTAAATTCACTCCCCAAAAAAATATTGCCCATTTTATTTGCCGCTCAATCTGCCAATTTAGTTTGTGTTTATTTTTATCAACAACAGTATAGTTCAAAATCTTTTGTTTTTCAATAAAAAAATAATACCACTTATTGGTTTTGTCAAGTATAAAAAAAATAAAAAATTACTTTTTTCTTTCATTTAACTTGTTTTTAACCTATTATAAAATTTTCTGTATCTTTTCTGTAAATACACTTTTAGGAACAGCACCTATAATCTGGTCGACTACTTTTCCATCTTTAATAAATAATACAGTTGGAATACTTCTTACACCATATCTAATTGCAATATTTTGATTTTCATCAACATCAAGTTTTCCAACTTTAATTTTTCCTTCATATTCATCTGCTAATTCTTCAATTATTGGTGCAATCATTCTACAAGGGCCACACCATGCTGCCCAGAAATCAACAATTACTGGTATATTTGATTGAAGTGCTTCCTGATCAAAATTGCTGTCTGTAAATGTAAATGGTTTCATGATATAATTTTACTCCTTTCTATTTTTAAAATAAAACTCCATTTTTCTTTATAACTTCTCTCGCAATAATTCCTTTTTGAATTTCATTTGTCCCTTCAAAAATTCTATTGATGCGGGAATCACGATAAAATCTTTCTATTGGCAATTCGCGTGAATAACCCATCCCGCCATGAATTTGAACTGCATAATCTGCAATTTTATCCAAAGATTCAGAACAGTATAATTTTACTATAGCAGATTGATGAGATATATCTTTTCCTAAATCGTAATCTACTGCTGTTCTATACACTATTGATTCCATGTTATAAATCATCATTGCCATTTCTGCCAGCATAAATTGAACTGCTTGAAAATTAGAAATTGTTTGGTCAAATTGTTTTCGTTGCTTTGCATAACGAGTGGAAAGTTCTAAAAGTTCTTTTGCTGCACCAAGACAAGCTGCACCCAATCCTAATCTTCCTGCATCAAGTGTTTTCATAGCCAATATAAATCCACGCCCTTCTTTGCCTAATAAATTTTCTTTAGGAATTCTTACATTATCAAATGTAATAGGATTGGTTGTGCTTCCTTTAATTCCCATTTTCTTTTCTGGAGGTCCGGCATGAAAACCAGGAGTATCAGTTTCAACAATGAATGCGCTGATTCCTTTTGATGTTCTTGCAAACACAGTAACAATATCAGCAATGCCGCCGTTTGTTATCCAGAGTTTTTCACCATTAAGAACCCATTCATTTCCATCAAGTTCTGCTTTTGTTTTTACATTAAATGAATCTGAACCTGCTTGTGCTTCAGTTAAACAGAATGCACCGATTTTTTCTCCTTTTGCAAGAGGCGTAAGAAATTTTTTCTTTTGTTCTTCGTTACCACCAATATAAATTGCATTAGCACCAATTGATTGATGAGCACCAATGAAAGTTGCAGTTGACATACAGCCTCTTGCAATTTCTTCCTGCATAATGCAATAGCCAACTTCTCCAAATCCCCCACCGCCATATTCTTCTGGAAATGCAACGCCAAGAAATCCAAGTTCAGCTAATTTCTTAATTAGTTCATCAGGAATTTTTTCTTCTTCATCAATTTTTGATGCAATTGGTTTAATTTCATTGTTAACAAAATCGCGAACAGTTTCGCGAAGCATTTTTTGTTCTTCTGTGAAGGTGAACTCGTTCATTTATTTATACCTGTTTTGTTGGATTGTCAATCCGTCTTGAAGGCAAGATGAGCTTTTTCACCTATAAAATTTACAATATATTCGCCACCATCCACACCAATCACATTGCCGGAAATCCAGTCACATTTTTCATCGCACAATGCTACGATTGCTTTTGCGATATCTTCAGGTGTTGTAAGTCTGCCTTGAGGGTTTTTAAATTGTGCAGCTTGAAGCATTTTATCGAACATTGGAATTTTTCTTCCTGCAGGTGTATCTGTTACACCAGCCATAATTGCATTGCAGGTTACTCTCATCGAACCGAGTTCAACAGCAAGTTGACGAATGTGAGCTTCGAGCGCAGCTTTGGCTGCAGATACTGCTCCATAATTTGGAATAACTGTATGTGAACCTGCACTTGTAAGTGCAAAGATTCTTCCACCATGAGCAAGCAAATCTCTAAATACTAATCCTTGAGTCCAATAAACTAAAGAATGAGCCATCACTTCAAGTGTCATAGTCATTTGTGCTGGAGTTACACATTCATCAGGATTTTTTGAAATGAAAGGTTTGAGTGTTCCAAATGCAAGTGAATGAATCAATACATTAACTTTGGAATGTTCTTTTGAAGCAGCAAATCTTTCTTTTATTTCGTCGAGTGTATCATTTATTTTAATCTGGTCAGCTGCATTGATATTAAAATAAACTGCTTGTTGACCGTTCTTTTCTATTTTTTTAATTATTTGATGAACTTGTGGCATTGTTGCCTGGCGGTCAAGATGAACTCCAAAAATATTATAACCATGCTTTGAAAGTTCAATTGCAGAAGCTCCGCCAAATCCGCTTGATGCACCTAATATTAATGCCCACTTTTTTTCCATTGATTCTTCCTTATTTTTTTAAGTGTTTGCAAACTTAAGAAATAGAAAAAACAAATCAAATGCTTATGTTTTTATTAATGGAATTTTGTTTTAATGAAATGTGTAATGAATAATTTTTTGCAACAACATAAATTTTATTCAGAATCAAAATAGTTTACTAAAAGAAATAAAAGAGTTCATTTGATGTTGTTCTGATTTTTTATAGATGGAATCATTTTCATAAAAATTAGCTGACAAAATAAATAATATTTTCTTCGCCAATTAATTCTTTCAGCTTTTCAATAAAATCATCAACAAGACTTATTCGATAATCAATTGCAAAATCTCTTGTTGTTCCATTTTCTTTCACGCATAAGAGAACAGGAATGCTTCCTTCAAATTGTAACATTAATTGCTGAATTTTGTCAATTAATTCTGGATGATGGAATGAAGAATCCAAAATAATTCCAAGTCGTTTTGTAAATTTTTTTCTAACATCACTTAAAGGATAAGCTTCGTCTACATGAAGTTTAACTGTATCGCCGCTACTTTCAAGTTTTCCTTTAACCATAATTGTTGATTCTGGGAAAATAAGTTCGCCGAAATCTTTAAATGTTTTTGAAAACATCAAACAGTCACATGAACCGGAAAAATCATCGAGTTTAAAGAAAGCCATTTTATTTCCGTTCTTATCCATTTTATGAGTAACATCAGTCACAACACCGCAAGCACGAACTGTTTCGTTGAAGTTAAATGTTTCTGAATCTCCAAGATGGACAGTTGCAAATGAATTATATTCAATTTCGTATTTTCTTAATGGATGGTCACTCAAATAAAATCCAAGGACTTCTCTTTCTTTTGCAAGGAGTTCACGCGCATCCCATGGTCTAACATCTGGAAGGGTAGGTTCTTCGTAATGAAATTCTTCTGTATTGATTGCAAAAAGGCTGTCGGCATGAGATTCTTTTGCTGCTTTAATTTTACTTCCAAATTCAAGAGCTTCTTCAATAGCAGCATAATTTTGAGCTCTTGTTCCTCCGCATGAGTCAAGTGCACCTGCAAGCACAAGTCCTTCAAGTGCACGTTTGTTCACAATTCTTGTGTCAACATTCGCACAGAAATCATAGATACTTTTAAAATCTCTTCCTAATTCATCATGAGCTCTTTGAATTTCTTCGACTGCTTGAATGCCTACATTTTTAATTGCTGCCATTCCAAAAATTATTTTATTATCCTTAACCTGAAATTTTACAGTTGGATGATTAATATCAGGCGGTTGAACTTTAACACCAAGTTTTCTGCATTCTTCGAGTAGAATTGTAACTTTGTCTGTGTTATCAAATTTATTCGAAAGATTTGCTGCTAAAAATTCTTCAAGATAATGAGCTTTGAGATAAGCAGTTTGATATGCAAGAATACTGTATGCAACCGCATGACTTTTATTAAAACCATAGTTAGCAAATTTGTCGATTGCATCAAAAATTTCTCCTGCAATTTTAGCATCAATATTATTTTGTTCTGCTCCTTTTATAAATTTTTCTCGTTGTTCCTGCATTGCTTTCAAATCTTTTTTTCCCATTGCTCTTCTGAGCAAATCAGCTTCGGCAAGAGACATTCCTGCAACTTTATTTGCAATCTGAATTACTTGTTCCTGATAAACAATAATTCCATAAGTTTCTTTTAAGATTGGTTCAAGAACTGGATGCAAGTAAGTAATTTCTTTTCTACCATGCTTGCGAGCAATAAAATCATCAATAAAATCCATAGGACCTGGACGATAAAGAGCATTCATTGCAGCAAGATCTTTAATGCTCGTAGGCTTAAGTTTCTTCAGGTATTCACGCATTGGAGCGGATTCAAACTGGAATACTGCTGTTGTCTGACCTTTTGCAAAAAGTTCATAAGTTTTTGGGTCATCAACAGGAATATTTTCGATATCAATTGTTTCTCCTCGAGTTTCTTTAACAAGTTCAATTGTATCTCGAATAATTGAAAGAGTATCAAGACCAAGAAAGTCCATCTTCAAAATACCAGATTCTTCGAGGTCTTTCATATTGAATTGAGTTACAGTAGCAGTTTCTCCTTGTTCACCATAAATTGCAAGAGGAACAAAATCGCTAACATCACCTGGAGTAATTACAACTCCCGCAGCATGTTTTGATGCATTTCGATTCATTCCTTCAAGTATTCTTGCATACTTGATAAGTTCTTTAATTACCGGGTCATCAGATTTTTTAATCCACTGAAGTTCAGGAACTTCTTCTAATGCCTGATCAATTGTATAGACTCTTCCAAATTTTGAAGGAATCCATTTTGTAATGTTATCAACTTGAGGAATTGGTATTTTGAGAACTCTTGCAACATCTCGAATGACCTGACGGGATGATAATCTGTTAAATGTAATAATTTGTGCAACTGAATTTTCGCCATATTTTTCTTTAACATAATTTATTACTTCTTCTCTTTTATCATCTGCAAAATCAACATCAATATCTGGCATCGATTTTCTTGCTGGATTCAAAAATCTTTCGAAGAGTAAATTGTATTCAAGTGGATTTACATTTGTAATTCCAAGAACATAAGCAACAAGACTTCCAGCAGCACTGCCTCGACCTGGACCAACTGGAATTCCTTTTTTCTTTGAAGCATTTATAAAATCCTGAACAATCAGAAAATATCCAGCATAACCCATTTGATTGATAACATCAAGTTCATACTTAAGTCGTTCTTCAATTTCCGGAGTAACTTTCTTAAATCTTTTTTCTAATCTTTCATAAGCTAATTGAACAAGATACTCTTCAAGTGTTTTTGTTTTATCCGGCAATGGAAAAATTGGGAAATGATGACCTTTGAAATCGAGTGTTAAATTTATTTTCTCTTCTATCTCAAGTGTATTTTCAATTGCACCTTTATAATTCTTGAAAAGTTTTTTCATCTCTTCAGCACTTTTAAAATAAATCTGGTCTGTTCCATATCTTAAATCATGGTAGTCTGCATTTCCAGATTTATCTCCAAGTAGAAGTAAAATGTTATGAGCAATTGAATGGTCTTTTTCAATGTAATGAATGTCATTAGTTGCAACAAGTTTAATGTTCAATTCTTTTGCAAGTTTTGGCATTCCAGCAAGAATTGGTTTCTCAACTTCCATTCCATGGTCTTGAATTTCAAGATAGAAATCATCACCAAACAATTCTTTCAGCTTGATTGCAATTTCTTTTGCTTTGTCCCATTTGTCATTAATTAATTGTGTGGAAATTGGTCCTGCAGGACAAGCAGATGTGCAAATCAATCCTTCTTTATATTTAGTAAGAATTTCAAGGTCAATTCGTGGTTTGTAATAAAATCCTTCTGTATGGCCAATTGTAGAAATTTTCATTAAGTTTTTGTAACCAATTTCATTTTTAGCAAGAAGGACAAGATGGCTGTAGTGTTTTGATTTTCTTTTACCATTTTCAGAATCAGTTACTTTTTCAAATCTGCTTTTTTCAAAATCAACATAAGCCTCCATTCCAATAATTGGTTTAATTCCTTCTGCTTTTGCTTTTTTATAAAATTGAAGAACACCAAACATTACTCCGTGATCAGTTAGTGCAACTGCGTGCATATCATTTTTCTTAGCAGCTAAAACTAAATCTTCAACTGTGCACGCAGCATCCTGCAAACTATAATGTGAATGATTATGTAGATGTATAAAATCTGACATTTCAATTTACCTTTAATTGAATATTGATTGAGAAGCTTTTTATTAAATAATAACTGAATTTTTCAAACAATAAAGAATATCAATTATAAAATAGAGATTCTTCTTCTCCTCATGCAAACAGAAAGACAATTTTTATTTTTGAAATAACTTACTATAGCATCTAAGTTCCTTTAATAATATCATTCTTCCATTTTCACTACTTTAATTTTGGTTTGTGTAAAAAGTAATTTTATCAATCTTGAAGTGTGCTAAAATAATTTTTAATATGTGTTCTATCTTGTATCTTGCATCTTCCTTTTCAGATATCTTACACAATTAATCTTACAATCTTGTAAACTTTCAGTACTGCAATTTTGTAATTTAATTCATCTGCAATCCTCAATTCTATCATTTCAAGCTTGCTAAATTTTTTCTCAACTTTTATCCTTTTTCCTTTAACCTGAAATTTTAACCTGCAACCTTAATTCTTCCCAGTGTGTCCAAAACCACCTTCTCCTCGTTGGCTTTCGTTAAGGTCTTCGACTTCAATGAATTCTGCTTTATAAACTTTTGAAAGAACAATTTGAGCTATTCTATCGCCCCGTTTAACCACATAATCTTCATTACTAAAATTAAACAAAATCACTTTTATTTCTCCTCGATAATCTGAATCAATAGTTCCTGGAGAATTCAACAACCCGATTCCATGCTTTGCTGCAAGACCACTTCTTGGTCTAACTTGAATTTCATATCCATATGGAATTTCCACTTTTAAATTTGTTGGAATTACTGCATAACTTCTTGCTGGTATTATGATATCACCATCAACAGCTGCTCGCAAATCTAACCCGCTGCTTCCTTCAGTTGCATATTCCGGCAATGATATATCAAAATACTTTTCTGATATTCTTTTTACTTTCACTTTTTCAGTAGCTATAAATTCTAAATCTGATTTATCATTTTCGTTTTTGTTAAGGAGTGCGGATAAAATCACAAATAATTTTCTATCAAAATAATTTTTCGACAACAAATAAATTTCCCACACAAGAATCATCAGCAACAAAGGAAGTAATATTTTGCCAAGATTTCCTAATCGAGAAATTTCTAACATTACAAATGAAATTAATATAACAATTGACAACACAGCTATTGCAATGCTAATTTGCAACCATTTATCTTTTACTATTCGATTTACTCTCTCGTATTCTCTTAGAAGAGCTATAAAATTTTTGGGCTTTATATCAATCATTTCTTCTCAATATTTTGAAATTCATTAACAAATTTTTACTGATGATTTTCATTATGAAAAGCAGCATCAGATATGAAATCATTAAAATTAATTTTACAGGGATATTTAATAAGTTATTGTAATAAAGGAAATAATACCCAATGCAAGTTACAAAAATGAGTAATAATATTTTTGAGATTTTTTGAAACTCATAATTTATTTTATAAACTTTTTGTGAAAACATAAATAAAGTTGATGCCATAACTATGTAACTTGCCAAAGTTGCTATTGCAGCTCCCATAATTCCCAGAATTGGAATCAATAAAACATTCACAATAACATTTACTAATGCACCTAAACCTGTAACAATTGGAAAGTATTTTGTTTTTTCTTCGATATATAAACCTGCCTGAAAATTAACATACATTCCATTAAACAAATAAGCCAGCAAGATGATTGGAACTATAGATAATCCTCCCCAAAATTTATAACCAATCAAACTTACATTTCCATAGAATTTTATTTTTGCAACATCTTCTATAAATAAAGATAGAATTAACCATACAATCGAAGAAGCAATCAAAAAGAGCGTAAGCACTTTTGAAAAAATATCTTTTGCATTTTTTTCTTTTGCTGTAGTAAGTAGAAATGGCTGCCATGCAAATTGAAACATTTGAACAATCAACATCATAAATATTCCAAGCTTATAATTTGCTTGATAAATTCCGAGCGTCTCTTCATTTGTAAGAGCAAGAACTATTGGTCTATCAATTACCTGAACAATTGTTGCTGCGATGCTTGCAGGCAAATATGGAATTGCAAATTTAAGCATGGGTTTTAAAAATTCTTTTTCAATTTTTAGAACAAGATTTTTTATAATATCCTTTGAAAGCAAAATTAAAGAAAACAGAGAAGCTGAAAGATTAGCAATTAATATTGCTTCAATTCCCATTTTAAATTTCAGAACAAGAAGAAGATTAAGAAAAATGTTCAATAAAATATTGCCGAGACGAATCAGTGTAAATCTGATTGATTTTCTTTGTAATCTTAAATTTGCATATGGAACAATAGCTAATGTATCGGCAAAAATTATCAGTATTAAGTAATAATATAGATAAAAATAATTTTGAGGGATTTCAATTAATCTAACAAGAGGATATCTGAATAAAAACAAAATCAAGGAAAAAAATAAAGAGGAAATTGTTACACATAAAAATGCAGTAGAATATACTTCTTTCTTTTTATTATCTGTTGCAGTGGAGCTGTATTTCATGAATGCAGCATCCATTCCATAAATAAAAATAATATTAAGAAAAGCTATGTAAGCATAAATGTTTGAATAGATACCAACTTCGGCAGGAGAAAATACATTTGTATAAAAAGGCACAAGAAGGAAATTCAGAAATCTTCCTATAATTGTACTGATTCCGTAAATGACTGTGTCTTTTGTAAGTTCTTTTATTTTATCAAACATTCTGCAAACTTGGATGAAATAACAAAAACAAATTACGAAAAATCATAGAAACAAAATGTTAAGAAATTAGAAGTACGGAGAAAGAAGCAAGAAGAAGAATTTTGATAAAGTTATTTATTTCAAAAATATTTCTTTAATGCATCAACATAAATTTTGGGTGGACGAACTGCTTTTTTTGTATCGGATTTAATAAAGATATGAGTTGTAAATCCCTCTGCAACAATTTCTTTTGTTTCCTTTCTTCTTATCACATATTCAATATGAACTTTAGGTGAATGTAATTCTTTGACCATTGCTTCAATTTCAAGTATATCATCATAATAAGCCGGATTTTTATATTTTACATTTGCCTCGATTAGAGGAAGCTGATAACCATTTTTTTCCAGTTCTGCATAAGATAAACCTGTAGACCTTAAAAGCTCAGTTCTGCCAACTTCAAAATATTCGAGATATTTGCCATTATAAACAAATTGCATTTGGTCTGTATCAGCATATCTAACGCGAATTTCAGTAATATAACTCAGCATGTTAACTGTATAAAGAAAAATTTATAATGATTTAATTCTTTCTCCTTGCTTGTTCCTTCTTACTTCTTGTTACTCAATATAAACCCCCATCTTTCCAAATTTTTCAAGTCGATTTTGAACAAGTTTTTCTGGTTTAATTTTTATCAATGCAGCAAGTTCTTCTTTCAGAATTGCTTTCAAAGTATTAGCCATTCCCTGATGGTCTTTGTGTGCACCGCCTAAAGGTTCAGGTACAATTCTATCAATAATTCCTTGTTGAAGTAAGTCATCAGCAGTAAGTTTAAGAGCTTCTGCAGCTTGTTCTTTATAGTCCCAGCTTCGCCATAAAATACTTGAGCAAGATTCAGGACTAATAACCGAATACCATGTATTTTGAAGCATTAAAATTCTATCGCCAACGCCTATACCAAGTGCACCACCACTTGCCCCTTCACCAATAATTACAACAATAATAGGAACTTTAAGTCGACTCATTTCAAGAAGATTTCTTGCAATAGCTTCTGCCTGACCTCTTTGTTCTGCTTCAAGTCCAGGATATGCACCAGGTGTATCGAGCATTGTTATTACTGGTTTATTAAACTTTTCAGCGAGTTTCATCAATCGAAGTGCTTTACGGTAACCTTCGGGATTTGGCATTCCAAAATTTCTATAGAGATTTGATTTTGTATCTCTCCCTTTTTGATGACCAATAATCATAACTTTGTATTCATCAAGTTTTGCAAATCCACCAACAATTGCATGGTCATCTTTGAACAAACGGTCACCATGCAGTTCTACAAAGTCTTCGGTCATCATGTAAATGTAATCGAGTGTATAAGGTCTTTCGGGATGGCGAGCCAGCTGGACTCTCTGCCAGCGTGTTAAATTCTCATAAATATTTTTTTTGAGTTGAATTACTTTCTCCTCGAGTGTTTTAATTTCATTTGTTATATCGAGATGCCCTTCATATTTGCGCATCTCTTCGATTTTGTTTTCAAGTTCTATTATTGGCTTTTCAAAATCAAGTGTGTTTTTTGCCATTTGTTACTCCGTCCTTAGAATCATTTTTGTTATTGTTCTTCCAAGTATTTCTAAATCGAGCCAGATATTTTGATTCCTTGCATAAAAAATATCAAGACTTTTTATTTCTTCTTCATCATCTGGAGAAATATTTTCAACATACCACAAGCCTGTAATTCCAATTTTACCCACATACAATTCTCCATAATAAGAATTGCTGCGTGGTCCCACAAAACTTTTCTTCCCTTTCAATACATCAGGTATCTGTAATAAAAAATTTAATAAGTCGTTCTTTTTCGATGTGAATTTCTTGAGTAAAAATATGAAAGGATAAACCAAAAGTAAAATTAAACTCAAAGTGAAATCAAAAATTAATTTTGTAATTCTGTGTCCAAATGATGAAATATTATACTGAATCTTCAGCAGTGGTATATCATCAAGCATTGTTACAGAAGATTTTCCAACAAGATAATCAAGTTCTTTTCCTGCAACCATAAATTCAACATTTAAACCCTGACATTCAGATACTACAGAAAAAATTTGTTCAAAAGAAATTTCATCTGAAGAGAAAATTACTCTTTCAATTTTTTCATCTATGATTAATTTTTTTATGTTATCAAGAGAACCTAAAACTTTGTAATTGCCAATTTTTTCACCGATGTATTTGCGAGTCGTTCCAATAAAACCAACAATTTGATAAAGTGAAGTAATGCTTGATTTCAGTTTTAATGCAAGCTCATTTGACTTTATTTGATTTCCAACAATTAATGTACGTGCTTTTTTGGATTCACTTATTAATCCAAGTTTGAATACAACTTTTACTATTATTCTCCATGAAGAAAAAACAAAGAATGCTAAAATGTAAGTAATTAAAACAACTGCTCGACTGAATGCAAATTGTTTCAAGAAATAGGTAAGAGCTGAAAGAACAATAAAGCCATAAAAAAGCGAGATTAAACATTTAAGCACAGAAATAGAATTTTTACGATAAACTCCAGCAATTGATGAAATAAAAATTTGAAGAAGTGCGGGCATAAAATAAACCCAAGGAACAACATAATATGGAAATCCTCTCCAGTGTTCGTTAGCATAAATTTTTTCTGCAAAGAAAACAGATGCACTGAAGAAAATGAAATCAAGAAAAATGCTAATGATTGGAAGTTTATAAACATAAGCAAATGCAATTAACTTTCTGAATAGAATTGCAATCTGCAAAATTGTTTCTACAATAAAAGAAGAAGAGAAGTGTTTTCTTACAAAAAGATGCATTGCATCATAAAATAATTTGGTTTCATCTATTTTGCTTCTTTTTGTGCTTTCTCCTTTATAGTGAATTATTTCGGTAGAATGAACATAATAGACTTTGTAATTTGCTTTTTGAGCACGGTAACACAAATCTAAATCTTCTCCATACATAAAAAATTGAGGATCAAAGCCGCCAATTTTTTCGTAGACTTCTTTACGCATCATCATAAATGCACCGCTTACAGCATCAACTTCATAAGTTTGATTTTCATCAAGATATGTCAAATTATATCTTGCAAACAAACGACTTTTTGGAAATAACTTACTTAAACCCATAACTTTTGTAAAAGAAGTCCATGGACCTGGAAAACCTCTTCTGCAAGCAAGTTGAAGTGTGCCATCTGGATTAAGAACTTTACAGCCAGCAATTCCACATTCAGGATGTTCTTCAAAAAAATTAATCATTGTTTCTAATGTATCTTCACGAACAATAGTATCAGGATTGATTAGCAAAAAATATTTTCCTTTTGCTTCTTTAAGAGCAAGATTATTTGCTGCACCAAATCCAATATTTTCAGAATTTTCAATTAGTTTTACTTCAGGAAATTTTTCTTTGATTGCTTCGATGCTTCCATCATCTGATGCATTATCAACAACAATAATCTCAACAGAAATTTTTGATGCAGCTTTTCTTATTGAATCAAGCAGATTCAATAAAAATTCTTTAACATTGTAATTTACTATGATAATTGATAAATCAATCATAGTCTCACTTATAAAATCCTAATAATCCTCTTAAGCGTAATTTCCAGACCATAAAAACTGCTTCATAAACAATTTTCTTCGACATCTTTGAAGTTCCTTGAGTTCGTTCAACAAATACAATTGGTATTTCAGTAATTTTAAATTTTTTCTTCCATGTAATGAAATTCATTTCTATTTGAAATGAATAACCATTGGAACGAATTTTATCGAGGTCAATTGCTTCAAGAACTTTTCTTCTAAAACATTTAAAGCCGCCTGTTGCATCTTTAATTGGCATGCCTGTGATTATTCTTGTGTAAAGATTTGCAAAGTAACTAAGCAGTAATCTTTTGATTGGCCAGTTAATTACTCGAACGCCATTTGTGTATCGGCTACCAATAACTAAATCGTAATCTTTAATTTTCTTCAAAAAATTTTTTATTTCTTTAGGGTCGTGAGAAAAATCAGCATCCATTTGAATTGCTACATCGTAACCATTATTAAGCATATACTTAAATCCTTCGACATATGCTGTGCCTAATCCCATTTTGCCTTGTCGTTTAATCAATTTTACTCGAGATTCATTTCTGCCCAATTCTTCAACATAATTTGCTGTTCCATCTGGAGAATTGTCATCTACAATTAAGATGTCTATTTCAGGATACTTTTCGAGTAAATATGGAATTAATTTTTGAATATTATCCAATTCATTATAAGTTGGAATGATAACGAGTGTTCTGAATGAATTAGTCATAATGTCCTTTCCCAAAAAGAACTACAAAAATTGTTCTTAAGATAATTTTAAAATCAAGTCTTAAACTCATGTTCTCGATATAAAATAAATCGTAACGCAATTTAATTTTTACATCATCAATTGTTTCATCATATTTATGTTTAACTTGAGCCCACCCTGTAAGACCAGGACGAACTTTTAATCTTCTTTTATAGAGTGGAATTTCTTTTGAGAGTTTTTCTACAAAATAAGGTCTTTCCGGACGAGGTCCAACAAAACTCATATCTCCTTTCAAAATATTTATTGCCTGAGGAATTTCATCAAGTCGAATTTTTCGTAAAATTTTTCCAACTTTTGTTATGCGCGGGTCATCTTTTTTCGACCAAACAGGACCAGTATGTTTTTCTGCATCTTTAATCATTGTTCTGAATTTAATAATCTTAAAAATTTTTCCATTCATTCCCATTCTTTCTTGCTTATAAAAAACTGGTCCTTCGCTTTCAAGTTTAATTGCAATTGCAGCAAGAATTGTTACAGGTGATGTAACAATCAGCATAATTAAAGAAAGAACAATGTCCATCAGTCTTTTTAATTTCTTTTCCCATTCAGGCATAAGTTCAGGCATTATATCGATTAAAGGTATGCCGTAAATTTGAGATGTTTTTACCTGACCACTGATGATGTCATACAAATCAGGAACAATTTTTATTTCAACATTCTTTCCATCACATTTTGATATTAATTCAAGAATTAAATCTTCGTGATGTCGTTCTACCGATATGATAACATTTTTCACATTATAATTATCAATAACCTTTTCAAGGTTCTCGGCTGTATCAAGAACTTTTCTGCCTTTGTAATCTTTATCAACATTTTGATTCATCACAGAGACAAACCCAACCACATCCAATCCCAATCCTCTATGATTTTCTATCATATCAAAAATTTCTTGAGCCTTCGAATTATATCCAATAATTACTGCATTTCTTCTGCCAAAACCTTTTATAAGCAGACTGCGCTGAATACTTCTTATTAAAATTCTTCCTGAACCTACAATTACAAAAAATATTAACCAGTAAAGAAAAATATAGAATCGGAGAGGAGTTGCAACACCAGTTCTATAATCATCATAAAGAATTAAAAACAAGAGAATGAAAATTCCCACAAAAGATGTTTTGAATAGTGTAGATATTTCATCAAATCGAGATTGTGCAAACCAAGTTCTATACATTCCTACCAGAGTAAATATTATAAGCCAGTAAAAGTAAATTGCAAGCATCGGCAGGAAGAAATCCGGCTGAGAAATTAATTCGAACCAGCCGGTATTAACTCGCAAATAAAAAAACAAGAACCACGAAAAATTTATTGTTATAAAATCGGTTATAAGTAAAAATATTTTTTCTGATTTTTTATTCAATTTCTCCTCGACAATAATTAGAATTTTTGTAAAACTTTTTCAGCAATAAAATCACCAATTGATAAAGATGCAGTTGCAGCTGGAGATGGAGCATTGCAAACATGAACTACTCTTTTGTCTTCAACAAAATAAAAATCATCAAGCAAACCACCGTCCTTACTGCAAGCCTGTGCACGAACTCCTGCGCCACCAGCAATTAAATCTTCTTGTCGAATATCTGGCACTAACTTTTGCAATGCTTTTGTAAATGCTTTTTTGCTGAACGAACGATAATATTCATACAAGCCTGCTCTCCAGTTTTTACTTGCAATTTTATAAAAACCTTTCCATGTAAATGTATCAATTGTATCTCGAAGATTAAAACTTATTTTGGAATAACCTTCTCGTTTAAAAGTAAGAACTGCATTTGGACCAGCTTCTACTTCATCATTAATCATTCTCGTAAAATGAACTCCCAAAAATGGAAATTCTGGATCAGGCACAGGATAAATTAAAGAATTGACAAGATATTTTTTTTCATCTTTAATTTTATAATACTCACCACGAAATGGAATAATTCTTATCGGCAAATTGGGATGAGTTAACTTTGCAATCCTATCGGAATAAAGTCCTGCACAAGAAACAACAAATTTTGATTGAAAAGAATTGTTTTGAGTAATCACTTCACAGAAATCTGTTTTTATCCTGATATCTTTTACTTCATGATTAAATTTAATTTCTGAATTATAATTGAGAATCAACTCAAGATATTTTTTTGATACTTCAAAATAATCAATTCTTCCAGTTTGAGGAACAAAAACAGCTTCCAAACCTGAAGCATAAGGTTCGTATTCCTTAATTTCATTTTTATTCAACTTTTTTAATCCTTCAAGACCATTTTGAATGCCGCGATGAAAGATGTTATTCAATATTGGGATTTCATCTTCAGTAGATGCAACAATAATTTTTCCGGTAATTTTATAATTAACTTCATGCTTATTACAAAAATCGATTAACATCTTGTAACCGCGTATGCAGTTAAGAGCCTTCAGACTTCCAGGTTTATAATAAATTCCTGAATGAATAACACCGCTGTTATTTCCTGTTTGATGTTTAGAAATATTACTTTCTTTTTCGAGAATTAACAATTTGAGATTTGGATTTTTTTCAAGCAGCTTAAGAGCAGAAGCCAAACCAACAATTCCAGCACCGATGATAATTATATCGAACATAGAAAATTATACTTTACTTTTATTAACTGTTGTTTGAATAATTTCTTCAAGTTTATCAATTATATTTTCCCATCTGTAATTCATTTGAACAAATTCATATCCTTTCTGTGCTACAGAATTTCTATAGTCATCATTTTCTAACAATTTAATTATTAACTCAGAATAATCTAATGGAGTTTTTGCAACAAGTAATACATTTTCTGCACCTTCAGCAAGTCCTTTCATTGTAAGTTCAGATGTTACACATGGAATTTTCATTGCCATTGCTTGAAGTAATTTATTTTGAAGTCCTGTTCCAAGCTGCATTGGGGCAATAAATATTTTTGCTTTTTTATAATACTCGCGAATGTCATCAGTCCAGCCTTTAACAATTACATTTTTTGAAACCAAAGATAAAATTCTTTTATTTGGAGAAGCACCTGCAATCAAAATTTTTATATCAGGTTTTTTCTTTAACAACAAAGGCAAAATATTCTTCACAATAAAAATTGATGCATCAACATTAGGCGGATAATTAAGATTACCAGAAAAGAAAACGTCGAATTCTTTTTCTGATTCCATTGGATAAAAATATTCGAGGTCAATTCCGTTAGGAACAACTTTTACACTCTCTTTCTTTTCAACAGGCAAAAAGTTTCTATCTTCTTTTGAAATTATTATACAACTATCAAATTTATTAAACACTTTCTTTTCATAATTTTTAACACGGTCATATTCTATTTTTATCAAAGGCTTCATTAAAAAATTGGATTTGGAAGCTCTTCGTTCAAGACCTTTAGAGATTATATCAACATAATCAATTATTTTAGGAATATTTTTTATATCAATAACATATTCGGCTGCTCTTATTAGTTGACAAAAAATTACATCTGGTTTAAAATCATCAATTGCTTTCATAATTTCTTTTTTAATCCGAGAGTTATAATAAAAAGCTGTTTGAAAAGGGATTGAGCTGAAAATTTTTCTTAATAGATTGAAAAAGATTTTATAAGGTGGGAGTGGTAATACCTTTATATTCTTACAAAAATTTTTTATTGGATTATTATCAACAGTATACGTTAAATTCTCATCTAATGAGAATAAAAAAATCTCATGATTTTTAGACAAGTATTTAATTTGGTAATAAGCGCGTAGCTTGTCACCTTTATCAATCGGGTAAGGTAATCTTGGAGTTAAATAAAATATTTTCATGAAATTAATTTATTCAATTATGTTAGATTCACTTTTGATTTTTTTTTCTTTCAAAAAGATAATTTTCTACTCTGCCAACTACTGTATCAAGATTTAATAAAGAAGAAACATTTTTACTTGCTTCTTTCATAAAATTGGTTCGAATTGAGTTATCATTAAAAATCTCGATAATCTTATTAGCAAAATTCTCCGGTGTATCAGCTTCAAAAACATATTTTTTTACATTTTCGTCAAACCCTTTTACTGCTAAACTAGTAGCCACTGTAGGAACACCTAATACAATTGCTTCTATAATTTTATTAGCGGTTCCAGCACCAAAACGCATAGGGGCAATGTTAACCTCACTTACTAAATATTCATATTTCAAATCTTCAACAAAACCTTTAACAATAACATTTTCACTCGATAAGTCTATTATGTCCTGTGTCGGGTCTTTTCCTACAATATACAATTTAGCATCAGGAACTCTTTTTAAAACATAAGGAAGAATTTCATTCACAAAATATTTTACAGCATCACGATTTGGGAAGTAAGGTAAATTACCAGTAAAAATAATTCTGTGTTTTTCTGGAATAATTTCTTCATACTTATAAATATTCGTATCAATTCCGTTTTCAAACAACTGAATATTAGTATGTATATTTCTTTGTTCCAGAAACTCTTTATCTATTTTTGAACAAACAAATACAGTGTCAAAATATTTTGAAATTTTTTCATATTCATAAACACGCTTTTTTTCTATAGTAAAGAAAATTCTATTTAATAAGCTTTGTTCGAACTCTAAAATTCTTTTAAGATATAATGAATAAGCATCGGTAAGATCAATTACTTTTAAGGTTTGTGGATTACTTACAGCATTATGATACTGCATTGTTGTAAAAATGTGAAAATAAGCTATATCATAATTCTCATTTGAAGTAAGTTCAGAAATTCTTTGCTTCAGTTTTTTATTGTAATAAAAAATTACTTGGAGTGGAGTTTTAGTAAAGAATGCAAGTATAAGTCGTAAATAAGCTCTCAGTTTTGAAAATTTTATTACTTCAATATCAATTCCAAGCTTTTTTAATTCTGATACATAGGATAATTCATTTTTATTTTTAAGAATTGATAAAACTTTTACATCGTGCTTTTTAATAAGTGTTTTAATTACATTATAAATCCTAAGTTTATCCCCGCGATAAGGTGGATAAGGAATGACTGGAGTAATAATTAATATTTTCAATTTCCTTAACATTTTTGTAAGAAAAAATATAAAAAAATATTCTAATATTTATATTTTAGCATAACAATCAAAGAGATGACTTTGAATATCTTACATATTAACAGTTTTGATAAAAAGGGTGGTGCAGAAATTGTTTTTAATATCTGCCGGAAAAATCCTTATGTAAAAAATTTTTCAGGATATGTAAAAATTTCAGATGATGGTGAGTATCCCGATATTAAATTTTTCAATTGGGAAGACAACAATAAGTTACTTGGAACAATAAACTACATTTTTTCTATCAAAAATTATTTTTCATTAAAAAGATTTTTAGAAAATCATGAGATTGATATAATTCACCTGCATGGATTTTTTGCTTCAATATCACCTTCTATACTTTTAGCAATAAAGAAAATCAAAAGAAGAAAAAACATTAAAGTAATCCAAACCCTACATGATTTTCACTTGGTATGTCCCAATGCCAGTCTTTACAATTTCAATAAAAATAAGTTGTGTGAAAAATGCATTGGCAGTAAAGTTAAGCTGCATATTATAAAAGATAATTGTGACAGGAGAGGATGGATACATTCTCTTATAAAAGGAATTCGTAGTTTTATCTCTAATAAATTTTTAAGACACAAAGAATTAATAGACATATTTATTTGCCCAGGAGAATTTATTAAATCAAAAATTATTCAAGATGGCATTCCAGAAAACAAAATTATTGTAATTCGAAATCCTGTAAATATTGATTTCAATGAATACACAAAGAAAGAAAATATAATTTGTTATTATGGAAGATTTTCCAAAGAAAAAAATTTAGAATTTTTGATTGATGCATTTACAAAATGGAAAGAAACAAATAATAATAATTTCAAGTTACTTCTGATTGGAGATGGCGAAGAAAAACCCAAACTTATAGACAGTACAAAGAAGAGTAAATTCAACAAGGATATTATTTTTGAAAGATTTGTTCCGCAGCAAGAACTTTTCAAACTGATAAAATCAGTAAAATATTTTTCATTGGCTTCAAACTGTTATGAAGTTGCTCCAATGTCGGTGATTGAAGCAATATCACTTAATATCATTCCGATAGCACCAGATATAGGAGGTATGGAAGAAAGCATAATTAAGTTATCCAAAGTCGGATTAACATATAAATCAAACGATATTAATTCTTGGATTAAAGCAATAAATATTTTAGAAAGTACATACGAGGAAAGAATTAAAGATTTAACAAATATTAAAAATATTCTTGTGAAAGAATTTTCAATAGAAAATTATTTATTGAAAATTAATGAAGTTTATCAATCACTAATTAATACGCATTGATTTTTCAGTTACTAGGGCAGTAATAAAGTAGATAACCATGAAGTTAAATACGAAATGAAGAAATGTTAGAACTGGTACAAAGAATGAAAAAGATATTACAAACACAAATATTGAATATATGGCAATTGAATTTATGTCAGGTTTTGTTCTCATCTTATAATAAGCAAAAGAAAAAATCATCCCTATTAAAAGCGGAAAGAGGGTAATTCCTAAAATTCCATAATCCCAGTAATAAACAAAAAACATTGTATATGTATTATAATTATTTGTAATTAAATGAGGGAACTTTGGCAAAGCCAGATATTCTGCCATAACATGTTTTAATCCTGTTAATGCAAAAACAAAATCAAATGAGAATAATCCATAAGTAAATTTTTCAATCTTAGATGCTGCATGCACAAAATTTTCAATGTTCATAACAATATACATGTAAGGTTCAGTAAGATATGCATATTTAATACTAAATTTCATTTGACTCAAATAATATAGATAATTTGCAATTGTTCCTGTTAATCTGATAAAAGTCATCCCGAACATAATCGCCAGACCAACAGTAGAAATTAAAACAACATTTCTAAGTCTAAGCAGATTTGTTAAATAATAAATTGTAGCTGCAGTAGAAATAATTGCTAAAGCTATATAGTATCTCTGAAGAAGAAAAGCATAGGTTAAAAAAGTAATTATAAAAACAATTGTTAAAATAATTTTTTTGAAAGGAGCTTTTTTGGTGATTATAAAGTAAAGTACGATTAAATAAATGATTGCAGGGAACGATTGTACAAAAAGACCAAAGCCAAAAATTCCCCAGTCATTTCTTGCAACTCCCGGATATTTAGTAAACAATGGAATATATCCGATTACTATTGCGGAAACTATGTATGATACTAAATATGCAATAAACAAAAGAATTATGTAACGAAAAAGTAAATTTGTATCAAATGTGAAGTCTTTTGTAATTCGACGAATTTCATTTATAGATTTTAATGGTTTCCCAATATTAATTACATACACAATAAAAAAACCTAGAATCATTGAAAGAAGAGATATCATCAACACTATCCAATTGTAAAATGACCAAATTTTCTGATATCTGCTTAATTTTAATTCTGCTAATCCTATTGCCAAAGCCCATATCATTATGAACAATCTTGAAGGAGAAAATACATCTGTATTTTTTCTAAATAATGTTAAAAACAACAAAATAAATACAGCAAAGCAGATGTATGAAGTTAATGGCATATGTTTTTACTTTTTAAAAATTTTGTTACTAGGAGATAATAACAATTTTTTCTCTTCTTCAGTTAAATAGAAATAATAAATACCTAATAAGAAAAATAAGCTTAATACAACCATTGATAAAAAAATATTGAACTTGATGTATTGCCAGAATATAAATGCAACGAAGAATGAGATAGTTAAATAAAGTATAATTCTTTTATTGATTCTATAATCTGTAAATATTTTTATGTTATAAATAAAGTAAATTATTCCAACAAAAACATTTGTTAACAATGAAACAAGTGCAGCTCCAAGAGCGCCATAAATTGGTATTAAAAAATAATTCATTACTAAATTAATTAATGTTGCAAAAAGTACGGTGAATAATCGAATATGCTGCTTATCAGAAGTTGTTAACATTAATGCATGTGCTTCGAATGAAAATCTAATAAATAATACTAATGAAAAAATTCTTAACACATTAATTGAATCCAAATAATTTTTAGAACCATAAATTATCTCAATTATCGAATCCGCATAAATAAACATTATAATTGCAATAGGTACAACTATTCCAATTAAAAGTTTATTAATAAGCTTTCCGATTTTTATCCATTGATCTTTGTTTTCATAATTGAGTCTTGATAGTGTTGGCAAAAGTGTATTGGTAATAATATCGGGAATAACAAGAGGAAGCATGATAAGCTTAAATACTGCTTGATAGATTCCAACTTCATTATCATTTTTCCAGAGTGAAATAAGGATTGTATCTAATTGAAAAAAAAGATTATTAAAAAAAAGAAATAGTCCGAAAACCAAAACCTTATTTCTAATTTTATTAAAGCCCTCCAAAACAAATTTATAAGAAATATTTGATATAACAGATTTACTATAAAAAATTCCGAGTGCTAAGCCGGTTAATCTTGTAAAAACAAATGTTAAGGCAATTACATAAATATTAATTCTCAACAATATTAAAGGAATTGACAATAAAATTAGAAGCACATTCATCACCAATGTTACTCTGGTTTCGTATTCTAATTTTTCAAAACCTTTAAATAGAGCAGATTGAAAATTAGATAATGATGAAAAAGCCATGTAAAAGCTTAGAATAAAAATCATGCTTTTTGTTTGATAGCTAAAATCACCGAATAATCCTGTAATATTCATCAGCAATAAAGCTATAAAACAAAAAATTAATTTTAGTGAAAATAATTGTTGAAAAATTTTTAATGCATGATTTCTATTTTTTGCTACTTCAGTAGTTAAAAGAATATCAAAACCAAAATCGGCTAATATTATAAAGTTAGTGGCTAATACTTGAGCTGTGGTGAATTGACCGAAAATATCAGGTCCATAAAATCTTGCAATTATCCAGAATATAAAAACATTTGCAATTAATCTTGACGAGACAGTAAGAAAAGAATAAAAAGAATTCTTACGTATTCTCTCTGCTTCGGTCATTAAATTACCTTTTTCTAAGCCCTAACTTAATCATATCAGATTTTAATGAAGATAATATAAAGGTATGTTTTTCGGGGTCAACTGATTTTATTTTCAAAAACATTTCTCTAATGAATACTATAAATAAACCCAATAGCAAAGAACTTACAAAAGAAACAAGAGCATACAATGTTCCTTTCGGCTTTGCTTTTCTTTCGGCGGGTCCTGCTTTATCAAGCACAATTACTGATGGAGTATTTCTTGCTTCTTCTACTTTTGCTTGTTCATAAAGAGGCTGAATGAATTCAAGTATTTTATATTGAATTTCTAAGTTACGATAGATTTTTAAATATTCGTTTGCCAAATGTGGTGCTTCTTTAAATGGAATTAAAAGTTTAACATCTTTTTGTGATATATCTGTACCAGCATTTAATTGATTAATTTTCTTACGAAGTTCATCCATCTCTATTTTTGTATTGGCTACAAGCGGATGGTCTTTCCCATAAGTCTGCTGCATTACATTAAATTCAATTTCCTTTTTGTATAAATCTAAATATATGCTCGACATTGATTTAACTGTTGCTTCTATTTGTTCAGGAATTGCTATTACTCCATACTTTTCTTGAAATTGCTTCATTGCAGTTTCAAGATTATTTATATCAGCAATATTTTGTAAATATCTTTTTTCAACAAATTCTCTATTAGCTTTTGCATTTGTAACACTAAGTTTCGTATTAATTTCATTTAATCTTTCCACAAGATAGTTAGCAATATCAGCTGCTTTTTGTGGGTTTTTGTCGTAAACAGTAATTGTCAAATTTCCTTCATCTTGAATTTCTAACTCTAAATTAGACTGCCATTCTTTAACAACTTTATCATAATAATCATCTTCCATGTTATATTCTTTTCTCAAATCAAATTTTTTAATAACATCATCTGTAATAGTTGCACTTTTTAATATTGCAATGTATCGGTCTGCTTCTGTGTTTGCACCTGTTAAAGCTGCCAAACCTTTACTTGCTGAAAATCCTTTTGCTAAACTTGATAATCCAGACAAAGTAGAAAGTAAATCAGTCTTTTCAGCCGGGAAAACCGATGCAGTTGATTTATACCATTTGGGAGCAAGTAATGCGTATAAAGTTGCACCTGCAGTTATAACAAAAACAAACCAGAATAAAAACCATCGATATTTAACTACTACGGTTAAAAATTCTATGAATGTAGTACCTAAGGTTGTTTCTTTTTCTTCTGCCATAAAAGTTCTGCTTATTTTTTTGTTGCTTGTATTATTAAAAATGTTACTGAAACTACTGCTGTTAAAATTCCGGAGACCGAACCAATTTGTTGAATATAATATGACAAATCGCGGGGTAATTCTTTTGGAACATATATAAAATCTCCAGGCTCCACTTTTGTAGCATCACTGGCATTAATCCATGTTCTGCTGACTGCCTTTATAATTTGAGTTCTTTTTCCATTCTTAGCACTCTTTGTTATTCCACCTGCATCATTTATATAATCTCGCCAGGTTTTTGATGAATCATACATGTAAAAACCTGGATTTACAACTTGCCCAAATACATAAACAAGATTTTGATACTTTGGAATTATAATTACATCACCATCATTAACAATATAACTACCATCCTTTGTTGAATCTGAAAATATTTTTGTAAAATCAATTATGCTTTTACTTTCAATAAATCTAAGATAATTATCATAGGAAAAAGAGTATTCAAATTCTTCTGTAGTAAGATTTGCTGAACGAAGCATTTTTAATTCTTCTGTTTTAAGCTCATCAATTGTTTTAAGCAAAACTGGCAATGTTGTTTTAGATGTATCTCTTTCATAAGCATCTCTTATTGCTTTAATTTTCATTAACTGCGATTCATCTTCGCCTTTTAAAATTTCAGCTCTTCTTAAATCTGCATCTTTTGTAAAACCACCAGCTTTTTCTATTACTTCTTTTATTGTTGTATTATTTTTTGTGATATAGATATAACCTGGTCTATTCACTTCACCTAAAACTAAAACTTTATAAACCATTTTATTATTCTCAGTAAATAAAATTCTAATCCTATCTCCTCTTTGCAAAGGAACATCATCATTTATTTTAACACGAATTATTTCTTCAGAAGAACCATTATTTGTTATTCTTGATATCTCTGCTTCTGTTACATTATCATATGCTTTATTAATTCCTCCTGCAAATAAAATTGCATCCGATAATTTATCTCCTTCAACAAATTGAAATTGTGTTGGATTGTTCACTGCACCAGATATATCAATAATATTTTTCTTTTCATCATAGGAAGGGAAAATTATTACATCATCATTCATTAAATATGGATTGTAATTAAAATCTCCTGTCAATCTAAATTTCAGTAAATCAATTTTAAGAACTGTTCCATCTGCTCGCTTCAATGTTATATCTCTTAATGGATATTTCTGCAATTCTTTTTTTATCTGCCTTATTAATTCTGGTTTATTTACTGCACCTATTGAAGCTTCCTGAGCTTGATTAAACAAAGTAGTGATAAAATGGTCAAGTCTTTGAGTTCTAAATGCAGTAAACGAACCTGTAACTACAAAATTTCCTCCAACAGTAACTGTAATAGGCTGCATTACTGTTGTTTGAAGACTTTTTGATGTTGTTTGTTCTATTTCCTGAGCTGAAACTGACAGATAAGTAATTATCAATATCAAATAAATAAATGATTTTATTAATCTCATTTCTTTTACTATGAATGTTTTGTAAATAATTTATAAAGTTGATTCAAAAGATATAACTTTTTTCTTAGTAAATACAATAACAATTTGAATTACTAATGGAAGTCAAGAGCAAAGATTATAAATCTCCATATTGTTTCTTGTAGTAATTTAAATACTCACCCGATATTACTCTTTCCCACCAATTTTTATTTTTAATGTACCAATCAATTGTAAAATCCAGAGCTTTTTCGAATTCATATTCTGGTTTCCAGCCAAGATCATTTTGAATTTTGGACGAGTCAATTGCATAACGGCGGTCGTGACCAGGACGGTCTTTAACAAATTCTATTAAATCTTCCGGCTTATTAAGTTTATTCAGTATTAATTTCACAATATCAATGTTTTTCATTTCACGATTTGCGCCAATGTTGTAAACTTCGCCGGGTTTTCCTTTTTCAAATACAAGTTCAACAGCTTTGACATGGTCAATTACAAAAATCCAATCACGAACATTCAAACCATCACCATAAACCGGTAGCTTTTTGTTATTTAGGGCATTAATAATCATTAAAGGTATTAATTTCTCAGGGAATTGATAAGGACCATAATTGTTTGAACATCTTGTAATCAGAACAGGAAGATTATAAGTATGATAAAATGCTAATGCCATTAAATCTGCAGAAGCTTTGCTTGATGAATATGGACTATTTGGAGAAAGAGGAGTTTTTTCTGTAAACTTTCCTTCTGGTCCTAAACTTCCATAAACTTCGTCAGTGGAAATCTGGACAAATTTTTCTACTTCATATCTTCTTGCAGCTTCGAGCAAAACATTTGTTCCGATTACATTTGTTCTATAAAATATTTCTGAACCAAGTATGCTTCTATCGACATGTGATTCTGCTGCAAAATTTATTACATATTTAACAGCAAATTTTTTGAAAACATAATCGATAAGTTCTCTATTTGAAATATCCCCTCTGATGAAATGATAATTTTTATTGCCTTCAATAGATTTCAGATTTTCTAAATTACCAGCATAAGTTAATTTATCGATGTTGATAATTTTCCAGTCATCTCTTTTTGAAAGGATATAATTGATAAAATTGCTTCCAATAAATCCAGCCCCGCCAGTTACAAGTATATTTTTTGTATTCATATTAGTAAGCGAAAAATCCCAAATAAATTCCTGTTTGAATAAAGAATGAATTAGAATTTACATCAGATGGAACATTAGCAATATCTTTATCGTTATTTATCTTCCATGTTTTGCCAAAAGTCAAATTATATCCAGCTCCAATTCTAAAAGAAATAAAACGAGTAATTGGGATATCACAATTTATTGTTGGAGAAATAAGAAAATATGATTGAGTAATTCTATCACTTACATCACTTGTTATAAGAACGCCATCTTTTGCTACTTTTGCCCAAATATTTTCCCAAGTAAAGTTTGACCTTGATTGATATATTTCAATTGTTGAAGAACCATAGCCTGCAATTGCACCAACAGATAAAGCAACCTTTTGAACAAATGGAAGTGTGTATTCAATTGTTAACCCACCAAGACCAAAATCATAAATAACTTCTTTTTCTAAATTATTAATATTACCACTTGACGAAGTAGAACCGCTTAAGCCAATTGCTCCAATTCTCAAATTTTCAATCATCATTATGTATGCATATCCTCCTCCGCCCCAAGCTACAAATCCTGAATTACTTAATTCATCAATTCCCATTTTTTTCACTTGAGAATTAATTTTATCCAGATTTGGAAAAACATATGCAGGAGTAAATCCAACTGCAATTCCAAATCTTGATGTCCAACCAACTTCTTCTTCCTGAGCTTGAATGTTATTTATTGCTAAAAGAATTAACAGAATTAAAATATATTTTTTCATAAATCATCAAGTTTTGTTTTTTGTGCTACAAATTAGTAATTCCATTACTAAAACGAAAATTATTAGAGTGGAAAGCGAGAATGTAGCAGAGAAATCTACAGCGATTTTTTTGCTTCTTAATTCACAATACTTAATTCAAAATAAAAAAAGGCTGAGTTGATTTTCAAGATTAGTCACTCGTTTACCACAACAAGGGAAAATCAACATCAGCCGTAAAATTTAGTCCATAATTTTTCTTAGGAAAGAAGAGCTGTCTTCTTCGTCATCATCGTCATCTTTTTTCTTTTTATTATTTATGTCATCGTTGGAATTAGAAGAATTATCATCAGCTTTAAAACCAGTTTTTAAATCATCATCAGGGAATAAATCCGGGTCTTTTCTTCTCATTCTTAGAATTGTAGGAATATTCAAATCATCACTATTGTCTAAATCAATTTTATCTTTTGAAAAACCTCCCAGACCAGTAGAAGGTTTTCTTTGTGATGATTTATCATCTTTATCTGGTTTAAGATTATTTAAGTTACTTGCCTGACCATTGCTTCCAAATCCAGTTGCAATAACTGTGTATGAGATATAATCATTAAGTTCTTCTTTTACAACTGCACCAAAGATAACATTAGCTTCTTCGCCAGCAGCTTGGAAAATAATGTTGTTGCCGGCTTCAATTTCCTGCATTGTCATATTAGAAGAACCAGAGACATTGAGAAGAATATTTTTTGCACCTTTAATTGAAATACCTTCAAGCAAAGGAGAAGAGATTGCTTTTTGAGCAGCTTCGACTGCACGGTTTTCACCGCTTGCAATTCCGCAGCCCATTAATGCCTGACCACTGTCTTTCATAACAGTTCTAACATCAGCAAAATCTACATTAATAATTCCTGTCATTGTAATAATATCTGCAATTCCTCTTGTTGCTTCATAAAGAATTTCATTTGGTTTATCGAAAGCTGCTATTGCTGCTGTTGCGTTATCGATAATGCTTAGAATTCTGCTGTTTGGTATAACAATTAAGCTGTCAACATATTGTCTTAATTCTTTAATGCCCTCTTCTGCATTTTTCATTCTATGTTTACCTTCCCATGTAAATGGTTTAGTTACGATGCCAACAACTAAAGCACCCAAACTTTTTGCTATTGAAGCAACAATTGGAGCAGCCCCTGTTCCTGTTCCGCCTCCCATTCCGCACGTAACAAACACCATATCGCTTCCGTCGAGAATGCGGGTTAATTTATCGCGGTCTTCTTCTGCAGCTTTTTTACCAATATTTGGAATTGCGCCTGTGCCCAATCCTCTTGTTATGTTAGCCCCAATTTGAACTTTCATTGGAGCCAGACTTTTTGCAAGTGCTTGAGCATCAGTATTAATTGCAATAAATTCTACACCGCTTAAACCGCGATGAATCATGCTGTCGATGGCATTACATCCGCCACCACCAACACCAACTACTTTTAATACAGCTGAAAGTTTTTGTGTTTCTTCCCTGTCGAGAGTGACAAATCTCAGTCTTTTGTTATTGTTATTTTGATCCATGCTTCCTCCTTGTTGTGGTCTATTTATAAATTTTCAAAGAATTCTTGAATTTTTTTGAAATATTTTCCCGGCTTAAACTTTTTTTCTTTTTTTGATTTTTTAACATCAACAACAATTTCTTCCTGCTTCATTCCTGGTAATCCTTTTATCAATCCAGCTACCGTTGCAAATTCAGGACTTTCAATTTCATGCGATAAACCTCCACCCAAATCAAGTGGAACTCCAATTCTTGCTGGCAATCCAAAAACATCTTCTGCTAATTCAACACAGCCTTTCAATAAAGAACCGCCGCCTGTTAAAACTACTCCTGCTTTAATTTTATTTTTAAATCCAGAGACTCTTAGTTCATTATCAATTAAAGTGAAAAGTTCTCTCATTCTTACGCTTATAATTTGAGTTAACAATGAAATTGGAATTTTAATATTTCCTCTTGCCCCAACACCTTTGATATAAATATCTTCGTCTTTAATTATAGCAGTTTCGATTGCATATCCATATTCTTTTTTAATTTTTTCTGCATCAGCTGTAACAATTCCAAGAGTTTCACGGATATCATTTGTTACTTGATTTCCAGCTACTCCAATAACTTTTGTATGTTTAATTGCTTTACGATGAAATATTGCAAGGTCAGTTGTTCCGCCGCCAATATCAATCAGAAGAACACCAAGATCTTTTTCATTTTCTTCGAGCACAGATATTGATGATGCAATTGGTTGAAGAATATAATTCTTAACAGAATATCCGGCTCGTTCAACAGATTTTTTTATATTTTCCATTGCAGGAACAGATGCAAGAACAACATGATTAACAGCTTCCAGACGGGAGCCACACAAACCAATCGGGTCGTCGATACCACCTTGATAATCAACAAAATATTCTTCTGGAATTATATGAAGAATTTGTCTATCTGAAGGAATTCTAATTGTTTTAACATCTGATTCAAGCCGATTTAAATCTTCTTTTGTTATTTCATGGTCGGGATTATTAATTGTAACATAATTTCTATGGCGCAAACTTGTAATATGTTCGCCTGCAACACCAACATTAAGTTCTTTAACTGTCAAGCCTGCTCTGTTTGATGCAATATTCATAGCCTGAGTAATTGCTTCGGCGGTTTTTGAAATATTTGCAACCAAACCGCGGTTCAATCCTTCCGAAGGCGATACACCAAAGCCAAGTATATTGATATTGTTATCTGCCTGTTCAGCAATAACAGCACAAACTTTAGTTGTTCCTAAATCTAAACCTGCAATTACATTTTTTTTCATAATTTCTTCTCTCCTGCTTGTAAACTATCTTGAATTCCAAAGTAGATGTGTTCATTATATCTTAAATCAATATAGTTCACATAATTATTTATTTCTTTTCCTTTTAAATAATTCCAGAGGTTATTGAAGTAAACAATTTTTTTGATTTCATTTCCTCTGCCTATCAATACTGGATAATCAAAAGATGAAAAATAAAGCATAACATCCGAGCCTTTATTCATATCAATCACAGAAAGCTCATTATATAATTCCTCATTCAGGAATTTTATACCGCTCAAAATTTTTGATGCAGTCAAAACATCATCATTATTTTTTAGAGATTTAAGAATTCTTAAAGAATCTTTCTTAAAAATGTTAGATATGATTGGATAATTAATATTTTTTGTTTCTGGAAGAAATGGGAGTAATTCCAAGTTATCTGTCAATATGAATTGATTTTGATTATCCATCAATATGGAACTAAAATTCTTTTCATAAATTTTGATTGTAACTTTTCCGCTTCCTTCATATTTCACATCAGCATAATCAACATAAGGATGCTTTTCAATTCTATCTTTAATTATTCTAAGTGATAAATTTCTGTAACTGTTTTTATCAATCAAGTTTGTAAACTTCATATAATTTTCTTTTGACAGATGATAATCTCCATGAATTGTTATTGAATCAATGAATATTTTATTTTCATTATGCATTAATCCGATGTAAAAAATTATTCCTATTAACAACACAAATAGAATTATGCCTGGTAATTTTTTCATAGCTTATTATTTATTTCTTGATTTAAGATATTCAACGAACTTTTCTCCATATTTCCAGATATCTCCAGCACCCATTGTTATGATGATATCATCCTTTTTATAAATACTTTTCAGCAGTTCTGGAATTTTTGTTTTATCAGGTTCATAGTAAACATTTTTATGTCCATAATTTTTTGCTGCATTAGCAATCAATTCGCCTGTAACTCCTTCAATTGGTTTTTCTCGTGCTGGATAAACATCTGTGCAAATAAAAACATCCGAATTCAAGAAAGACCTTCCAAATTCTGCATAGAAATCTCTTGTCCTCGAATATAAATGAGGTTGAAATACAGCAACTAATCTTCTATTCCATCCTCTTCTTATGGCATCAAGTGTTACATCAATTTCAGTTGGATGATGACCATAATCATCAACAACCATAACATCTTCATCATATTTTTTCTCAAATCTTCTGTAAACACCTGTGAAAGATTCAAGAGCTTTTTTAATTGTCTGAAAATCAACTCCCATTTCTTTTGCAACTGTTACTGCTACAAGAGAGTTTTTAACATTATGAATTCCTGGAACATTCAGTTTAATTGACCCAAGTTCTTCCTCTTTGTAAAGCACAGTAAATTCAGATGAGTTTTGGTAATGTGAAATATTTATAGCTCTGATGTCTGCCTGCGGAGAAATTCCATAAGTAAAAATTTTCTTGTTAATCAATGGAATAATATCCTGAAGTGCAGGTTCATCAAGACAAAGAACTACAAAACCAAAAAATGGAACTTTGTTTGCAAACTCTGTGAAAGCGGATTTGAGGTCATCCAAATCTTTGTATGTATCAAGATGTTCTCTTTCAAGTGTAGTAATTACAGCTATAACAGGAGTAAGTTTTAGAAATGTTCTGTCAAATTCATCAGCTTCAACAACAATGTAATCTCCTTTTCCAAGTCGTGCATTAGTTCCACCAAGGCTGTGAAGTTTTCCGCCAACAATAATTGTTGGGTCGATTCCTGCTTCTGTCAGTACAAGCCCAATCATAGAAGTTGTAGTAGTTTTTCCATGAGTACCTGCTATGCCAATTCCATATTTCATTCTCATGCATTCTGCAAGCATTTCTGCTCTTTTGATTACAGGAATTTTTCTTTCTATTGCAGCTTTAACTTCAGGGTTATCAAGTGTAACTGCAGATGAATAAACAACAAGGTCTGCATTTTTTAGATTATCAGGTGAATGTCCTTCATAAATTTTTATTCCAAGACTTTCCAGTCTTTCTGTAATTTCTGATTTATGCAAATCTGAGCCGGTAATATTAAATCCTTGATTCAATAATATTTCAGCAATTCCACTCATTCCGATTCCGCCAATTCCAACAAAATGAATATTCTTAATTGTTCTTGTCATCATAAAAATTTATTCCTTATAAAATCATTTCAAAAAAGTTCAGCTAATTTAATTACTCTTTCTGCTATAATATTAACAGCATCATTCTTTGAAAATTGTGAAATATTTTTTTTAAGAACATTTAATTGCTCTTCATCATTAATTATCTGAATAATTTTTTCAAGGAGCTCTTTTTGCAAATTTTTATCTTCAATTAAAATTGCTGCATTTTTATCTGAAAGAACCTTTGCATTCATAAATTGATGATTAGCAGCTACATTTGTTGAAGGAACAAAGATTACAGGTAATCCCAAATACGAAACTTCTGCTATTGTTGTTGCACCAGCTCTTGCTAAAACCAAATCACATGCACTGTATGCCGCCTGCATATCTTTTATGAAAGGCAAAACTTTTATCCCTTCTTTTTCAAAAGATTTATAATCTTCATAGTATGATGAACCAGTTTGCCATAAAATTTGAATATCATTTTTAATCAAATCTTCAGATATTGATGCAATTGCATTGTTAATTGACTTTGCCCCTAAACTACCTCCAAGAACAAGCAAAGTTTTTTTTGATTTATTCAATCCAAATTTTTTTAATGCTTCATCTTTATTTATAAGTTTCAAATCAATTCTGATTGGATTACCAGTTACAAATAATTTTTCTTTTTCTCTGAAATATTTTTTTGATTCCTCATAAGTCAAATGAATTTCGTAAGCTTTTTTTTCAAGCAGTCTGTTTGTAATTCCTGGAAAACTATTTTGTTCAAGCAAAATTATTTTTGAACCCATAACAGATGCAGCCCAGATAACCGGACCTGAAACATAAGCACCAGTTCCAACAGCAACTCGAGGTTTAAATTTCATTGCAATAATTAATGATTGAATCATGCCAATTATGAGTTTAATCGGGAATAAAAGATTTTTCAAGTTAAATTTTCTTGAAAATCCGCTTATCAAAATTGATTTAAAGTTGAAACCATATTCTGGAACCACACGAGCTTCAATTTTATCTTTTGTGCCAACAAACAAAATATCAGCTTCAGGTTTAAGCTCAAGAATTTTTTGAGCTACAGCCAGAGCTGGATAAAGATGACCTCCAGTTCCACCGCCAGCAAATATGAATCGATAAATGTTATTCATCCTACCTGTGCTAATTTTAGTTCTTCTGTTTTTAATGATTGTTGTGCAATATTCAAAATAATTCCAATTGAAATACCGGACAGTATAATTGATGTTCCACCAAAACTTATAAATGGAAGAGGAATTCCAGTAGTTGGAAGAAGTCCGGTTACAACTCCAATATTTATAAATGCACTAATAAGAATATTGAAGCTTAAGCCAAATACCAAAAGTTGTCCAAATTTATCCTGTGATTTTTTTGCAATTATCAAGCACGATACAAATAAAGCGAGATAAAGAATCAAGATGATTAATGTGCCTATAAATCCAATTTCTTCTCCAATTACAGAAAAAATAAAATCGCCGTAAGATTCTGGCAGGAATAAATCACTCTGTCTGCTGTTGCCAAATCCAAGTCCATACCAACCACCGCTGCCAAGTGCAATTTTAGCTTGAGTAACTTGAATATTTATGTCACTTCCTGTAATTAAGCTATTAATATAGTCCATCAGTCTTTGTCTTGCATGATTATACAATAAAACTACAGGGACTAAAAAAGCAGCAGTAAATGCAAAAACTCCAGCAATATGTTTGAACTGAGCACCACCCACATATAGAATTGCAAATGATGTCAAAATAATTATCACAGAAACACTCACATGAGGCTGAATAATAATCCAGCTAACTGTAAGACCAATCCATATCAATGCGTACAAGAATCCACTTTTAAAATCTTTTATTAAATGTTTCTTTCTTTCAATCAATGCGGAAAGATGAATTATCAATAAAAGTCTTGCCAACTCCGAAGGCTGGAACTTAAAAAGTCCGAATACATCCAACCATCTGCCTGCACCTTTTGTTTTTACACCAAAGAAGTAAGTAATAATCAGCAGAACTATTGTTAAAATCATGAGCCATTTACTCACCTTTCGATAATAATCATAAGGAATAACCATAAAAGCGAACATTAAAATTATTGCCGCAAAAACTTTCCATAAGTGTGATTTGAACAAAAAGTAAAAATTATTGAACTTGCTTAAACTATAAGTTCCACTTGCAGTAAAAACCATGATAGCTCCCAGAAGCATCAGAGCAATAACAATTGTTATCATTATTTTTACCATTAATCTCATCATTTTAATTTGCTCACAGCATTTTTAAATACTTTTCCACGATGTTCATAATTATCAAACATATCAAAACTTGCACATGCTGGAGAAAGAAGAACAACAGAACCAGGCTCAGCTTCTTTACGTGCAGTTTCAACACAGCTTTCAATTGTTTGTTTATATTCTGTTGGAACTATTTCCTTGAAGTAATCATAGATTTTATTCGCTGATGAACCTATTGCATAAATTTTCTTAACTTTTTGAACTACTAAATCACGAATCTTATCGTAATTATTTCCTTTATCTTTTCCTCCAAGTATTAAGTAAATTGGCTTATCAAAACTTTTTAATGCATACCAAACAGAATCCACATTTGTTGCTTTGGAATCATTATAATATTCAACTCCATCAAGTTCTCTTACAAATTCAATTCTATGTTCTACACCTTGGAACGATGTAAATGCATTTCGAATTTTTTTATTTGGCAGATTTAATATTTTTGATACAGCAAGAACAGCAAGAGCATTTGCAATATTGTGTTCTCCTTTGATAAATAAATCCGAAGATTTGCAGACTTCTTCGTGCCTGCCATACCATGCAAAAAACATTTTGCCGTCTTTGTAATAAGTTCCCACATTCAATTCTTGAGTTAAAGAAAAACCAATTTTATGTGCTTTGATATTTTTTAGTTTTTTAGTGATAATAGAATCATCAGCATTATAAATAAAGAAATCACTTTCATTTTGGTTTTTTGTGATTTTGAATTTCGAAGCAATATATTCATCAAAATTATTGTTGTATCGGTCAAGATGGTCTGGAGTAATATTTAATACCATTGAAAATTTTGGTTTGAATGTATCAATAAAATCGAGTTGAAAACTTGAAGTCTCAAGTGAAACAAATTCATTTTCATTGACATCAAGAACAATTGCAGAAAATGGATAGCCTATATTTCCAGCTGGATAAGATTTTAATCCGCATTGATTCAAAGTGTAATTCATCAAACTTGTTGTAGTTGTTTTGCCGTTAGTTCCAGTAATTGAAATTATTGTGCCTTTACAAAACCATGAAGCAAATTCAATTTCACTTATAACTTTTATTCCTTTTTTAATTGCATTTGATAAAACTTCTGAATCTGATGGAACACCTGGACTTGTAACAATAAAATCACAATCATAAATTTTTTCTGAATGAGCACCATATTCAAAATCAATTCCTTCTGTTTCAAAAATTTCGATTGACTTTTGCAATTTATCTTTTGAAGCAGAATCGCTTACAAAAGGTAAAGCACCTAATTTTTTAGAAAGTCGTGCTGCAGCAATTCCACTTTTTTCTGCACCAATAATCGATATTTTTTTGTTTCTTATATCCATCATCTAATCTTAAATGAAGTTAAACTTATGATTGCAAGAATAATAGTTACTATATAAAATCTAATTACAATTTTTGGCTCTGCCCAATTCAACTGTTCAAAGTGGTGATGAATTGGCGCCATTCTGAAAACTCTTCTTCCTTCACCATACTTTTTCTTTGTGTATTTGAAATAAAGTCTTTGAATAATTACAGAAAGAGTTTCAATAAAATAAATTCCACCAAGTATTGGAATTAATAAATCTTTTTTAACAATAATCATGATAACACCAAATACGCCTCCTAAAGCAAGCGAGCCTGTATCTCCCATAAAAACTTCAGCTGGATAAAAATTAAACCATAGAAAACCCAACCCTGCACCAATTAAAGCAGCAATAAAAACTGTAAGCTCACCACTTCCTGATAGATAAATTATATTAAGATAATCTGCATAAATTACATTGCCAGTTACATAAACAATTATTGCCAAAGCAAGCATGACAATTATAATTGTACCAATTGCAAGTCCATCCAATCCATCTGTTAAGTTTACAGCATTTGATGTTGCAGTTATAATAAAAATTACCCAAGGAATGTATAGATAAGAAAAATCCCAATTCAAATTTTTAAAGAAAGGAAGTGTGGTTTGTGTATTATATTGTGAAAATTCAGGTAAATAATAAACTGCAAGACCAATTACAGCCCCGACAAAAATTTGTCCCATTAATTTATAACGAGCAATCAATCCTGTTGGAATTTTCTTAACAACTTTTAAATAATCATCAAGAAAGCCAATTGCACCAAGAAATACTGTAGCAAATAACGCAAGAATAATGTAAATACTTTTCAGGTTACTCCATAGCAGAACTGGAATTATAACAGAAATTAAAATTATAATTCCTCCCATTGTGGGAGTGCCGGCTTTCTTTTTATGAGTTTGTGGACCATCATCACGTATTGGCTGGTCTACCTGTTTTTCTTTCAGTTTTGCAATTATCTTAGGACCAAAGATAAATGATATCGCCAGTGCTGTTATTGCAGCAAGCGCTGAACGAAATGATAAAAACCTGAAAACATCAAAGCCCGGCGGATTAAATGTTTCGTTAATGTAATTAAATAGATAGTAAAACATTACTCAAATCTCTGCTCCAGTATGTTAATAAATTCTTCCATTTTCATTCCTCGCGAGCCTTTCACCAAAATTGCTGAGTTATCCATATCTTCATATTGAAGATACAGCTTCAAGGCATCGCGGGTATCAAAGTGAATTGTTTTTATTTTTTTCTTTTTTAATTCTCGATGCAAATATTTCATTAAGTTTCCAGTAGTAAGAACTGTTATGTTTTTATCTTCATTAAAAATATTTGCAAGTTCTTTATGAAATTTTGGTGCTTGTTTACCCAATTCAAAAATATCACCAAGAACCATAATTTTATTTTTATATCGTTTTACTTTCTTTAAAAAATTATATGCAGCTTCAACAGAAGCAGGACTTGCATTATATGTATCATCAATCAAAATTGCTTTTGAATATTCTTTTATTTCCAGTCTTCCATGAACCGGCATTAATCTTTTTGATGCATTAATTATTTCATTTTCTGTTAATCCTATTTTCAAAGCAATTGCAGCTGCTGCTAAAAAATTCTTTGCATTCGATTCCCCTGACAAAGGTAGCATCACTTTAAAATTTTTTTCATGATATTGAATAGAAATTTCTGCTCTCCCTAAATCATCATAGTTTATGATTTTCCCTTTGACTTCAGCAGACTTTTTAAATCCATAAGTAACAATATTTTTATACTTGTTTTTATTTTTATATATGATTGGGTCATCGACATTTATGAAAATTATTCCTCCTCTTTTTTCTGCTGCGTCAAACAAAGCAGATTTTTCTTTGAATACATTTTCTCTGCTTTTTAAGAATTCAAGATGAGAATCACCTATGTTTGTAATTAAAGCATAATCAGGTTCAGAAATTTTTGCTGAATATGGAATCTCGCCAATATGATTTGTCCCTTGTTCTAAAATCAGCATTTCACAATTTTCATCTGCAGAAAAAATTGTAAGGGGCACACCAATATGATTATTATTATTTGCTTCTGATTTCACAACATTAAATTTCTCTTCAAGTAAAGCTGCAATCATTTCTTTTGTTGTTGTTTTGCCGTTACTTCCTGTAATAGAAATTACTTTTGCTCCAAGTTTATTTCGCCATCTGTTTGCAAGTTCACCATAAGCTTTGATTGTATCGGGAACAGTAATAAAAGGAATATTCAATGAATTGAATTTATCTAATTTTCTTCTGTTAATTATAACTGCTTTTGCACCTTTATCAATTGCATCATAAATGAAATCGTGGCCATCAAACTTATCTCCTTTAATTGCCACAAATAAACACGGCTTATTTATTTTTCTCGAATCAATTTCTACATAAGAAAGAGGCTTATAAGTGTCGGGATTATAAATAACCGAGCCGTTAAGATTAAATAAATCTTCCAGTGTAATTTTTATTTTGCCCATTCTTCCAAATATTTAGTTGCTACTTCTTTATCTGAGAAATGTTTTCTTATTCCATTTATTTCCTGATAGTTTTCATGACCTTTACCAGCAATCAGAATTACTGCATTCTCTTCGCTTTCAAATATTGCTGTTCGAATTGCTTCTTCTCTGTTTTCAATTGCAGTAAAATTATTTTTTCGAATTCCTATTAAAATTTCTTCAATAATTTTTTGTGGATTCTCTGTTCTTGGATTATCTGATGTAACAAAAACTTTTTTGCTCATTTCAGATGCAATATTTCCCATGATTGGACGTTTTGTTCTGTCCCTGTCACCGCCGCAACCAAAGACTGTATAAATTGGCCTTTCATTTTTTACTATGTGATGAATTGCTATTAATGCCTGCTTAAGAGAATCTGCTGTATGAGAATAATCAATTATCACTTTTTTATTTTTTCTTGATATAACTTCAAATCTGCCAGGAACCTGCGGAGTTGTTTTTATTCCTTCAATAATTGTATCAATATCTAAATTTGAAATTGCAGCAACACTGAAAGCTGCAGCAGCATTAAATGCATTAAAATGTCCAACAAGTTTTGTACTAATCTTATATTCTTTTTTATTGTTAATTATGGAAAAATTAGTTCCATCCAAGGTGAATGCAATATCTTTAATTCTGAAGTCAGCATCAGGTGAAGTTCCATAAGTAATTTTTTTTGCTTTAGAATCTTCAAGTAATCTATCGACATTATTATCATCGACATTAACAATCGCAAAAGCATTTGATTTGAGCATATCAAATAAGATTTTTTTCGAATTAAGATAATGTTCAAATGTTTTATGATAATCCATGTGGTCAGAAGTTATGTTTGTAAAAACTCCAAACTTGAAATTAAGAAAATCAACACGATGCAAATGAAGTGCATGAGAAGAAACTTCCATCACACAATGAGAGCAACCTTCGTTCAGCATTTGAGCTAATAAAGAATTTATTTCATTTGCTTGAGGTGTGGTAAGCATAGTTTTAATTTCTTTATCACCAATATAATTTGCTATTGTACCAATCAGCCCAGTCTTATATTTTGCTGTTTCAAAGATGTTCTTAATATAAAATGCAGTTGTGGTCTTTCCTTTCGTTCCAGTAATGCCAATTAAATTCAATTTTTCAGAAGGCTTTCCATAAAAAATATTTGAAAATTCGGCTAATGATTTTCTTGTATCTTCAACAACTATTTTCACACAATTTGAATGAAAAAATAATTGATCTGGAACCGCATCTACTTTTGAAAGAACGACAGCTGCTGCTCCTTGATTAATTGCATCAGGAATAAATTTATGTCCATCTGTTTTGAATCCTTCAATTGCAAAAAACATTGAATTCTTCTTAACAGATTGAGAGTTATGAGTAATATCCTCAATTTCTTTTAATTCAGCATTTCCAACAACTTGAATTACTCTAACATTGTTCAGCAGTTCTGCCAGCTTCAATTTTTATCCTCAATTTTCTTAATTACATCAACTTTTTTTGGAAGAGAACATTTTAAATAACAAACAGAATTTTTGTCGATAGCTGTACCTGGTTCTATACTTTGAGATACAACTTTTCCTGTTCCAATAATTTTATAATTCAATCCGATTTCATTTAAGATTGCTATTGCATCTCGCAATGAATGATTTTTCAAATCAGGCATTACATTTTTATTAGCAACATTAATTTTTTTTCTTTCATTGTTATTATCTTTTTTATTGGGCAGATTAAAAAAGCTTTTTTCTTCTTCAGATTTTGATTCTGTTTTTGTGATTAATTCCTCAATCAAATTATTTGTTCGATTAATTTTTTTTCTTACAGGAACTAAATTCACATCTGCATCGAGAATTCTTTTAGCAACATTTTTAAAAATTGGGGCAGCAACAAAACCTCCGTATTTTCCGAATTTAGGAGCATTAACAAGTATCAAACAAATTATTTGTGGATTATCTGCAGGGAAAAATCCAATAAAAGAAGAATTATGTTTGGCATTTGTGTAACTTCCATTAATTAATTTTTGTGATGTTCCTGTTTTTCCGCCAACCAAAACATTTTCAAGTTGTGCTGCTGTTCCTGTTCCATGTTCAACAACTCCTACAAGTAAGTTTCTCATCAAATCAGATGTTTTTCGGCTGATCACATTTCTAATTTTAACTGGTTTTATTTCTTCTATTAAACTGTCTTTATTGTCAGTAATTGCTTTAACAAGAAAAGGTTTCATCAGCGTGCCTCCATTAATTAAGGCACTGTAAGCTGTAATCATTTGTAATGGTGTTACTGATAGTTCATATCCAAATGACATAAAAGCTTTTGTGTATGGAGTAAAATTAACAGGCATTTTCAAAGTCCCATCAGCTTCACCGGGTAATTCAATCGAAGTATAATTGCTGAAACCATAGTCTCTTAAGTATTTATAAAAAATTTCATCAGATATTCTTGTTGACAATTTGGACATTCCCACATTACTTGATTGTTCAAGAATTTGTCTTACAGTTAAGCTATTAAAAGGATGAGAATCTGTAATTCTAACATTTCGAAAAATATATTTACCATTTTCTGTATTAATTACTTCATTTTCTCTAACAAGATTTTGGTCGAATAAAATAGAAAGAACAAGTGCTTTAATTGTTGAGCCAGGTTCATAAGTATCCGTAATTGCGCGATTTCGCAAAGCATCTATTGAATAATCATTGTATTTGTTCGGATCATAATCAGGAACATTTGAAAGAGCCAAAATTTCTCCAGTATTAGGATTCATAATTATTCCAACAGCAGATTCCCCTTCATATTTTTGAAGTCCTCTTTCCAATTCTTCTTCAAGTATATTTTGATATGTTTTATTTATTGTCAGAATAATATTTTTTCCTGCCTTCGGTGGCTTTGAATTTTTTTCATCCAGAGAAATTATTCTTCCCAGAACATCTTTTTGAAATACAAAGTATCCATCAATTCCTCTTAAAGTTGAATCAAAAACTTTTTCTATACCTGCTGCGCCATTTAATTCTCTATAAACATAACCTAAAATATGGGATGCCAATTTTCCATAAGGATAAACTCTGGAGAAATCCTCGATATAATAAAGTCCATCAACTACAAATTTTTTTAGAATCAAAGCTTTATCCATCGGAACTTTTTTTTCAAGACAAACATTTCTTACTCCATTTTCAATTAAATCTTTATAGTATTCCTGACTTTTCCCAAATACTTTAGAAAAGACTTTGGAAATTGTATCAACTCTTTTTTCAGTCATCATTCTTGTATCTACATAAAAAGAAATATTATCTCGAGTAAAACAAAGTATCTCACCATTTCTATCTTTAATTACACCTCTTTCAGCTTTTGCAACTTGAGGTTTGTTCTGTTGTGCTTGAGCCTTAAGTGAATAAAACTCATTATTAATTATCTGAATTGTGTAAAGTTTTATAATTAGAGCAATAAAAAATATCAGCGAAAATCCAAGAATTACCAGTGCACGATAGTTAATCATATTTTTCTTTTACTAATTTTTCGATTCGTTTAATTTGTTCTTTTGATACTCTAATTGTTTCTAAATTTTCATTTGGTAATATCAAGCCAAGAGAATCTCTTGCAATTGAAATAATTCTATCTTCTGCCATCAATTTTTGACGCTCTACAATTTTCATTTCAATTCTGTTTAGTTTCTCATTGAGCTGGTCAATTTTATTTATCTTTTCTTTTTTCATATTCTTGATTTCTGAAACAGTTGCAACGTGAATAAAAAGTAAGCAAGCCGTTATGAAAACAATTATTATAAAATTTTTTAATGAACCTATTTTCATATTAAATTCTTTCTGCTGCTCTTAATTTTGCGCTTCTTGCTCTTTTATTTTTTTTGATTTCTTCTTCTGAAGGAACAATTGGTTTTGAATTTACTAATTTCAAACGCTGTTCTTTTCCACAAACACATACAGGTGTTCCAGGTGGACATACACATTTTAGAGTTTCATACTTAAATTTTTCTTTTACAATCCTGTCTTCCAAAGAATGATAAGTCAATACTACAATTCTGCCGTTCTTGTTTAGCAGATTTATAGATTTATCCAAAAACAATTTCAATTCATCCAATTCATTATTAACATAAATTCGCAAAGCCTGAAATACCCTCGACAGTGATTTAAGCAAATAATTTGGAGGAACAATTTTTTCTACAATTTCTTTCAACTGAAAAGTTGTCTCAAACTTTTGCTTGGTTCTTGCTTCAACAATTCTTTTAGCTATAAGTCTCGATTTCTTCTCTTCTCCAAACTTGAAAAGGATTTCTGCAATTTCTTTTTCAGATAAATTATTTAGAACATCCGCAGCTGTAATACCTTCATTTTTATTCATCCTAAGATCAAGGGGTGAATCTTCTCTAAATGTAAAACCCGATTCAATGTTATCGAGCTGAAAAGAAGAAACCCCAAGATCTACAAAGATGCCGTCAAACTTTTCAATGAACTCGATTTTTGAGATAATGTCGATGTTAGAAAATGTTGTATTATAAATTGTGAATCTTTTATCAGATTGAAATTTTTCTTTACAATGTTTGAAAGCAATTTCATCTTTATCGGTCGCAATTAATTTCCCCCTGTGATTGAGATTTTTAAGAATTTCTTCTGAGTGTCCTCCAAAACCTGCTGTGCCTTCAAAATAAATTCCATCCTTTTTTGTTATTAATAAATTTATGCTCTCCTTCAGGAGAACAGGTATATGTAAATTCATTTCTTCTTTAATTGCATAATATTTCTTGAGTAATCAGCATATGAAATATTAATTTCTTTTTTGTATTCTTCATAAATGTCAGGATTCCAGAGCTCAAATTTTTTATTTTGACCAAGAATAAAAACCTCTTTCTCAATACCAGCAAATTCAAGAAGATTTTTTGGAATCAATAATCGTGATTGAGAATCAAGTTTATCTTCAGCAGATAATTCAAAAAGCATTCTTTTAAATGTGGCTTCTTCAGGAATATAATCATCAAGTTGATCAATTCGAACCAAAACTTCAGATTTCCAGAAATCAAGTGGATAGACATCAATATTCCTATATAATCCACGAGTCATAATAAATGTCCCATCTGCTTCAGGATTGATATACTTACGAAATCTGAAAGGAATACTAATTCTTCCCTTTGAATCAATAGAATATTTAAAACTCCCCATGAACATAATGGTAATTCCCAAAATTTGCCACTATTAAACACTTTTTCCCACTTGGGTGCAAAATAACTGTTTTTATATGGGATTGTCAAGAAATTTTTTTGAAAGAAAATAAATTTTTTAACTAAAAATTGAGAAGAGAAATTAGCAAGGATGAATAATTATATTATCAGGAATATACAATGGCGAGCAATAAGGTCTACATGTTGAGAAATTAATTGAGCCATCTGGGGGACTCGAACCCCCGGCCCGCGCATTACGAATGCGCTGCTCTACCAACTGAGCTAAGATGGCTTTAGATTATCTTAATTTCTTTTTATGTCTGTTCTTGCGCAATCTTTTTTTGCGCTTGTGTGTTGCCATTTTATGGCGTTTTCTTTTTCTTCCACACGGCATAGTTCTCTCCTTTTTAATGTGATTTAATTAACTCTTGTGCTCTTTTTCCAATTTCATTTTCAGGATTTATTTCTACAGCTTTTTTCCACCAGGATATTGCTTCATCATGATTACCGCTTGCAAGATAAATAATTCCTAAATTCAAATGCGCAATTTGATGCTTCGGTTGATACTTTAATGCTTCTTTCATTAATTTTATTGCTTCTTCATTATTTCCCAATTCATAATAACAAACACCCATATCCACAAGCACATCAGAATTTTTTGAATCACTTTTCAAGTATTCTTTATACTTTTCAATAGCTCTTTCTTTAAAACCAGAATCATTCAAAAGATGAGCAAGTGTTAACAATTTTGATTTATCTTCTGGATTTGCTTTTAGTTCTTCTTCAAGCTGATTTATTTTTTGAATACTTTGCAAGTCTATACCGCGATGAATTTCATCATCAGGCATCTTATTCGTTTTTGTAACTTGTGAAGGTTTATCAAAAATTCCTGATGAATAAATTATAACTGCTCCAATTACAACAAGAAAGATTAATATGTAAACAATTTTTGTAGTTGAAAATTTTTTTGCCTGTATTTTTGATTCATGTTTTAAATTAATTTGCTTGGGCTTTTTTTCTGTTTGTTTTGATTGCTTTACCGTTTCACTAATTTTTGCTCCGCAACTCGGACAAAAATTAAAATCTGGTTCAACAGCCTCACCACAAACTGAGCATCTATTTTTTTTATCCATTTCACTCATAAGTTATTTAAGAGAATTTTTTTCTTTCATTCCATTATTTACTGCAGTTTTAAAATCTTTAGAGAATTTAAAAACAGGAACATAATGTTCTTCAACAAAAACGGTTTCGCCTGTTCTTGGATTTCTGGCATATCGTGCTTTTTTCTTTTTGACTCTATAACTTCCAAATCCTCTTATTTCAATTCCTTTCCCTTCTTTAAGTGCTTCAATGATAGTGTTCAGAAATCCTTCAATGATAGCTTCTGTTTCAAGCTTTGTAAGCCCTGTTCCCAGAGCAACCCTGTCAACAATATCTGCCTTTGTCATAACATTTTTCCTCTAAATTATAAATTGCAGTTGAAAAAATATCAAATCTTAAAATTATATCCAATTTAACATAACCATATTGACTTGCTTCCTGTTTCACAATAAAACAGATTCTATTTTTTAGATTAATAATTCATTCATAAAATCTAAATTCCCGCTAAAATCAATGGATTATTTCTGGTATATGTTTTGAACCTATAATTAAAAAAAGAAAGGACAAAAAAATGAGCTTACTGCCAATTATATATACAAGTTTAATTCTCTTCTTCGGATTAATGATGATTGTAATTATTATTTCTTACATATCCTACAAAATTAAAGCTGAAAAAAATCCAGTTATTGAAGAAGAGATAAAGAAGATGAATCAATTAAATATGCCGCAAAGAATAATCAAACCAAATCCAGCTGTCAATGTTGTCCAAGTCAACAAAAACGAAGCATCTAACTCTCAGCTTCAATACAGAAAAAATACCAATAAAAATTATGATTCTAAAAAAACGACATATTACAATACAAAACCAAGAATTGAAATAATGAATTTTAATCCATTATTCAAAAAGAATGAAACTCAGAATAAAAAAGAAATTAATAGAAAATTTGAAAACCAATATTCATACACAACTTATCAACCAGATAAATCAAATATAAATTTACTTAATTATTACACCGACAATGATGAAGAATCAGTTGAACTCAAAATAATGCCAGTTACAAGGTAATCAAATATTATAAAATCTGTTTTTATTTTTTTTGTTAAATCTCACATAAAAAATAATTTTCATTTTTTACTTATCATTTATAACATTATTTTTCCCACCACAATAGTAACAATTATTTTTTTGTTTATGGAATTAATACCAATCATCTACATAGTTCTGGAAGTAACTTTCATATTAACTATTCTAACAATTATTATTTCTAAAATTGTTAATAAGAAAGAACCAGAAAAAAAATTAAATGCCCAAAAAGAATTAAATACTAATAAAATTGAATCAGTTAAAATACAGGATAATTATAAAATTAATTCGGCTCGTGCTTATAATGTCAATAATGATGCTGCTATGAATAAAAAACAGAATCTGCAATCAAACAAAAAGATTATTAATGAAATTAAAAACAACCCAATTAATGAAAGAAATAACAAAAGTAAACGGATAGAAATTCTAAATAGTAATTCTCGTAACAACCTTCATAGTGGAATGAATAAAGATAACAATAACAAAAAGAGCAAAAAAGATTTCAATGATAAAAATGATTACGATATTCTAAGCAAATATTCTGAAGACGATAAAAATTTATACAGCCCTGTTACAAAAAAGAATAATAAAGATAAAAATGAAACCTGAGACAACAATTCTTTACATAAAAAATATGGTTTGTAATCGGTGCATTAAAGTAGTAAAAGAAGAGTTAGAAAAAATTGGCGTCAAAGTAAAAAATATTTCTCTTGGTGAAGTTGAAACTGCAACTGAGATTGATAAAAATAAATTAAATAAAATCAAAAAAGTTCTTGAAGAAAATGGTTTTGAACTCCTTGAAAACAGGAAAGCAAAAATTGTTGAGAAAATAAAGAACATAATAATTAGTAAAATTTATAACGACGAAGATTTTCTAATTAATAATAAAAATTTTTCAAAACTAATTGAAGAACAAATTGGGCTTGATTACAACTATTTAAGTTCTCTTTTCTCTTCACTTGAGAGTATTACTATTGAGCAGTTCATTATTCTTCAAAAAATTGAAAGAGCAAAAGAATTATTAAAATATGATGAACTTACATTAAGTGAAATTGCCTTCAAATTAGGTTACAGCAGTGTTCAGCACTTATCAAACCAATTCAAAAAAGTTACAGGTCTTTCAGCAAGTGAATTCAAAAAAATAACAAAGAACATCAGAAAACCACTGGATAAAGTCATTTCATAATCACCAAAAAATTTTATAAAATTTTTTTAGTTATATATAAACTTTCTTACTCATCATTTCATAATTTCACTATTGAAAAAATGGAGGATTCAATGACAACGAAAGAATTAATAATTGATGGAATGAGCTGTCAGCATTGTGTAATGGCAGTTCAAAAAGAATTATCAAAATTAAATCTTGATTCATTTGATGTAAAAATTGGTTTTGCTAAAATCACATTCGATGAATCAAAAGTAAAAGAAGAAGAAATTGAAAAAGCTATTGAAAATGCAGGTTACAAAGTAAGAAAGAATTAGTCATGAAAACATTTGATTTACCCGTTGAAGGGATGACATGTGCAAGCTGTGTTGCTCGAGTTGAAAAAATTATAAGCGGCTTTGAAGGAATAAAAAATGTAAGCGTAAATCTTGCCACTGAACGTGTAAGATTTGAAGTTGAAAGCAACGAAATAAATCTTCAAAAAATTTCCGAAGCATTAAAAGAATACGGCTATAATTTAAAAGTAAGCGAATCTCAAAACGATGATGCAAATAATTTACTTCAATCAGAAAATGATTATTACAACAATTTAAAAAAAGAATTTACACTCGCTTTAATTCTTACCATTCCCGTTTTTCTTCTCAATATGTTTATGGATTACAAATTTTTCAACGAACTCATTCCATTAAATTCAGAACAGATTAAAAAAATTCTTCTGATTCTTACCACACCAATAATTTTTATTTCAGGCAAAAGATTCTTCAAAGCATTTTTGAATAATCTAAAGCATTATGCAGCAGATATGAATTCTCTTGTTGCAATTGGAACGGGCTCAGCTTACATCTATAGCAGCATAGTAACTCTTTTCCCTGAATTATTTATATCATCACAAAAAGAAACTCATGTTTATTTTGATACTGCTGCAGTCATAATCACACTTATTTTGATGGGTAAATTGTTAGAACACAGAGCAAAGAGAAAAACTAATGATGCAATTAAAAAATTAATTGAGTTAAAACCAAAATCTGCAACGGTGATAAGAAATAATGTAGAAGTTCAAATTCCGATTTCTGATTTGAAAATTGGTGATATAGTTGTAATAAAACCCGGAGAAAAAATTCCAGCAGATGGAGTGATTATCAATGGAAAATCTTTTGTTGATGAATCAATGATTACAGGAGAAAGCATACCTGTTGAAAAAAATATTGATTCAAAAGTTATTGGCGGCACAATTAATATAAACGGAACATTCAATTTTAGAGTTACGCAAGTTGGTGACAATTCTGTTTTAGGACAGATAATTAAATTAGTTCAGAATGCTCAGGCAACAAAGCCGCCAATTCAAAAATTAGTTGATAAAATAGCAAGTGTGTTTGTACCTTCAGTGATTGGTATTGCACTTATTACGCTAATCGGATGGTTGATATTTTCTCCTAATCACTCATTCAGCAATGCATTGATAAATTTTGTTGCAGTATTAATTGTAGCCTGCCCATGTGCACTTGGTCTTGCAACTCCAACCGCAATAATTGTTGGGACAGGAATTGGTGCTGCTAACGGTATTTTATTCAAAAACAGTGAAGCAATAGAACTAGCACATAAAATAACAACTATTATTTTCGACAAAACAGGAACCATTACAGAAGGAAAACCAGAAGTTTCAGAAATATTTTCATATGATATTGATGATAATGAATTCCTCTTTTATGCTGCATCACTTGAATCGAAATCTGAACATCCAATTGCAAAAGCAATTGTAAAGAAAGCCGAAGAATTAAAAATTAATTTCACATCTCCAGAAACATTTACAAATTATTCTGGATTTGGTATTGCCGGAATTGTCAATAATAAACCAATTGTAATTGGTACATTAAATTTAATGAAAGAATTCTCCATTAAATTAAATCATTTCGAAACTAAATATGAAGAAATATCAAATCAAGGCAAAACAATTATTGCAGTTGCAATTGATAATTTATTTAGAGGTTTCATTTTAGTTGAGGACAAAATAAAAGCTACTTCTGTTGAAGCAATATCTAAATTAAATGCTATGAATATTTACACGGTAATGTTAACTGGAGATAATAAATTAACAGCAGAAATTACTGCAAAAAAAGTTGGTGTAAAAGAATTTAAAGCTGAGGTATTGCCTGATGAAAAAGCAAATATTATCAAGCAATATCAAAGCAATAAAAATATTGTTGCTATGATTGGAGATGGAATTAACGATGCGCCAGCACTTGCTCAGGCAGATGTAAGCATTGCAATTGGAACAGGAACTGATGTAGCAATTGAAACAGCAGATATAACTTTGATAAAAGGCAACCTAAATCATGTTGTCAGATTAATTGAATTATCACATAAAACAATAAAAACTATTAAGCAAAATTTGTTCTGGGCATTCATCTACAATACAATTTTAATTCCACTTGCAGCATTAGGAATATTGAATCCAATGTTTGCTGCTTTAGCAATGTCACTAAGTTCAGTATCAGTTGTGACTAATTCATTAAGACTCAATTATAAATTCAGAAAAAAGTAAATATAATTTCGAGTCTTGGTTATTTTCTTGGTAATCTTTCTATATAAGAACTTGTGCTTAGGACTGCAAAAGAATTTATTTTCTTTAATTCATCAATGCTGTTACAATTTAAATAACTCATTGCACTTCTCAATCCATCTGAAATTGCATTAATAACATTTTTTACTGTTCCTTTATATGGAATCAATGTTTCTTCACCTTCAATAAATTCATTTTTCATTTTAACTCCAAAAGAAGCAGAGCCGCGATATTTTTTCCAGAGCTGGTCATTGTATTTAATTACTTCACCAGGGGTTTCTTTTGTGCCAGCAAGCATCCTTCCAAGCATTACAGCATCTGCGCCGCATGCTAATGCTTTAGTAATATCACCTGGATTTTTTATTCCTCCATCTGCAATTAAATCTATCTTAATTTTTTGTTCTTCTCTTGTAAAATAAACATCGAGCAATGAAGAAATCTGTCCAATCCCGATTCCTGTTTGTATTGAAGTTGTGCAAACACTGCCTCCACCAATTCCAATTCTAACTGCATCTGCTCCAGCATTTGAAATATCTCTCAATGTTGAACCTGAAGCAATATTCCCAACAATTACTTTTACATTATACTTTGATTTTATTTCTTCACACTTCTTAAGTACATAAGCATTGTTAGCATTTGCAGTATCTATGCATATGATTAAATTATTTTGTGCAATCTTTTCTATTAACTCTTCACTGGCATTTAAGCTTATAGATACAGCTTTGATTCCTTCCACAACTTTCCCATTATTAAATATTTCGTTCAACGATGAATCAAAACGATTTACTATACCAAGGCAACCTTGATTTGACAATTCTTTTGCCATTTCAACTCCTGTTACAGTATCCATTGGACTTGATATGATTGGCAGTGATAATTCCATGTCCAAAAATTTTGATTTTGTAGTGATGCTTGACCTTGTTCTTACTTGAGAAATTTCTGTTGGAATTAAACTTATATCATCATAAGTAAGTGATAAAAAATAGTTATTAAGCTCTTGCTTGGAATAAATTTTCATTTTTTTCTCCTGCTATTTTTATTTATTCTAAAGGATAAATGTTAATCTTATTTTCATTAATTATTATTTTTCTATGAAAAGGCAGTGAATGATTTCCATTTTTGTTAGCACAAATAATTCTTAGTAAATGTTCTTGATTTTTATCTGCTTCAACTGAAAAAGATAAAATGCTGCTTAACTTATCGAATGAATAATTAATTTCTTTTTTATCAAAGTATACCAAAATTAATTTTGGATTTATTCCAAAGGTATCTTTCAAAGCTGCTGATATTTTTAAAACATTTTGTTGGTAAGTTAAACTATCTGCAAGAATTTCAATTTGAGGTATTCCAGCTTTGAAATATTTTGCAATTCCTCTGAATATTCCCCATGCTTGAATTTGATTAAATGTTTCATCATTCAATCGTAATATTTCCAATCTGCTTGTATGAAATGCACATTCAACAAGAACTGATGGCATTTTTGTATTCCTTAACACATAAAATCCTTCGTTAGGATAAATGTTATAATCCGAATAAGTACCGTCAAATGAACCTAATCCACCAGGATTTCCCATCACATACGATAAATCGCGCTGAATATATCTTGCCAAATCTTTTTCGCATGGTTCAAATTCATAATCTTCTTCTTTAGCATGATAATAAGTTGAAGTATAATTCGTAAAATCATCTTCCCATTTTGCAGGAGCATTATGATGAATACTGATAAATAAATCTGCATTGAAGTTGTTTGCAAGTTCTGGTCTTAATTTTAGTGGAACTGTTTCATCTTTGTATCGTGACATTAAAACAGTTGCACCTGCTTTTTCCAAATAATCTTTCAAGTATAATGCAACTTTCAGATTCACATCTGCTTCTATAATTTCGCCATTTTTGCTTTTGTTTTTTCTATCCTCTCCTCCATGCCCAGGATCCAAAAAAATTTTATTCCCGCTCAAGTACTTTGAATATAATTTAATAACGCTATCCCTGCTTGCTAAATCTTTCCAATCCTGTGGAATTTCATAAAGAGGGAAATTGCAGGTTGAACATGATGTCCACAAAAAAGCAATGGAAATAATTGCAAAATATTTTATCAGAGTTCTGAAGCAATACTTTTTATGCATCTTTCTCCATCTAAAGCAAAATGACATTTTCTGCAATGATTCAGATTTGGTTGAAAAATTCCTTCGATAATTTTATTAATAAATTCATTCAGCTCTTTGCCAAATAATTTTAGTTCTTCTTTGCTTATTTCTCGTTGAACTAACTTATCAGGGTAATTTATAAAAATTATTTTCAATGTAAATTTATGATAATCTGAAAAATATTTGCTCAGTATGTAAGCATAAAACTTTAGTTGAATAAAGTATTCTTCAGCTCTTTTATTTATTTCTTCTTTTCTTATGCTATCTGTTTTATAATCTACGATTATCAGTTTATCATTTTCAAAAATTAATTTATCAATAATTCCATAGAGATAATGTTCCCCTTCTTCACAGTAAATTTCAATTTCATTTTTTGATTTAGAAGATAATAGAAATTTATACTCATCTGAAGAACAAAATTTTTTCAGTTCCTCAAATATTTTTTCTTTCAGCTTAATCTTTAATTCCAGCTCATTGATTGATTCTTCTTCAATTACTTTTTCAATCACATATTCAAGATTATCAATTTCAGCATTTTCTTTTAATACAGAGTGAATTATTCTCCCTTTGACATCAGAATAAAATTTAATTTCATCATCTTCTTTTAGATTAAACTCATACTGATTCCAGTATTTTTTTATCATATCATAAATTGTTGTATATCCAAGTTCGTAAGTAAGTTCATATTTTACAGGGCATTGATTATACATTGATATTTTTGTTGCAGATATTATTTCTTTTTTGGGACGGTCTGCAATTTTATGGATTAATAATTCATTTTTAATAAATTCTTTCTTTTCCTCCCTTAAAAATCTTTCAGCATGTTTTATTTCTTTAGTAAATGATATTTTCATTTTATAATCTTTATCATAAAAATTGTATCTGCTTTCTTCTTTCTTCATAAACTTAACTTTATCTTTTAACACAACTTCATCAGCTGAATAATCTAATTTTAAGCCTTTGTTAATAAAATAAAAAAATGAATCGCGCTGCGGTTTGAATTCTTTGTGTGTTATACTAATATAAAGATAATTCATCGCTCTTGTTACAGCTACATAGAGCAACCTTTTAATTTCTGCAATATTTTTTTTGTAATTGATATGATTATAAAGTGCAGTTACTGGAGGTGTGTAATATCCATTGTAATAATCATCATTCAATGGAACTTTTACAAGAAAACCAAAATTTTTGTCGATGTTCATACTTTTTGTACGGACAAAATCATCTTTTGCATAACCATTGCTTCCATAGATGAATACTGCTTTATATTCAAGTCCTTTTGCCTGATGAATTGTTAATAATTTTACTGCATCTTCATCTTTAACAATTTGAGCTTGACTTTCGTCTTCAATTGCTTTTATAGAATTTTTCAATGCAAAAACAAAATCATATAAGTTCTTAAAACTTTTTTTCGAAAAACTTCTTGCAAGTGTAATCAATTTATTGAGATTAGCAAGTTCCTGTTCAGAATTTCTTTTTGAAGCTATGACAGCCCAATAATTTGTATCCAATAGAATTTGTCGTATCAAACTATAAAGTTCAGCGCTGACAGCCATATCTTTATGTACGAGAAGTTGATTTACAATTCTTTTGTAATTTTCATTTTGTTTTGACTTGTTAATCAGTTTTTCAAAAAAATTCTTACCTTCTTCAAGTGAAATATCATACAGTTCTGCATCAGAAATAGTATAAAATGGCGAACGCAGTATACCAATCAATGCTGCATCATCATTTTGATTTATTAGAAATGAGAGATAATTATAAATATCAAATACAATTTGCTGTTGATAAAAACCTTTTCCGCCTACAATTGTATATGGAATTTTCTTTTTTATAAATTCTTTTTCGAGTTCTTCAAAATAATCTCTCTTTCTGCACAAAATGCCAATATCTCTGTATTCCACTTTTTTATTTTCACCTGAAGTAATTTCTAAAATTTTATTTGCAACCATTTCTGCTTCTGAAATTCCAATTGATGAATCAGCAAAAATAAATTCTACAGTTCCATCCTCGGTTTCATCTTTTGTGCATATCAATTCACTGTATTCAACTTCGTTATAAAATGAATTTGGATTTGAAAGTAATTCTGAAAAAAGTTTATTAGTAAAAAGTATGATTTGAGGAGCCATTCGGAAACTGTGAGGAAGGTTTAACAATTTCCCTTCAGGTTTACTGTCTTTAATTTCTTCTTTAGTTCTATTAAATATTTCAAGCTCAGCATCTCTGAACATGTAGATACTTTGTTTTTCATCTCCTACTACAAAAAGATTTCCAGTTTTTAAATCATCAAGTATCGGCATGAAAATTTTGTATTGAAGTTCATTTGTATCCTGATATTCATCAATCATTATGTATTTATATTTTTTTTGCAGATATAATTTTACATCATCAAGTTTCAAGATATTTTGTGTAAATAAAAGTATGTCTTCAAAATCAAGATAGCCTCTCTGCCGTTTCTTTTCAGAATAGATTTCAAACACGTAATTATAAATATCAACAAAATTCTTTCCGAATCTTGCAAGTGCTAAATGGAGATTATCATCTATCTCGATATCATAAAAGCTTTTTAACTCAGAAAATAATTCTTCTGCTGTTTCTATTTCTTTACTGTAGTCATCACGATTTTTATTTAGATATCCAGTTTTTCTTATAGTTTGGTTATTTCCTGTTGTTAATACATTTTCGCCAATTAATTTTATAAGAGTAATTTTTTCTATTATCGATTTAGAAGAAGAATATTTTGATAATAATTCGATAACATTTATTGCAATTTGACAATTTTCATTCTGCTCTGTGGCTGCATTGTTGATTATTCTTACTGCATTTATTAAGTCTTCAATTTTTTCGTTGAACAACAGATAAAACAACTCTTCAAATTTTTTGTTGAAGTAATTTGCTATTTCATTTTCTGTTTTTGAATATAAATCTTTTAGATGTTGTTCTACAATTTTTCTTGATGCAACTGCGGTTTTAAGATGTTGAGCAACTAATTTTTTAGAGCCAAAGAACCTAATTAAATACTTTAATTTATCTTGATAATTCTTATCTAAAATTAGATTATTCAATGATTCGTCTATTGATAATTCCAATAGCTCATCAGCAGTAATCTGATCGATGGGATTAAAGTTAACATCTATTCCAGCTTCTGGAGCAAACTCTCTTAGCACATTAACACAGAATGAATGAATTGTTGAAATATTAGCTGATACAAGCTGACGTCGAATACTTTCTAATTTTTTTCTTTTGTTGTCATTACTCTCATTCTTAATTCGTTCTTCAATTTCATTAGCAATTTTTTTATTAAGCTCGCCTGCAGCTTTATCAGTAAAAGTAATTGCAACAAGGTTTTCAAGTTGAACATCATCATCAAGCAAAATATTGACAAATCTTTTTGCAAGAACAAAAGTTTTGCCCGAGCCAGCATTTGCTGATAACAAAATGTGGCTTTTATAATCAAGTGCTTCTTGTTGATATTGTGTTAGCATAATTATGCAATTGGAATCTTTATTAAAAATGTTGTTCCATCTTTTGATGATTTTTCAATTTCAATGCTGCCATTAATGCTTTCGAGAAATTTTTTTGCCATACTCAAACCCAATCCCATTCCCTGCTTTTTAGTAGTAAAGTTTTCTTCAAATACTTTTTCAAAATATTCTTCTGGTATTCCAGTTCCATCATCCGAAATTCGTAGTTGACAAAATCCTGCTTCCATTTCTGCTGTTATCAAAATATTTTTTGCATCAGCCTGCATTGAATTACGAATAAGATTAATTATAGTTCTGCTTAAATGGTCACGGTCTGCATTTACAAATATATCTCCTTCCTGAACATATTTTATTTTTAATTTTTCATCTGCAAATAAATTTATTGATTCTTCGATTACCTTTCTCACATCAATTTTTTCAACATTTAATTTTGGCATTCGTGCAAAGTTGGAAAACTCTGTTGCAATATTTTTTAATACTTCAATCTGATTGATAATTGTTGAAGTAACTTTATGGAATATATCATCAAATTTTGGTGATTTGTCTTTATATGCAGCAATTAATTGCTGTATTGACAATTTCATTGGAGTAAGAGGATTTTTAATTTCGTGCGCAACCTGTTTAGCCATTTCTCTCCATGCAGCTTCTCTTTCAATTCTTGCGAGTTCTATTTGACTTTTCTTCAGCTGCTCAACCATTTTATTAAAACCGTTGGCAAGTTCATAAATCTCACCTGAATATTTTCCTTTTACTTCAACATTTAAGTCTCCAATTCCAATTGAACGCATAGCCATGGTTAATTTTCGTACAGGCAGTGAAATTTGATTTGCTAATATTGTACTAAAAATTATCAACATAATTATTGCAAGAGAAATTATTCCAAACATGAAAACATTAATATCTCTATCAGATGTAGAATTCCCCAAATCATTAAATAAATCATTTAATTCAATAATGTATTCCTCCCCAGAAAAGGTAATTTTAAAATAAAGTGAATTATAATTTTTATTCTCAAATTCATTTTTAACAAATGCTCTATCAAAACCTTTGTTTCTTAAATCATCATAAACTTTTGCAGGAAGAACCAAGGAAAATAATTTTGATTGATATAAATTTTCATTAGTACTGAATTTGAAATACTTATCGCGATATACTGTGAACTTCAATCCCAAATCTACTGATGCTTTAGAAAATATCAGAAGATTATCTTTCAAATTATTTTTTTCATAAGAATAGAAATAATTTCTTAACTGTTCGGATAATTTGAATAAACGATTATAATTAATTTCCTCATTATTAATCTGAGAGATATTCTTAAAGTAAACAGAAAAAATTATTAATGGGACAATTGCAACGATTACAAAAGCTGCTGCAATCTTTATTCTATAACTCTGGAAAAATTTTAACAATAATTTATAATTCCACAGAGCAGCAATTAATATTGATAAAAGTATAATAACAGAATGAATAAAAAATACTTTGAAAAAATCTGATAAGCTCCAAGTGTAATCTTTTTCTTCTTTTCCAACTGCCAGTATTTTGGATTTGTCATCACTCAGCTTGAGCACATAAAAAAGATATTTTTCTTTATCAAGGAAAATATTTAACCATGTTTCGTTATATTTTGAAAAGTCAGCATTGATAAATTTTTTAATATCATTTTGCGATAAAAGAATTGATCCGTATTCTCTGGATATCTTTCCATCATGAAAATAAAAAATCTTAACTCTTTCTAAATTTATTGCTGAAGATATTCCCTGCTGCTCAGCCAAGAAATATTCTGGTATGTTTTGAAATCTCAAATTAATCTCTTCATATAATGCACCAACTTCTACATAACCCAAAAATTTATTGTCATTATTAATTGAAGTTATTCCTGTAATTAAAGTTTTATCACTAAAAATATTCGGCAGTATTTTAACTGTAATATCTTTTGTAGTGTCATAATCTTCTAAGTGATTTTTAAGAAAAGAATAATCTCGTCTAAATGATGAGAAATACCCTTTCAATTTTTTTTCATCATCATAAAAATTAATAAATGAAGGTATCGATTCATTGTGAAGAAGGCTCTTAGTCCAAATAATAAAAGCTAACGAGTAAATATTTTTATTCTGTTCATAAGCTTCAATTACATTTTCATTATTTTGTATTTCCTTTAGTGTTTGATAAATCATGAACTGATAAATATTTTGATTGGAGCGAGTTAAATCCTGTGCAGTAGTTTTTAATGATTCTTTTTCAATTTCAGAGTTGTAATATGTAAGCAGACTAACGGTTGCAATCGACGCTCCAAATGATATATAAATGTATTTAAGAAATTTTTTGAAACTCTCGAATAACAATAAATATGCAAGAATAAAAAGCACGCTAATATAAACTACACGGATGGCAGGAGTACCTTGAGGTTGTTTTTGAACTGCATCAAATATCCAGCCGAAGATTTGCAAAAGAATAAATAACAATCCAAATAATTTTAATGATAAATCTTTATTTCCCTTGAACGGATTAAAAGAAAAGAGCAAAAGAAACATAATCAAAGAAAATAAAATTGCAGATATTCCAAGAAGTAAAATATTTAAGTCCATCAAAAAAGTTGGTGCATCTGGAATAAGATTAAATTCTTTGAAGTAACGTATAGTCGAATCAAATATTACACTTCTAAGTGATGCACCCAATCCTCGCCAGACAAGCAAAATTAAAAATGAAAATATCAGCCACAAAGGAATAAACATTTTCCATGAGCTCTTACTTCTATTTGAGAGATAAAACTTGAATGCATAATTAAATCCAGTTGCAACAATAATCAGAATTGTAATTATGGTGATTGTAAATTCAAGTGGTGAACGAACAATTCCAAATGCAAAAGTAGATGAAAAATATGAAGCATTTGTTAGAGAATTTCTTAAATATGATGAGGGGAAGTTAAAAACAAATAATAATAATCTGATTGAAGCAGCTATTACTGAATAAGAAAAAAATTTTGCAAGATTATTTTTAAGATTTTTTATACGGGGGAATAAAATCCATATAAAGTTTAAAAATATTAGCAGCAATAAAATCAGTTGAAATGTTTTGAAACTGATGCTTGTCTCATTCAGAATAAAATCAACAGCAGGCTTTTCAAAAATTACAGTTGCAATTTTTCTTTGATTGTTAATCAAACTGTAAGAATGAAATCTTCCATCTTTTTTAATTTTTTCATAATTGTTATAAATTATCTCAACATTTGTATTTAGCATTTGAGAAAGAGACGTAGACCAGTTAGAAAAATTTTCCTCTTTCCCAAGATTATATTTTTTTTCAACAGGAATATAAACTGTAATAAAATGTAATCTGTTTTGAATATTGAGTGTATCAATCAATGTTAAATAAACAAACAAATCATTATCATAAAAGAAAGGTTTATCTATAAAATCTAATCTCAAATATTCTGTTAGATTAAGAAATGATTTGGAATTCCAGAATAGTAAATTTTTTTGTTCATCATAAATTTGTATAATTGCAGGCAAATGATTCTTGCTTGCATCTTCAATTTCATTTTTATTACTAAAAAATAAAAATCGAATTTCATTTTTAATTTCTTTTGCTTCTTCAAAAATGAATTGAACTTTTTCATCAAAAGAGTTTTGAATTATTCTTTCGTTTCTTTTTATCTTATTTTCAACAAGACTTTCCCAATTGTTTTTGTATCTAATTAAATAAATCGGGAATAAGATTCCTGATAAAAGCAGCAGAAGAACCAAACAAATTAAACTAATTCCTTTTGTGCCAATTTTCTTCAGATAAATTCTCATTAAAAACTTAGTTAATTGTGATTTGTGAAATACGCCATTGATTATTAACCAATTGCAATGATATAAAAACTACTGCAGTTCCCCTGATTCCATTATTATTATACTTCAATATTCCGGAAGCAAATGGATTTACAGAATCTGTTACAATATTTGTGAGCTTAAACGAAATTGGTTTGTAGATACTTAAAAAATCTTTTATGACATAGAATGATTGATTTGCACTAAAATATCCAGAGTTGCCGTTCTTAAGACTTATAAAATTTTTTTCTGAAAAGTAACCAGCGAATTTGTCAACAGCATTATTATTTAAGCCATCTTCAATATGAATAAAAATTTTATTTACATCCGAAAGTTTAACATTCTGAGAATAATTTTCTTTTACGGAAAGTAATATTAACAATGTGAAAATAAGAATTATTGAATTACAAAAAACTTTTTCAATAATATTTTTCAATTCAATACCTTTTTAATTTTGGGGAACAATAATCAACATCGACAAAATAAATCAAATGAAATAAAAAAGCATATCCCTTTTTGTGGATATGCTTTTGAGAAATTGAAAGCTGGTAAACTTCATTCATGAATAACATTATGCGGCATATTATTTCTATTAAAGTTATTTGCACTTCTTTTTAGTTCTCTATTTCCTTCAGCAAGCTGATAAGCCCAATCAAAAACCATTCTTTCACCTGTTATATTTTTTATTCTAATTTTTGCATAATGATTATCCCAAGTCCAGATAACATATGTATGGCCAATTATAGCTTCAGTATACTTAATATTTTCTCCTGACTTTTTTGGAACCCATCCATCAAGCGGTGCATAACTTACATCATAAATATCTCTTGTTTCGCCCATATCTTGAATATCAGTATCTTCCCAAACTGTCACATAATACTTTCCATTATAATTTTCGAAAAAGAAATCTGCATTATCACTATTGTAAGCAACTACTTGATAATTACTAAAATCATAACCCGAGTTATTAGGAGAAATATTGTAATCAAAAACTGCTTGATTAAAACCTTCTGGTCGTGGAGTATCATAAACTATATCTTTGCTTAATTCACTTTCATTATTGTTGTAGTCATATGCAGTTACTGCGTAATAATAAGTAACACCATTTTCACAGCCGTCATCAACAAAATAATTATCGCTCGTGCTTCCAATCAAAGTATATTTTCCATTGTAAGAATAACTATAATAAACATTGTAACCAGCAACATCTCGTTCTGGACTGCGGTCCCAATAAATGTCAACTCGTCTATCACCCGTTATAGTTCTAATATTGGTAGGAGGTGATGGCGGAGTATCATCAAATCTTTCATTGACATTAATATCACACCCAGAAAGTATTGCAGTTATAATAACTAAGAAAAATAAATTCATTGTTTTCATTTTCTTCTCCATAAATGTTGGAGAAAGTTAGTCAATTGAAGTGCCAGAAATAAAGAAGTAAAATTTTATAAAAATAAATTCAGGAATAAGGATTTGTATTTAATCTTATACACTAATGATTATTATTTCAGAATTATTATATAGTTAAAAATTTATCCTCAAAAAACATTTTCCCTTTATTAATTACTGCTATAGATTTTCCAGTAAGGAGCCGTTTATCAAACGGTGAGTTTTTTGACTTTGATTTAAAATTTGAGATGTCAACTGTCCAGATTAAATCTTTATCAAAAATTGTAAGATTTGCTCTTTCTCCTTCTTTTATTAATGGAATTGGTATATTTAAAATTTTTCTTGGATTAATAGAAAACTTTTCCACTAATTGTGATAAAGTAAGATGTTTTTTATGAACAAGTTCGCTTAATGCCAAGCCTAATTGTGTTTCCAATCCAACAATGCCATTTGGTGCATAAATAAATTCCATCTCTTTTTCTTCAATTGAATGTGGTGCATGGTCGCTTGCAATGGTATCAATCGTTCCATCTTTTAATCCTTCAATTATTGCATTAACATCTTCAATTGTTCGAAGGGGAGGACTCATTTTAAAATTTGTGTCGTATGTTTTGAGAGATTCTTCTGTTAATGTAAAATGATGTGGCGTTGCTTCTGCTGTCACCTGAATATTTTTCTTTTTAGCTTGTCGAACAAATTCAACTGCATTTTTTGAACTAATATGTGCAATATGAATTTTTGCTCCTGTAAATTCAGCCATTAAAATATCTCTTATGACTATCAAATCTTCAGCTACAGATGGAATTCCAGGCAAGCCAAGAATTGTAGACATAGTTCCTTCATTCATTGATCCACATGCTAAAGATTCATCTTCGCAATGTTCTATGATTGGAACATTTAACATTCTTGCATATTCCATTGCATGTCTCAATATACCAGCAGATTTTACAGCATTTCCATCATCAGAAAATGCAACTGCACCGGCTTCAACAAGTTCGTACATCGGTGCCAATGCTTCTCCCTTCCTTTCAAGTGTGGCTGCTCCAATTGGGTAGACTTCAACAAGATGGTCTTTTGATTTTTCTTTTATATATCTTACAACTTCAGCAGAATCTATTGCAGGATTTGTATTTGGCATACAAGCAATTTCTGTAAATCCTCCTGATGCAGCGGCATTACATCCTGTTTCAATTGTTTCTTCATCTTCTCTCCCAGGTTCTCTCAAATGAACATGCATATCAAAAAATCCAGGCACACAATATTTATTTTCAAAGTCAAAAACTTGTGATGCTCTAAAATCTTCTTCTGTAAGATTTCCAATTTTTTTTATTACTCCATCTTCAATTAACAAATCATTTTTTTCATTAAGATTTTGATAAGGATTAAGAAGGATAACCTGCTTTAGTATAATTTTCATTTTTCACCTTTTTTAATTTACCATTGTTCCGAGTAAATATAGAACCGCCATTCGAATGGCAACTCCATTTGTAACCTGGTCCAAAATTATTTGATAAGGTCCATCTGCAACTTCGGATGAAAGTTCCACACCTCTATTTATTGGACCCGGATGAAGTATTACAATATTTTTATTATTCTTTTCAATTCTTTCTGAAGTAATTCCAAAATAATTATGGTATTCTCTTGTTGATGGAATTCTTCTTCCTGCATCTCTTTCAAGTTGAATTCTGAGAACATTCAGAACATCATTATTCGCAATAGCTTTATTGATATCATGCAATACTTTTACCCCAAGAGATTCAATGCCCATAGGAATCATAGTTGTTGGTCCACATACAGAAACATTAGCTCCCATTGTTTTTAAGCCAAAGATGTTCGACATTGCTACTCTGCTGTGTGCAATGTCTCCCACAATACAAACATTTAATCCTTTCAGAGTTCCAAATTTTTCTCTAATTGAATACATATCGAGCAATGCCTGTGTGGGATGTTCGTGCAAACCATCACCAGCATTAATGATATTTGCTTTTGTAATTCTTGTTAAGAATTGAGGCACACCTGCAGATTGATGCCTTACTACAATCATATCAACTTTCATTGCTTCAATATTTCTCACAGTATCTTTAAATGTTTCCCCCTTTTTTGTGCTGCTTGTTGATGTGGAGAAATTAATAGTATCAGCCGATAATCTTTTTTGAGCAAGCTCAAAAGAAATTCTTGTTCGAGTTGAATTTTCATAAAATAGATTTACAATTGTTTTGCCTTGAAGTGTTGGAACTTTTTTGATTGGTCTTTCGAGTACTTCTCGAAATGTTGTTGCAGTATCCAGAATTAATTGAATATCTTCTTTTGGAACTCCATACAAACCTAACAGATGTCTGCTTGATAGTGACATATTTTTCTCTCTTAATTTTTATTTGGAACATTTACTAAATAAATAGCATCTTCTCCATCAATTTCTTTGAGTCTAACACGAACTTCTTCATCAATTGAAGTTGGAATATTCTTTCCTACAAAGTCAGCTTTAATTGGCAGTTCACGATGACCTCTGTCAACCAGAACGCAAAGCTGAATAGTGTTTGGTCTTCCTAAATCCATCAAAGCATCCAGAGCTGCACGAACTGTTCTGCCTGTATATAATACATCATCAATAAGTATTACATCTTTTTCGTTAATATCAAAAGTAATATTTGTTACAGAAACTTCTGGTTGTTTTAATCTTGTTCTAAAATCGTCGCGGTAAAGTGTTACATCAAGAATTCCAAAATTTGGTTCATAATTTTCAATTTCTTTAATTTTTGATTTAATTCGATTTGCAATAAATTCTCCTCTTGTTCTCATTCCGATTAATACAATATTTCTTGAGCCTTTATTTCTTTCAAGAATTTCGTGAGTAAGACGGGTTATTGTTCTGTTCAGACCTTCTTCATCAACTATTTTTGCTTTAATATCCATAGTTCTCCTCTTGTCTATATAAAAAAAATCCTCGTTGACTTATCGTCCCCGAGGATTCTTTGATTAATAATTTTATGATTAGCATTCCTTTTTATCTCTCTGGATAAAATTAAAGGATAATTTTTAACACAAACTTATAAGAATGCCTCTTTAAAGTAAAGAGTCATTTCAATTTGAAAATTACTGAATCTTAAACTCTATTCTTCTATTCATTGCTCTGCCTTCAGCAGTTTTATTATCAGCAATTGGATTTGCTTCTCCATATCCAACAGCTTTAAGTCTATTTGCACTAACACCTTTTGAAATCAAATAATTTTTTACAGCATCAGCTCTCTTTTGAGATAATTTTTTATTATACTCTTCAGAACCAATATTATCTGTATAACCTTGAATTTCGACATTCAAGCTTGGATTTTCAAGTAAAGTTTTTGCAGCATCAAAAAGGATTGGATAAGATTCTGGTGTAATTTTAGCACTATTGAATTCAAAATTAACACCAACGAGAACCCATTTTTCTGCTTTAGCTGCTTCAGCTTTTACGGGCTTTTCAACTACAACTTCTTTTACAACTTCTTTGGGTATATATCTTTTAACAATTTCTTCAATTCTTTCGTAATCGACTTTTGGTGCACCCTCTGCACTTAAACCCGAATAGAGTTGACAGAGTTTGGAAGGTTCACCTTTAGAGAAGTAATAGAGAACACCAAGTTTAACAGTCATATAAGAATCTTTTCCATTTATTTCGCCAATACCTAAAGCACCGTCAAATTCAGAATTAGTAACAAGATGATAACTTGCTTCAGATATTAATTTCAAGCATGAAGTCAATTCCCATTCTAAACCAACACCACCATTAATTTGCGCAACTAAAGCATTATCATCCAAAGTAGGTGTAGCTTTATTTGTAAGCATACGATAATCAAGCCCACCTCCTAAAAACAAATATGGTGAAACAGATTCACAGGGAACTATATAATATAATGCATCAAGGTTTCCCATTAGCACATTTGTTTCAGAAGTAACAACTGGAGTTCCCCATTCACCTTCGAGATGAAGATATGAGCCTGTTAAACGAAGTCCAACATGTTCTGTAAAATTTCTTTGGAGTGATAAAAATCCACCGTAGTTCTTATCTGTTGCTGTGATGTTAACATTAACGAAACGGGGATATGTTAATCCAGCTCCAAGGGTCCAGCTATTTTTTGCAAGTTGAGCCTGTAGTGTAATTGTCATAAAAAGAATTGGTATAATCATTAAAATAATTTTTTTCATCTTACCCTCCTATTTATCATAAATGTTTTATTTTCATATCAGAATTAAAAACAATATTTTTGTAAGAAAATATTTTGACTAAAAAACTTTTGCATGAATAAAACGGGGTGTAGCGCAGCCCGGTTAGCGCGCTTCGTTCGGGACGAAGAGGTCGAGAGTTCAAATCTCTCCACCCCGACAAATATTTAATTAATTCAAAACCAATAGAAAATTGCATAATAATTCTTTCCTGCTTTATCTTTAATTTATCTCATACATGACCAATTGAAATTCTTTTATTCATTGATTCTAAAATTTTTTATAAAGGGATTGAACAAATTTTATTACGAATAAAATTAAAAACTAATCTTAATGTTCAATCCCATTTTTTGATACAATGTTAACTAAATTATCTTAACCGCCAACACCTTGATCATGCTTTTTAACCCATGTCCAGTTGTCTCGAATCTTTTTATAAACTTTAAAATTAACTGTTACCTGCGCTGATTGGTCGCCCACAGTTATTGTTCCTGATATAGTAACTAAAAATCTTTGAACTACAGCAGACCAAACCCAAGTGCCTCTTTCATTTGGAGCGTTAGGATTATAATGGTCTAATTTTCCATCTCCATTTACATCTTTTTTATAATCAGCTGGCAAATCGGGCTGTGGTGTTGCAGTAAAAGAAATTGTAACAGGCTGTATTACTCCTTGATTATTTATTCTAAAATCATAAGCTGATGTTATATCAAGACTGCCAATAACATTTCTAATCCATGCATCACTTAAATCACCTGTCTTTTGAATTATATTAATAACAGGAGTATATGAATGTTGAATAGTTTGGTCTTTTGAGACAACTTGTTCGGAAGCATCTGGCTGATTATCACTAAATGCTGTTTGAGTAAATGTTCCATTTTCTGCAATGGACCATGTTGAAAAACCAGTAATTTGTGCTGAAGCTGATTTGCCATCTGCATCTACAATTGCTGTTCCTTTATTTTCCCATAGCAATGTGTTAGGATTAAGTCTGTATAATGTAAGCTGTTTTCCTGGAGTTGTTGTATATGGTAATGGAAATGATACTGTAACAGGTTGTAAAAATGTAAGTCCAGTTGGTTCAAAATTAGCAGCTGATGAAATCATTTTATTTAATGCAGCAGCAAAAGGTATAGTATTATTTGTTGATATTGAAGAAACAGTAATTGAAGTATTTTGCGATAATGCATTAGCTGGTATTTGCAATGTTACAGATTTGCCTGCTACAGACTCTGAAGAACTATTTGATATTTGACCACCACTGGCAGCAATTACATTTTGAGTTGTACCTGAAATTTTCATAAGATATGCCACAGGAACACTTGATGTATTATTAGCCTTATTAATCAAAGCTACAACATTTTTTGAGGTATATGAAGCAGCTGATACCCCAACAGTTAATTTAGCTCCAGGAACATTAGACAAATCATATTCATATTTGCCCGATGCATCTGTTGCAAGTGTTGTTAGAATATCCCCAGCTTCATTTTTAAGTAGAACGGTTGCACTCTGGATAGCAGCCAGACTAACTGCATCTTTAACATAACCTTTTAATACTAATGGTGCTGGTGGGGTTACTTCCGTTGGTGGAGGTGGTACAATTGGTGCTGTTTTGGTACTTTCACAGCTGATAAATATTGTACCTAAAAGAATAAAACTGATTATAACAAGATAACTTGTTAATCGTTTGTTTTTTGTTAACATACAGTACTCCTTTTATGTTATGAATAATTAATTGTTAATTCTTTTTAATAAAAAATTAGGATTATATTTTTTTAATGTTCTGTAGAATGAATTTCCTGTATTATACATTACGCCTATCATAGCAGGAATTTCACCTTTTACTCTGTACTCCCATCTAAAAGATTCTGCAGTACGCAATCTAATAGCTGAGGGGATACTATATGAAGAAGGAAACAATGGAATACTGAAATTAAAACCACCATTTGAATGTTTACTATCTGAACGCACTACAAAAAATCCTATTTCTATTTCACCAAATTGTCTGCTTACATCAAATCTCACACTTTTATCGCCATATAAAAACTTGCCTGCGGTCAAAGCCAATGTTAAATCATATTTATTAATTCTGTATTCAATATTCATGTTGATAGTCCATAAATATAAATCCGAATAAAAAATTTTTTTGTTCATGAAAGACAGGTAACCAGTGTAACCTGAGTTTATACCAGCTGTTAAATTTCCATCATAAAAAATTTTTTTGATAGATAAGTCAAATCCATATCTGTTTTCTGTGAAATAACCAAGAGAAGATGATAGAAAAAAATTCTCTGGTAATCTAAAATTTTGATTTAATGAAATTATTCCAGGTCGAACGTAATCACCTTCTCCGGGAAATTCATTATAAATCGGGACTAATATTTGTGTAACTATGTTCATGCCCTTCCAGAATGTTGTATTAATTTCAGGAATAAAATTTACTTGAGCTCTAACTGGATTAGAGTAATCACCAAACTGTCCCTTGAAACCTGGATTAAATATTAAATCAATTTTAAAGTCAGATTCGTTTTCTAATAAAAATTTTTCTTCTTGCAATTCTTTTTTAATATAGTAAGATGCAGTTACTCCTTCTTCAAATGTTTTTTTGTCAATAATCCCTTCTTTGTATCTCCGATAATCTTCATTACTATACTGTAAGGAAATAAGAGGCACTTTATTCTGCATAACAATTAACTCAATCATTTTAATCTCATTAAATTCTGATAACAAATTCATTACATTTCTTAATGCTTCAACATTGTATCTGTAAGTGCGATTTTCAAGCAAGATTAAAAGTTTTGAGGAATCTATTCTTACATATAAATTCTCAAAACCTTTTTGAGATAACAAAGCAGTAATTTTACCTTCAGGATTAAATTTACCTAAAGCAAATGAGTACAAAAGAAGTAAAAAAATTATTGCCCTTATGAGTAATTGCTTCATATATATAATCTATTGCAATTACTTGCAATCATTATTTTTTTAATAAGGGAACCAGAAATCTACAGAGACCCTCTTACACGTGTGAAATATAAGTTATTAATTATTTAATATCAAAGATTTTTTTTCTAAAATAAAAAATTTTTGTCTTATTTTATTTGAGCTTAGTTTTTCAATTAACTACAAATTAATCAGGAGTATTTCAATGCCATCGAATCACTCTTTCGACATAGTTTCAGAAATTAACTTTCAAGAAGTTGATAATGCTATTAATCAAGCCTTAAAAGAAATACAGCAGCGTTACGATTTAAAAGATTCTAAAACAGAATTAATTCTTAACAAAAAAGAAAAAATCATAACTCTTAACACAAAAGATGATTACTCAAGGAAACAAACAATTGATATTCTTCAATCAAAATTTATAAAAAGAGGATTATCAATCAAAGCAATGAAATTAAATGAACCAGAACCTGCAGCAGGAGGAAGAATTAAACAAATAATAACTTTGCAGCATGGTATTTCAAAAGACAATGCTAAACTTATAACAAAGATGATTAAAGATAGCAAGATAAAAGTGAATGCTCAAATTCAGGATGAACAAATTAGAGTTACTTCACCAAAAATTGATGACCTTCAAGCTGTAATAAAATTAATTAAAGATGCTGATTTGGATTTTCCTGTTCAGTTTACAAATTATAAATAAATTAAAAAAAATTTACTGCACATAAAAAAAGAGCCTTCAGAAATTCTGAAGGCTCTTGTTGTTAAGCTTCACATATTAAAAACTATATCTCAATCCAATCTGCATTCTCCAACGAGATGCCATATCACTAATTTGAGCAGCTTTGTTGTTGTTTGGCTTGGAGAATGTAAAGACTGGTCTTGTATTTAATGCAGCGTTTGAATTAACATTTCCATTTGCATCAACTCTTCCCTGATAAGTAACAATTCGATAAGTTGAACTTCCAACTGATTCAACTTTGCCCCAATCGCTGTTGATTAAATTAAGAACATTAAGAATATCAACTGACAACTGGAATCTTCCCAGACCCCATAAATCAGGAATATCTTGAGTTACTCTTAAATCTAAATATTGCTGCCATGGTTCTTTTGCACCATTTCTTTCTGCAATTTTACCGCGATTTGCATTTAAGTAGTCATCATTTTTAATGAATGCTTCTAAATCTTCATACATCTTACTGCTTGCTGGCACATATTGTTTATTGGAAATAGTACCGAGTAAAATTTCGGATTTGTTTCTTGGAATATAGAACAAATCATTCTGGTCAAATCCATCATTATTCAAATCGCCGTAAACAATGTATGAATAAGGAGAACCGCTTTGACCATTATAGAATAATGAAATTGTTGTTGGAGCATTTTTGAAAAATTCTTCTGTATAAGAAACAGAAGCAAATACACGATGTTCAATTTCCCATTGAGATGTAGTTAACTTTGGACTGTTCGGGTCAATATCAATTGGATTATATCTCATTTGTGATTGAGCTTGAGATGAATTCAAGCTGTTTTTATCTTTTGCCTGTCCATATGTATAACCAGCATTAACTGAAAAACCTCGTGCAACATTTCTTTGAATCTGGAATACTAAGTTATATTGATAACCAGAACTTGTGTTGTATAATTCGAGAACATCAAAGAAATTTCCACCGCCAGAATTTGTTCCACCATAAATTGGACGACCATCAAGACCAGTTCCAATAATTGAAATGTTTGCTATAGGTGGATTCAAATTAACTTTTCTATAAAGCATTTCATTAAGGTTCTTTGAATAGAGAACTTCAAATGTACCAATAAAGCCTAATGGTAATTGTTGGTCAACTCCAACATTAAATCTTAAGAGTTGAGGGAGTTTCAAATCTGGATCTACCAAATCGATTTCTGACTGTAATCTTGCAGAGCCTGTGCCTGGATCGCCTGCAATGTATTGATTATATGGGTCAGCTCTGAATTGCAAACCTGTTCCTTGATTTCTAACTTCTGCTGTAAATGTTCCAGCATTACCAAAATTATTTGACATCCATACATAAGGAATACGGCCAGTAAATACACCTAAACCACCACGAACCTGAGTAGTTCTGTCACCCGATGCATCCCAGTTAAATCCAATGCGAGGTGACCAGAGTAAATTTCCGCTTGGAACTCTGTTAGTTTTATAATCTGGGAAGTATTGTGGAACTAATGGATTTTCATCTGGAGTATCAGGGAATACTGGAACATCAATTCTTAAACCATAATTCAATTTTAATCTTGGTGATACTGTCCATTCATCCTGAACATAGAAGCCAAACTGAAGAACAGAAAATTCTGCTGCTGGAATTGCCTTAGGATCTCTTGGGTCTCCTTTTCTTGAATAAACTCTTTGATAGAATGATACTTTATCTGCAATGAAATCAGCTAAGCTGTTGTATTCATAATAACCAAATGCTGAACGAGCAAATAAGTTAGAGAACTTGAAAAATTCATTATGAGTACCAATTGTAAATGTGTGGTCGCCGGCAAAAATGTTGAAGTTGTCTGTTAATTCAAAAATGTCTTGATCTAATCTATTTGCAGATGAAAATCTATCCGGACCAGCATAAAAACTAAATGTGCCATTTAATTCTTTAATTAAAACTTCAGGTGCATCTGCTGAAATACCTTTTCTTTTATCACGTATCATTGTGTAACCAGCAATCAATTCATTCGACATCGTATTTCCAAAAGTGCTGTTCAAAATTAATACAGTAGAATTGGTTGTATTGCTCATTTTGTATGGCTGTGTATCAAACAACAAAGTATTTACTTGACGGAAATTATAAAATTTATCTGCTGATGCATCAACAAAATTATGTCTTAATGTCAATTTATGATTTGATGCAAGGTTATAGTCAAATCTTAAGAATAATTTTGTACTTGGTTGATGAAGTGTAACATCATTATAGGTTCCAGCATTAAAACCTTTTGAAGCAAGAGCTGCTTTAACTTGGTCGGCAAGGGCTTTTAATTCTGCTGGAGTTTTTCCACCATATCCACTTATTAATGAAATGTTTGGTGCAGGATTATCATAAGCAGTTAATTCACCATTGACGAAGAAGAATAATTTATCTCTTAAAATTGGTCCACCAACTCTAAAGCCATACTGATAATCTTTGAATTCATCTACTGCCTTAGAAGTTACTCCATTAACTTTGTATTTACCAACTAAATCTTGATTTCTTCCATAGAAATATACTGAACCGGAAAAATTATTAGTTCCACTTCTTGTAATTGCATTAATTCCACCACCGGTAAATCCGCTTTGGCGAACATCATAAGGAGCAATAACTACTTGAAATTCACTAATAGCATCCAAGCTTATTGGATTTGTAAATGTTTGTCCGCCTGGAGTTCCTGTGCTGCCCAGTCCAAATAAGTCATTATACTGAGTTCCATCAATTTGAATGTTGTTATAACGACTTGTTCTTCCAGCAGCACCTAAATCTGTACCTGAAAATAAAGGTGATAGTTTTGCAAAACTTTGAAAACTTCTGCTGACGGTTGGCATAGCTTCAATAGCACGAGGAGTAACTGTTTGAGCTGCACCAGTTCTTGCCTGGCTTAAAATAGCTCCTTTTTCTGCTGTTACTGTAACACCGCTTAGTTCAACTGCTTGTTCTGGCAGTTTAAAATCAATTCTTAAATTTTGACCTAATTCAAGTGAAAAACCTTCTTCTACTTGAGTAGTGTATCCAACATAAGAAACTGTTACTTTATATGGACCTCCTACTCTCAAGCCAAGTAGATTATATCTTCCATCTTCTCTTGAAGTAGTTCCATACTGAGTTCCTGATGGCTGGTGAACAGCTATGATATTAGCTCCTGGCAAAGGATTTCCGTTTTGGTCAACAACTTTACCATTTAGAGCTGCCGACGTAACGCCCTGTGCCCACAGAGACGTTCCCGTTATAAGCAAAAATAGAATTAGTAAAGAAATTAGTTGTTGAATTTTTTTCATATACACTCCTCATTTGTTTGTAGATTTTTTAATATAAGATATAGGTTATTTGTGCAGATAAAAATTTTTTTCATGCGGCTAAATATGATGGGATTTAATTTCATATACAAGTTTTAATTCAGAGTTAATAATTTTTTAATACTCTGACAATGACAAAATCCTAATTAAGATATTTTTCCTTACAGAAAATAGGAAAATACTTTTAATAGCAAAAGGATTTTATTTCTTTTTTTGAACTTTTAATTCTTCCTTATGCGTTGAATTTTAACTTAACTATATTTGTAATATCAAAATAATGGCAATAATATGAAAAAATTAATTTATAAGTTTTTTCTAATTTTAATTTTATTCCAAATTTCCATTTTTGCTCAGAAACCATATGTCATTTTAATATCATTCGATGGCTTCCGATGGGATTATTTGAATCGTGGCATTACTCCAAATCTCGAAAATATCCGAAATGAAGGAGTTTCAGCTATTTCTTTAAGACCAGCATTCCCTTCCAAAACTTTTCCAAATCACATTTCCTTAATTACTGGTATGTATCCAGAAAATCACGGAATCATCAGCAATAGTTTCATCAACCCATTCAATAATAAAAGATATAGAATGGGAGATACCAATGCTGTTAGAGATGGACAATGGTATATTGGAGAAGCTTTTTGGGAAACAGCTGAAAGAAATGGTATTAAAACCGCAAGCTATTTTTGGCCCGGCTCTGAAATTAGAATTCCTTACAGACATCCTTCTTATTACGAACATTATGACCATTATCGTTCTTATCAGAAAAAAATTAAAGGAATAATAGACTGGCTTAAAATGCCTGCAGATGAAAGACCACATTTCATGACTCTATATTTTCATGAAACTGATACTTATGCTCACGACTACGGAACAAATTCAACTGAGTTAAATAATGCAATTAAACATCTTGATACTGTAACAGGTTATCTACTGAATGAACTAAAAAATATTAATATGCTCGACAGCATTAATATTATTATTGTTTCTGACCATGGTATGACTGACATTTCCAAAGAGAAATCCATTAACATTGAAAAACTTTTAGAAAATTATAATTGCAGATTTGAAGATGACGGTCCGGTTATGATGATTGAACCACCTAAGCAATACTTCAACGATGTTTATGATATTCTCAAAAAAAATGAGAATCATTACAAAGTATATTTGAAAGAAGAAATGCCTGAATATTATCATTACAACAAACATCCTTTTATATTTTCAATAATTGTTATTGCAGATTTAGGCTGGTCATTAATTCGTAATTCAAAATCTGATTGGTTAAACACAACTAAAGCCAATCACGGTTATGACAATAATCAGATTGATATGCATGGAATTTTTCTTGCTATCGGTCCGCAATTCAAAAAAAATTATAGAACAGGTACTTTATGGAATATTGATTTATATCCATTACTCTGTAAAATATTCAACATTCAGCCACGTTCAAATATTGATGGAAAACTTGAAAGAATTGAATTCATTTTAAAAGAAAATAAGTAAAAACATGAATGAAGAACTTCTCAAAATAAATTATGAAAAACATAAACTTGCCAATGGTTTGGAAGTAATTTTATATCAGGATAAAAGTCTGCCTATTGTTGCAGTTAATATCTGGTATCGTGTTGGTTCTGCAAATGAATCTAAAGGAAAAACCGGCTTTGCTCATTTGTTTGAGCACATGATGTTTCAAGGTTCTCAAAATATTCCTAAAGGTGAACACTTCAGATTAATTCAAGAAGCTGGAGGTTCACTTAATGGTTCTACTTCTTTTGATAGAACAAATTATTATGAAACTCTCCCATCGAACTATCTTGAATTAGCATTATGGTTAGAGTCAGATAGAATGGGATTTTTACTGCCGGCATTAACAGAAGAAAAATTAAATAATCAAAAAGATGTTGTTATGAATGAAAGAAGGCAGAGATATGAAAATCAACCTTATGGACTTGCATGGGAAATTCTTCTTTCGAACTTGTTTTCATCAAACCATCCTTATTCATGGCCTACAATCGGCTGGATGGAAGACATAAAAAATTTTCAACTTGATGATGTGATAAATTTTTTCAAAACTTATTACAATCCAAACAATGCAACACTTGTAATAGGCGGAAATTTTGATTTTGATAATGCAATTAAATTAGTAGAAAAATATTTTGGAGAAATTCCATCAAGCAATTCAATTCCTTCTGTAAATGCTCCAGATGAAAAATTAGATGATTCAAAAAAAGTTATTCATGAAGATAATGTTCAGCTGCCAAGAATCTATTTTGCATGGCACTCAGATAAAATTTTTGGATATTATGATGCTTCGCTTGATATACTTTCAGATATTTTAACTTCAGCAAAAAATTCAAGGCTAACAAAGTCTCTTGTATATGATAAGCAAATTGCACAGGATGTCAGCTCGTTTCAGTACTCAGGCAAATATGCTGGCATGTTCTTAATAATTTCCACTGCTAAACCCGAAATATCACTTGATGAAATCAAAAAAGAAATTTTTGAGCAAATTGATTTGCTTATTAAAAATGGAATATCAGATGAAGAATTAATAAGGTCGAAGAACAGCATAAAATCTCATTATATCTATTCACTTCAAAAGCTGGATGTTATTGTTGACCATATCAATCATTATAATTTTTATTTGAATGAACCAGATTCTTTCATGTTCGATTTAAATCGTTATGAAAAAGTAACAAAGGAAGATGTTATTGATGCAGCAAAAAAATTTTTACAAAACCCTTATGTTGAATTACACATAATTCCAAAAAAAGAGTTAATAAAATGATAGATAGAACAAAAGTACCTTTACCTTCAGAAAACATTTCATTTGAAATACCTAAGATTAATTATTTTACTTCATCAAAAGGACACGAAATATTTTATACCCGCAAAGAAAAGCTTCCAATTGTAAGTTTTAGTATTGTTCTTTTCAGCGGAAGTAAATTTGATAACGAAAATCAAAAAGGTCTTGCTCTTCTTACATCTTTTATGATTGATGAAGGAGCTGGGAAATATGATGCATTTCAATTAAGCAATGAATTTGAAAAACTTGGAACCATTTTCAGTATTACTGTCAATCACGATACATTTTCATTTTCTATTTTATCACTAAAAGAAAATTTTGAGCGTTCACTCGAGCTTCTTTCAATAATTTTAGATGAGCCGCATTATGAAGAAAAAGATTTTCAACGAGAAAAGAAAAAACTTTTAGACAAAATAAAACAACTTAAAGATGAACCTTCATACATTGCATCTACTGCATTTGATAAACAAATATTTCAAGATTGTTATTACTCTTATCCTTCAATTGGCTATGAACAGACAGTTAACAACATTACACTTGATGATGTAAAAGATTTCTATGTTAAATACATTAAAAACTCTAAAAAGAAATTTATTGCAGCTGGCTGTTTATCGCAGAACGAAATATCAAATCTGATTGATAAATATTTTACATCAAATAAAATTCTTATTCCAGAAGCAGAATTAAAACTTCCCGAAAAATCCGTTACAAAATATTTTATAATTCATAAAGAAAATTCTGCACAGGGAGAAATCAGAATTGGTCATCTTGATGGATTGAGAAAGTCGCCAGATTATTTTGCAAATAAATTAATGAATTCAATTCTTGGCGGAGAATTTTTCAGCAGAATTAATCTCAATCTAAGAGAAAGAAAAGGGTTTACCTACGGAGCTCATTCATCATTTAATTATTATCAAAATGCCGGATATTTTGAAATTTCTACAGCAGTTAACATAGAAAATGTAGGGGAATCAATTTCAGAAATTTTATTTGAACTAAACAACATAAAACAAAATATTACAAAAGAAGAAATTAATCTTGCAAAATCATTTTTAATAAAACATTTCCCTTCAAATTTTGAATCTTATACACAGCTTGCACAAAGCATTGCTTTGCTATTAATTCATAATCTACCCTTAAATTACTACAATGAATATATACACAATATTGAATCCGTGACAGAGGAAGAAATTATCAATGCAGCAAGAAAGAATATTCACCTTGATGAATTAACTATTCTTGTTGTTGGTGATAAAAATAAAATTTTGCCACAGCTAAAAAAGATAACAAACGAATTAATTGAACTTGATATTTATGGAAATTTAATCGAGAAGCAGAATTTATAATTTCTATTTCAAATTATTTTTAACAAGATAAGTTGCTGAAAGCGGAATAATTTTATTCCCTTTCTTCCTCATTCTGTCAAATTCATTTTTTATCTTAAGAAAATTTTCATAAGTCAAGAAGAATATTTTTTGATTTGGCAATCCAGATTGATTTGGTAATTTATTTTTATCACTCTCACTTTTATCTTCAGCATAAAATCTGAATTTTGATATAAGTTCATTTTCATCTTCAGAGTTCAGATGAATGAACTCTGAGAGATTAAGCAAATTAATTTTTCTTTTTTTGAATTCATCTTTAATAAAATTAAATGTGGTAGAATTATATAATTCCGAAGTTTCATCAACAACAAAAAGCTGAGCATTGCTAAAAGAGACCACAATATTTTTAACAGAATTTTTCAAAATGTATTTATGTGATTTTGGATTCAGCTTGAAGGGCATATCAACAACATCATCGTTTAATAAAACAATAAATTCTTTTGAATAATTTTTAAGCTCGTTTGCTTTCAGAATTATATCTTCATCGGGAATAACTACTGTAGAAAATGGATAAGGAATTGACAGGAAAGAATTAAAATCTTTTTCGCTCAAATCAAATGCATCTGAGATAATAAAACAAAGTTCATTTCTCTTTCTTACTACTTGTTTATCGGGAATTAATTGAATTAATTGTTTGAGATATTCATTTGAATAGATTCTTATTTCCGTTGTGCCAAAAAATTTTTTTTCTTCGGATACAAAACTTGTAATATCATTTTCAATTTTTTTATGAAAATCCCGGATAATCAGAGGAATTGGTAAATCTGCAGGAAGCTTTACAACAATTTTTTTTTCAATAGAGTCTTCATCAGGAATTTTAATTTTTTCAGAAGATATCCATTCTGATTCGATTCCAAAATCATTTAATACATTATAAAAAATTGAATCGAGCTGACGACAGGAAAATTCATGTTCTGTATTTAAATCTTTTTTTCTTTTTGTAAAAAAATCTAAAGCCACATTTATAATTAAAAGCAGAATAGCCGAAGCAATTAAATATTTAGTAATTTTCTTTTTGAACTGCATAGATTAATGTTAAATTTAATTTGAATTCAGAAAAAGAAAAGTCATTTACGATTCTATATTTTAACAAAGATTGGAATGTTCGCTTTTATTACAAACGATATGTGTTGATTACCTGGCAAATAATTATAATAAGTAATAACATCAAGAATAAACATTGAGAAACCTGCTCCTATCTGAAATCCAAATCTGCCAAAATCCTCAAGAAAATTTTGTTTGTTCCTATCAAGTTTGAACTGATGTAAGTTTTCAAAGTATCCATATTCAACTCCTGCATCAACAATTGGCATAAGTAAAACTACATTTTCCAGAACAGGATGAAAATAATATCTTACACCTGAAGAAATTAAAATTACATTGCTCGAAAATGAAGAATAATCTGATTTTTTATAAAGGTCCTGTCTTCCAGGGAAATGTCCATAGCCAATTGTTGTATACAAAAAAATTGGGATAAAAAGATTATCAGTGTAAGAGAAAGTAACATCAAAGCCAACACCTATATTGCTGTTGTTATTTAGAGTTCCAATAGGAAATTTTGGTCCAACTCCCACAGCCATAAATAAACCTTTTGCTTCGCCAAACTTTATTATTTGTGCATTTGATATTGAACCAATCAATAAAACTATTAAGACTATTTTTTTTGTCATAAATTTTTATTTGCCAAACAATTTTGTACCTATTCCATATTTGAAAACAAGTTCACCGCCAAAATGGGCAGTCAACAAAATAAAAATTGCACCAATAAAACTAAGTAAAACCAATATTAATTGATATTTCCTGAAAAATTTTTTCTTAATTAATAAATATGTTCTTATAAAAAATAGAAGTGTGAAATACCATACTGTAATCGTTGCATAATCTTGATGTCTTTCAATCAGATTATTTAATTCATTTTTAGTTATATTGTTAATTACAGCTTGATAAGCTTGATTTCCTGTGAACACTGATAAAATTGCACTCAATATTCCAAATATCAATAATATGTAAGAACTTTTAGTTAAATATTCTTTTTTAAGCATAAAACCAGCTAATTCGAAAATGAAATAAATAACAAAAAGTGTTATTGAAAAATGAACAATTTTAGGATGAAGATTTGAAAGAAATTCCATTAGTTTTTCTTTTTGTTTGCTGATTTATTTATAAGTTCAGTTAATTTTTGGATTACCTAATGTAATGTTTAATTATATTGAAACCGCTAAGAGCGCAGAGAAAGTCGCAAAGTTATAGTGACAAAAAATTTATGTATCTCAAAGTTATCAAGATGCACATTTTTTATTTGCTTCTTCAATTCTTCGCAACTACTCAAGAAATTTTTTTTGATTAATCAATTATACCATTTTTAACAAATTATCTTCTAAATAACATTTACTCATATTTCTTAATTAACCACAAAGTACACTGCCTCCGTTGACATTAAGTATTTCACCATTAATATGTCTTGCCAAATCCGAAGCAAGGAAAAGAACTGGACCTGCAATATCTTCTGCTGTTGCAATTCTTCCCACAGGAATTTCTTTGCGTACTTTTTCCTTGAATTCTAAATCTGCAAAAACTTCGCTGCACATTTCTGTATCTACCCATCCAGGTGCAACGGAATTAACAGTGATATTAAAAGGTGCTAATTCAACAGCAAGAGATTTTGTAAAAGAAATTATACCCCCTTTTGATGCTGCATAATGAGAGTGAAAAGCTTCGCCGCGCTGTCCAGCAGTTGATGATATAAAAATCATTCTGCCAAAATTATTTTCTTTCATGTACGGCAAGCAGGCTTTAGCAAATAAAAATGTAGAAGTTAAATTAATTCTCATTAATTCATTCCAGCCGTCGAGTGTCAATTTTTCAAGAGTTCCATCGTTCCATATTCCAGCATTATGAACAAGTATATCTATTTTTCCAAAATCTTTAGCTACTGCATCAACCATATCAAAAATTTCTTTTTCTGATTCCATATCAACATGATAAGCTTTTACCATATCAGGAAATTCTTTTTCAAGAAGTTCGGCTCTTTGTTTTGAGTTCTTGTAAGTAAACGCTACTCTGGAATTAGCTTTTACAAAATATCTTACACAGGCTTCACCAATTCCACGAGAACCGCCTGTTATTATTGTTACTTTATTTTTTAAGTCTATCATTAGTACCTCACTTTATATAAAAATAAACCTTTTGCGGGAACGGATTCTCTTGCAATTTTTCTGTCTTTTTTAGAAAGAACATCAATTAGATAATTTTTACTCATATTTTTTTCAGCAGCATAAAGAAGTGTTCCAATTATAGTTCTAACCATTCCATGAAGAAATCGATTAGCCGAAATATAAAATAATGTTATATCCTTAAGTCGCCGCCAACGAATTTCATAAACAATACAAATTTTATTTTTTATTTCATTATTCACTTTTGAGAACGAAGTAAAATCGTGTTCACCTAAAAATACTTTACTGATTTCATTCAAAATGTCAATATCAATTTTCATAATTGGTGGATATAAATAAGAATATTTATCATAAAAAGGAGATTTAATATGTGTAAAAATATAGATATAACTTCTGCTTTTAGCATCATATCGGGCATGAAATGATTCGTCTACTTTTTCAATTTTTGTAATTGAAATATCATCAGGCAATAAAGAATTCAAGGAGTAATGAAATTTATTTAAGTCAATTTCTTTATCAGTTCTGAAATTTGCAGTTTGGTCCAAAGCATGAACACCAGTGTCGGTTCTACCTGAACCAATTAAATTAACTCTTTCCTTAATAATAATTTCAATTGCATCAATAATTTTTTGCTGAACAGTTACCGCATTTTTCTGAATTTGCCAGCCTGCATAATTAGTTCCATCATATTGAATATGGAGAAGAAAATTATTCATAATACCAACTAATTTTATATCAAAAGTTACAGAAAAATTTATTTATCATTTTCTTAAAATTTATTTTTAAAAAATAAAGCCAAATGAAATTTTCTGTTGTTTTTTAAAAATCAAAAAATTAGATTGTTTTTGGCATAACAAAATATAGGTTGATTATTCAAATAATGAATAATCTCTTATTTATTAACAATAAAATCTCTACCAAATTAATTTAACTAACTAATCCATTAACCAAAAAAGGGGTGTGTATGAAAAAAATTATACCACTTTTATTGCTATTTGCTCTAATACCTACCCTTTTATTAGCTCAAAACACATTTCGAGTGATGGGAAGGGTAACAGACAAACAAGGCGAACCGCTAGTAGGAGCAAATGTTTTTATTAAAGCTCTCAATATGGGAGCCGCAACAGACCTCGATGGAAAGTACTCTTTCGAAGTACCGAAAGAATTAGCAAAAGGTCAATCAGTTACTCTTAGTGTAACTTATGTTGGTTACAAATCACAGTCAGTTAATATCATACTTACAGGAAATTCAATTGAACAAAACTTTCAATTAGAAGAAGATATTTTTGAAAGTGAAACAATTGTTGTAACAGGTATTGCTTCGAGAACATCAAAATCAGTTTCTGAAATTGCTGTATCAAGAATTCCTGCAGCAGAATTAACTGCTGTTCAAAGTTATCAGGGAATTAATCAATTACTAAGCGGGAAAGTAGCTGGTGTTCAACTAAAACCAACATCTGGAAATGTTGGTGGTGGATTTAGTTTCTTTGTTAGAGGTGGTGGTGGATTAAACGGCGATGAACAACCAATGATTTTCGTTGATGGAATTAGAGTAGATAATACAGAAATTGTAGGCTATGGAAGAGGCGGACAAGGATTTAGCATTCTTGCTAACCTAAATGTTCAGGATATTGAAAAAATCGAAGTATTAAAAGGTCCAGCTGCAGCTGCTATGTATGGTACCAATGCTTCGAATGGTGTAGTTATGATTACTACTAAATCTGGTAAATTACTACCTGGTTTAGGAAAAGCAGTTTCCATTGATTACAAATACAACTTTGGAATTAATACTCCATCATTCAAATACAAAGCTTCAGATTTTCTTTCAGTTAAGGATAATGACAGAGCAAACAAAATTTATAAAGATGGTTTCATTAGAGACCATTTTATAAGTGCTACCGGTGGTACAGGAATATTAAGATATTATGCATCATTCCAGAATCGTATTGAAGAAGGAATTCTTGATCCAATCAAAGGAGATCGCAAAACTTTCAAAGTAAATGTAGCAGCTTATCCTGCAGATAATTTAAGCATGAAATTTAATACTGGCTTTGCATACAATTTCATACAAGCACCAAATAACGACAACAATATTTATGGATATCTTGGGAATACACTTTTAGCTTTGTGGGGATTTACAGATAGTGCAGCTGTTGCAAATTTCCAGGATAAAAACAACAACAATCAATTTCTTGGTTCTTACAGCATAACATGGTCGCCAATCCCAAATATGGATTTAAATGCTTCAGTTGGTATGGAAGATTCTGATTGGAGACAAGACCAAATTTATCCTGCACAATACAGATATGGAACAATTAACAAAGGTTCAAAAAGAATTTATAACAGACACTTTAGAGGTTTCACTTATGATTTAAATGCTCGTTATTCATATGACATCATTGACGGCTTAAGAAGCACATCTATAATCGGTACACAAATTTCTGACCGCAGAGTTCAAACAAGTTATATGAATGCTGAACAGTTTGGTTCTCAATACATAATGAACATTGGTTCAGGTGCTACAATAAGAGAATACAACGAAGGTGCAGCTCATAACCGCGATGCTGGTATCTATTTCGAAAATGATTTTTCTTATAAAGATACTTATTTCTGGACTTTAGCAGTAAGAAGAGACTATGCAAGCGCAGTAGGACGTGCAGCTCCAGCTATAACTTATCCAAAAGCCAGCTTTGCTCTACGTCTCGATAAAATGTTCAAACTTCCAGAACAAATTGACTTATTAAAATTAAGAGCAGCTTATGGAGTAAGTGGTCAATTACCAGCCAACGATGATGGTATTCCATTACTCTGGTCTGCTGTTAATGCTGGTCATGGAATTGGTGCAGTTTTAAATGCTATTGGAAATGAATCAATAAAACCAGAAGAAATCAAAGAATTAGAAGTTGGTTTCGAAACAGAATTCTTAAATATGTTTTCTCTTGAATTTACTTACTTTAGACAAAATGCAAGTAATTCAATTGTTGATAAACAAAATGCACCATCTACTGGTCTTACAGCAAGTGCAGTTCCATTTAATATTGGTGGAATGAAAAACTGGGGATTTGAATCATTATTACAATTCAATCCAATTAGAGGAAGAGACTATAATTTATCGTTCTCCTTCATATGGAATTACCAAAACAATGAAGTAACTGATTTGGGCGGCGCTCAACCAATCTTTGATGGTTTCGATGTAAATGTTATAAAAGAAGGAATGAGAAAACATGAATTCTATACATGGAAAACAAAAGGTGCAAAGTTTGATGCAAATGGTAAATATATTGGAGTCGAAGCTACAGAAGATAGAGTTGATTTAGGAAATCCATATCCAGACCATTATGGTTCTTTCACTGTTAATTTCAGATTCTTAAAGAACTTCAATTTCTATGCACTGGCTGAATATGGATTAAATAATAAAGTTTATAATCTAACAAAGCAATTTGCTATACAATACAACAACAATACAACTTACGAAGAATTAAAAGCAAAATTGGGTCTTACAACAAAATATCCAGAAATTCAGAGATTAGAAGTTGGTTCTGCAGAATACAAAGCAGCTGCAGAACAATATGCAAAGATGAATTATGTTTATGATGGAAATTTCATTGAAGATGCAGACTTCTTAGTAATAAGAGAATTAAGCTTGAGTTATGATTTTACAGAATTAATTTCTGAATTTATTCCTGGAAATTACATCCGCAATTTTGTTGTAGGGTTCTCTGCTTACAATATGTTTAAGTTCTCAAAATATACAGGTGCTGATATCGAAGTTAACTTTGCAGGCAGCAGAAGCTTATCACGCGGACAGGATTTCTTAACACTTCAGAATCCTAAAGTTTTCAACTTCTGGTTCCAAATCGGATTTTAATTGAAGGAGAAATGAATATGAAAAAAATAAAAATATTAAAATATGTTCCACTACTTGTATTTCTCACAGTATTTGCCTGTGAAGATTATGTAACTAGTGTTGACCCATTTATTGACAGAGTAGAAGATGCAGTGCTCGATAGAGAAGACCAAGTTAATTTTCTTGTTATTGGTGTTCAGGATGCAGCAGCATTTTGTATAGACGATTTATTTATTGCTGCAGATGGACTTTCTGACCAATTATTCTTTACTCGTGCAGTTCGTAATGCTACTTATCCAACCTATGAACAAATTGATTTAGGAGACATCTTATTAGATAACAACTCAATTGATGCAGCTTATACTCCATTACATCGCTTTAGAAAATATGCAGATACCTTAATTGCTCGAATTGATAGAATTACATTCAAAGATGAAAGTATTAAAAAGAACGGATTATACAATGCATATCTGTATGGAGGATTAGCTCGTTACTTCAGTGCTACTTACTTTGGTTTAACTCAAGAATCAGGCGGAGATGCAATCAATCGAAGTGCAATTATTCCATCAGCAAAATTATACGATTTAGCAGTTGAAAAATGGAAAAATGCTCTTAACTTTGCTGCTACAGATGCTCAAAAGAGATTGGTTAATTCTTTAATTGCGAGAGCATATCTCTTCAAAGGAGATTATGCAAATGCTGCAACTTATGCAAAAGATGGAATGAAAAATGGGGATCCAGTATTTGATGCAAAATACAATACTTTGAACGATAATAATTATCGTGTTCAAGCTGGCGAACTTCGTTCTCAATTTGTTCTTACACAAAGAATGGTTGATTATGTAACAAAAGACCCAAAAGAAGCCAACAGAATTCCATACAAAAAAGCTTCGCTTGCAACCGGAGCTACTGGCACTTACTATTATCAATACAAATATAAACTCGACCCTGGAACTGGTTTAATTACTGGCATTCCATTAATGACCTGGCAAGAAAATAATTTAATGTTAGCAGAACTTATTTTAAGAGGTGCTGCTTCTGGTGATGCACTTGCTTTGGTAAATGAAGTTAGAGCTTCTCATCAAATTGACCCATTAACAGAAATTACTCTGAATGACCCTTCAAAACCAAGTATTGTTGAAGAACGAGATAAAGAACTTTGCTTCCAGGGAATGAGATTACCAGATGAAAGAAGATTTGGAATTTGGCATTTACCAGGCAAGTGGCAATATCTGCCAATTCCTGAAGGAGAAAGAAACGAAAATCCAAACTTCTAAAAAAGAAAGGCTGACCATTTGGTCAGCCTTTTTTATTCTTAAAAACTCTTCCTAAAATTTATTGTTATTGCTGCTGGTAAAGTTGAATTTGTTTCTGCACTTACATTCCAACTTACATCATTTGAAATGTTTTTGTTATAAGCAGAAATTAATCTTACAGCATTAATTGCACTAATTAATCTATTCAATATCAAAGCACCGATTGCAAATCTTACATTATTATAAGCCTGTTCACTTGAAAGCCACATTTGTCGATATTCTTTTCTTTGACTTTCACTTTCCCATTTCCAAAAATCTGCTTTTGGGTCATAAACATTATAAAATTCTCTATTCAATTCTTTAACACGATTGTATTCATCAACACTGATATAAATTCCAATAGTAGCAAAATAATCCGAATCTTTTCCTTCAAGATTTACTCCGCCTTTCGATTGTGCAAATGATTTGTAATTATCCTCTTTCCATTTTCCATAAATATTAAATCCTGCAAATACACCCCAGAGAACTCCATCAGTAATTGTAAAATATTTTCCGCTTTCATAATTGCCTGCATATAATTCACCCATACCTGGAATTAACATCGAAAATAAAATACCAAGTGCAGGATTCTTTTTTTCTTTTGATTCTATGAAGTTATTCGAAATCAAACTTCTCTGTTTTTTGCTTTCACTTTGGAATTTTTCAGAATTATTTTGCAGAATTTGATTGCGAAGTTCAAATAAATTTTCTTTCTGAAATGTTTGAGAAAAAATTGTTGATGAGACAAAGATTAAGAAAAATAATTTTTTCATAATTCAACCTGTTTTAGTGATAATTCAGCAGTAGCAATATTCTCATCAACCCCCGTAACTTTTACATTTATAAATTGATTAATTAATTGTTCATCAAAAGGAATTTTTATTCTAATGTAATTTGATGAAAATCCTTTCATAAATCCATTGTGATTCTCAGCTTCAAAAAGAACTGTTTGTTCACTTCCAATCATTGAACGATAAAATTCATTTCTCTTTTTATCACTTAAAATTCGCAGCATATTATTTCTTTTCTTTCTTTCTGCAATATCTACTTTTCCTGGCAAATTTATTGCTTTTGTATTTGGTCTTTCTGAATATGTAAACACATGCAAATATGCAATTGGTAATTCTTTTAAGAAATTGTAAGTTTCGATAAAATCATCATAAGTTTCGCCCGGGAAACCAACTATCACATCAACACCAATTGCAAGTTCTTTTATCTTATTGACTGCTTTATAAATTAAATCATGATAATCTTCAACTTTATAACGACGCTGCATCAATCTCAAAATTTTATTGCTTCCGCTTTGAAGAGGAATATGAAGATGATTGCAAATTTTATTTGTGCCTGCAATTAAATCAATCAAATCATCATTTAATAAATTTGGTTCTATAGAACTTATTCTAATTCGATATTCACCATCAATTTTTAACATATCATTTAATAAAGAATAAAGATTATAACCGAAAGATTTTCCATAATCTCCAACATTAACTCCGGTTAAAATTATCTCTTTATAATTTGAATCGAGAAGTTTTTTAAATTCCTTTATGATTTCATCTGGTTTTGCACTTCTGCTCTTCCCTCGAGCAAGTGGAATTGTACAGAATGAACATTTATAATCGCATCCATCCTGAACTTTGAAAAATGCACGAGTCCTATCATTTGTTTCAGCCGAGAAAGATGAATAAAATGAATTCAATTCTTCTGTAGGTGTAACATGAATACACGAAAGATTTTTCTTTTCTTCTGTATCAGATGTATTTACTTTCTTGGGATTTTCAAAATCATTGATGTAATTAAAGAGATTAAATTTTTCGTTGCTTCCTAAAACAGCACTAACTCCTTCAATCTTTGCAATCTCTTCCGGCCTTAATTGAGCATAACATCCGGTGACAATCACATAAGCATCTGGATTATTTCTCAAAGCTCGACGCACAATTTGTCTGCATTCCCTTTCTGCATTTTCAGTAACACTGCAAGTGTTAACAACATAAACATCAGCGGATTCGTTGTAATCAACAATATTAAAACCTCTTTTCAAAAATTGTTCGCTGATTGTTGTTGTTTCAGAAAAATTTAATTTACATCCTAATGTGTAGAATGCAACTTTTTTATTCATAAAGAAAACTTTCTAATTATAAAATCAATTAATAAATATTATAGAATCAAAATCAAGTCAAGATTAAAATAATAAACGGGCTGAGTTTTATTCAATACTTGAATAAATCTGCAGCCCGAATATTTACTTTAACTGAATTTTTATTCAGACTTTTGTTCTTCCTGTTTTGGAGTTTCAGTCTGAGGCGGCTGAGGAGGTGCTGGTGGAATTTTATCATCATATAAATTAAAGTCAGATGAATCAAATTTACCTGCATCAGCCTGTCTAATGTCTTCTATTGTAACTTTATCAAGTTTATGTTTGGTTATATATTCAAGAATTTCTTCATCAGATTTTTCTTTCAATACAGCAAGAGCACTTAAGACTATCTTTTTATTTTCTTTATCGAATTCAACTACTTTTAGTTCAAGTGTTGTTCCGATTGGGAAGCAGTAAGATAAATTTTTTATTTTCGAAGTTGATAATTGAGTTGCAGGAATAAATCCATCAACACCGAGCGGCAGTTCTGCAATTAATCCTTTTTCAATAATTCGAACAACTTTACCTTCTGTAACTTTTCCAACAGAATAAACAGATTCAAAACCATCCCAAGGATTTGGATTAATTTGTTTATGTCCAAGAGATATTTTTCTTTGTTCAGTATCAACACTAAGAACAACTACATCAATTTTTTCGCCTTTCTTTACAACTTCACCGGGATGACGAATTTTCTTTGTCCACGATAAATCTGAAATGTGAATCAATCCATCAATGCCGGGTTCAAGTTCAACAAATACACCAAAGTTTGTTAGATTTCTTGCAATTCCTGTATGACGTGAACCAACTGGATATTTCTTAACAATATCTTGCCAAGGATCTGGTGTTAATTGTTTCATGCCAAGAGAAATTTTCTTTTCTTCTTTATCAAGACTCAAAATTACTGCTTCAACAACTTGTCCCATTGATACAAACTGAGAAGGATGGCTTATATGTTGAGTCCAGCTCATTTCGGAAATATGAATTAATCCTTCAATTCCTTTTTCAATTTCAATGAATGCGCCATAATCTGTAAGAGAAACAACGCGACCTGATACTTTATCTCCAACTTTATATTTCTCATCAATATTTTCCCATGGATGAGGCTGAAGTTGTTTTAAGCTGAGAGAAATTCTTTTCTTTTCTTTGTCGTAATCAGTTACAACAACTTTAATTTTTTCGTCAAGCTTAACAACTTCGCTTGGATGATTAATTCTACCCCAACTTAAATCTGTAATATGAATCAAGCCGTCAACGCCATTTAAGTCGACAAATACACCAAAGTCTGTAATAGCTTTAACAGTTCCTTCAAGAACCTGACCTTTCTCAAGTTTTTCAAGGATTTCTTTTCTCTGGTCTGCAATAGTTTCTTCAATTAACACTTTATGTGATACAACAATATTTTCTGCAGCTTCGTTTACCTTAACAATTTTGAAGTCCATTGTTTTACCAACATAAGCATCAAAATCTCTAACTGGACGAATATCAATTTGTGAACCTGGTAAAAATGCTTCGATGCCCATAAGGTCAACAACCATACCGCCTTTAATTCTCTTAAGAATTTTTCCCTGAAGAACTCTATCGTTTTTATAAGCATCCATAACATTAGCCCAGATTTTTAGGAAATCAGCTCTCTTTTTGCTGAGAACAAGATTTCCTTCTTCGTCTTCAACACTTTCTATAACAATGTCAATTTTAGAACCGATTTTGATTTCTTCAGTTGAGCTGAATTCTGATTTTGGAATTGTACCATCAGATTTAAATCCTACATCAACAACAACATTATCTCCATCAATTCCTACAATTGTACCTTGAATTATTTCACCTTCCTTAATATCGCGGAAGGATTCTGAGTAAAGTTTTGATAATTGTTCAAGTTCTTCTGGTGAATAGTCTTCAGTATTTACGAACTTAGCCTGTTCATTAAGTTTTTGCATTGTATCTTTTTGTAAATCGGACATTAGTCCTCCTACTTTAATTTTACTGCTTACGTCTTTCCGCCATCAAAGAAAGCCGCTGCAGCTTTTTTTTAATTACACATTAGTTATTTACTGATGGCAAAAACTTAGTAATTAATTTCAATTCCTTTGCTTTGTAAAACTTCGTTTACTTTTGCAAGTAAAAATTCCAAATCTTGTTCTGGAGTAAAGCCTGTATTATCAAACTCAATTGCATCATCTGCTTTTTTAAGAGGAGAAACTTTACGTCCGCTGTCTATTTTATCTCTTTTTTCGAGATTTGCTTTAACTTCTTCAAAAGTAATTGGAATATTTTTTTCCTGATATTCTTTAAATCGTCTTTGTGCTCTTGTATCAAGAGATGCAGTTAGAAAAATTTTTACATCGGCATCGGGAAATACAACTGTTGTAACATCTCTTCCTTCTGCAATAACATTTCCTTTGTTTCCAATCGACTTCTGAATTTTTACCATTTCTTCTCTTACTTCCGGTATAGCACTAATCTCACTAACTTTAGAGTTTACCTCAGCACTTCGAATTTTATCTGTCACTTCTACATCATCCACAAAAACTCTTGTTACACCATCTTCGAATTTCAAATTCAAGTTAATTTTTTTTGTCATCTCGATAACTGCATTAACATCATCAGCAATACCTTTCTGTAGCGCCATAAAAGTTATGGCACGATACATTGCGCCAGTATCCAGATAGTTAAATCCAAGTTTTTTTGCCAGATTTTTAGCAGCAGTGGATTTGCCTGAACCAGCAGGACCGTCTATTGCTATTATAATTTTCTTCAACATTGGGTTACAAAAATAGGAAAAGAGATTAGATGCCGCAAATTTAAAACATAATTTTTTCTTCAGATTTTATAATATGATTTTGATTATCAACCATTACGATTTTGGGCGAATAATTCTTAAGTTCCTCTTCTGAATAATTTGCATAACTGGCAATTATTATCAAATCCCCTATTTGAGCTAGACGGGCAGCAGCTCCATTTAAAATTATTTCTCCATCTTTACCATAAATTACATAAGTAGAAAACCGAGCTCCATTATTGATGTTATAAATATCTACCTTTTCGTATTCCAAAATATCAGCTTGTTCACATAAAGATTTATCAATAGTTATTGAACCTTCATAGTTTAAGTTGGCATCTGTTACAACTGCTCTATGAATTTTTGATTTTAACATCTCTCTCCTCATTATTGCACCTCCTTTTCTCTGTTCATATTAAATGCTAAATATAAACCATCAAGAACAAGTGTTGGAATCATAATATCAAATAATTTTGCTGATTCAAAAAGTCGTGAAAAACCACCTGTGCCAATAACAACAGGAGTTTCATCTTTAAATGCTTCATCAATTATTCTTGCTTTCAATTCTTTGACCATTCCAATTTGGCCAAAGTATAATCCTGATTGAATGCTTTCAACTGTTGAACGACCTATAACTTCGTTCATTTCTTTTATTTCTACTGTTGGAAGTTGAGCAGTTTTGCTTTCAAGTGCTTCCATAGAAATTTTTATTCCAGGTAGAATTATTCCTCCAAGATATTCCTTGTTCTTGCTAATTACACAAAAAGTTGTTGCGGTTCCAAAATCGACCACTATCAAATTTTTATTTGGAAAAATATTTACAGCTGCAATTGCATTTGCAATTCTATCAGCACCAACTTCAAGTGGATTTCTGTATTTAATTTTTAATCCTGTTTTAACTCCTGGTTTTAGAAAAAATGGTTCTTTATTAAAATATTTCACACAGCCTGCTCTTAATGAATGATTCAAATCTGGCACTACACTGCATATTGAAATGCCTGAAATGTTTTCCGGCTCTACATTATTTTCTCTTAAAACATTTTTCAGAAAAATTCCAATTTCATCCGAAGAAAATTCCTGCCGTGATGTTTTTCTAAATTGAAGTATTAATTCATTATTTCGAAATACTCCACCATGAATTTGAGTGTTGCCTACATCAATACAGAGAATCATAAATTATCTCCTACTTTCTGATAAATTATTTCTTCAATTTTTTGTGAAAGTTCATTTACAGTTTCTGCAGAAATTCTATTCATTTCTTTATCATAAATATTGAAATGTTTTTGAACATTATTTTCACGATTATTTAAATCATTGTTAATCACTAAATCGCAACCTGAATTTTCAAAACATTTTCTAACAGCATTTATCCTTTCTTCTTCATTGAAAGTGCTTGTAAACTTGAATGCAACAAGAAATAAATTTTTGTTCCTTGAATAATTTTTTATTCTATCAAGAATTTTGAAATTTCTTTTAAGATATAATACAATTTCATCATAGCCTGAGTTAATTTTTGAATTTAATGGAACAGAATATTTTTCATTATTCAATTCAACCATCACTGGCGAGTAATCGCTTACAGCAGCATTATGAATTACAACATCAAAATTTTCATTGCTCAGCATATTTTGAATTTTGTCATTCAAATCAATGAAATCCATAAATGAAATTAAATTGCATGAAAGAAAAGGAATTTTGGCATCAATTGAATGAAGATAAGTAACATCATAATTTTTACGAATGAAAAATTCAGCAATTTGAGATGCAGTATTTCCAGTGCTCAAGTTCGAAAGAAATCTTATGCCGTCAATATTTTCTTTTGTGCCGCCTGCAGTAATCAAAATCTTTAATTTTTTTTCAGAACTTTTGCTCAAGGATTTGATGAGATAATCATAAATTTCATCAGGGTCAAGTAGTTTCCCTTTGCCAGTATCACCGCATGCTAAATAACCTTCTGCCGTAGGTAAAATTACGGCTCCCCATTCTCTTAATTTTTGTAACGATAATTTTGTTGCAGGATGTTCATACATATTTGTATTCATTGCAGGTGCAATTAGAAATGGTTTTGACCAATCATGTGCAAGAAAAAGTGATGTTAAAAGATTATCAGCAATTCCAGCGGCAAATTTATTGATGGTATTTGCAGATGCTGGGCATACAATTACTGCATCTGCCCACTTTACAAGATTAATATGGCTCATCATTTCACCGCTTTGAAAAATATCAACATAAACAGGATTTCCAGTTAATCCTTCGAGTGTAGCTGAGCCAATAAATTTTAATGCACCTTCAGTTGCTACTACTTTAACTTCAAAACCATTTTGAACAAGTTTTGAAATTAAGTAGGCACTTTTATAAGCTGCAATCGAGCCTGTTATTCCAAATAAAATTTTATAGTTTGACATTGTCAATTAACCTCACTTTTCCAATATGAACTGCTCCAAATCTTCGTCCTTCAAGTTCTTCAATATAATCTACTTTGAAACCAAGTTCTTCAAGTTCTTTCCTGATTTCTTCGTTTGATTTGTTCGACATTAATAATCTTGGAAAATTTAGTGCTAACTTTCTTTCTTCTTCTGATAACAAAAGATTTCTCGAACTCATTGCAAGACCATCTTCATCACGAACAGTTGGGCATGGAATAATTTCTATATCCATAAAAAATGCTTTGCACATTCCATCAATTAATTTGAGCTGCTGATAATCTTTTTCACCAAAGTATGCTCTATTTGGTCGAATTATATTAAAAAGTTTCATTACAATTGTTAGCACTCCTTCAAAGTGTCCGGGACGAAATGCACCACATAATTTTTTACTGAAGTCTGTTTCAATAACTCTATACTTATAGTTGTCTTGATAAATTTCATCATACTCGGGATAAAAAAGAAAATCAACTTTGTGATTTTTTAATATCTCAAAATCTTCCTGAAAAGTTCGAGGATAATTTCTCAAATCATTAGGGTCGTTAAATTGAGTTGGATTTACAAAAATACTTACAACAGAAATGTCATTCTCATTTACACATTTTTCAATTAAAGAAACATGACCTTTATGAAGAGCTCCCATAGTCGGAACAAATCCGAATCTTTTGTTCTTTAGTTCATCTGAATTTCTTATTTCTTTCCATTCAGAAATTTTTTTGATTACTCTTGTCATCAGTAACTCTCATCTTTGTTTGGATAATTTTGATTTTTTACATCATCATTAAATTTATTTAATGAATTCAAAATCAGTTCGAAACCATCAAGATATTTGCGTAAAAATTTTGGTTGAAAATCTTTTGACATTCCAAGCAAATCCTGCAGTACTAAAATTTGTCCATCAGTAAATGGACCTGCTCCAATTCCGATAGTTGGGATTGACAATTCTTTTGTGATTTTAGCAGACAATTCAGATGGCATCATTTCAAGAACAATTGAAAAGCAGCCTGCATCTTCAAGTTTTTTTGCATCATCTAAAAATTTTTCTGCAGTTTGCTCATCTTTTCCTTGTAATTTGTATCCTCCAAATTGATGAACAAATTGTGGAGTTAATCCAATATGTCCCATAACAGGTATTCCAGATTTAACCACATATTGAATTAAATCAAGGTTATCATCAGCACCTTCAATTTTTACTGCCTGAGCACCCACTTTCATTAATTTATCAATTGATTCCATCAAAAAACTAATTCCCTTTCGATTAGATAAAAATGGAAGGTCTGAAATCAACAATTTGTTTTTTAATCCCCGCCTGACTGCTGCAGTATGATAACACATCATTTCAATTTCTGCATTTATTGTAGTTTCAAATCCATGCATTACCATTGCTGCACTGTCTCCAACAAGAACTGCATCAATATCACTTTCATCAATTATTTTTGCTGACCAATAATCATAACATGTAACCATAGAAATTTTTTTGCCAAGACTCTTCAGCTTTTTAAATTCATTTATAGTTTTCATTTTTATTTCACCTTTGAAACAAATAGAGAATTTGAAAACAGGGTTGATAAATGGAAATGATAATTAAGAATGGGATTGAAATTGGATATTGAAAAAAGAAAAACTTTGAAATTTGTTTTGGTACTTGTCTCATCGATCAAGTCCTGCATTGTAAATTTATTTGAATTAATGTAACCGTTCTAAATAAAGAATCGGTTCTTTTATGTGTGACAAAAATAACACTTCAAAAATAATTTTACTAAAAATTTAATTTCTCATTCCAAGTCCTTTAACATCATGAACAACTTCAAATAGATAATTTTCTGAAGCCATTAAATCTTTCAATGTGAGGTTATCGACAATTGAATCAATTGCATCCTGAATAATTTTCCATAAAGAACGAATTGAACAGTCAATCGAATTTGTACAAAAATCTGTTATACCCGAATGATGCTGGCAGAAATTTTCATCATACAATCTTCCGCCAAGAGCATTTAAAACTTCTCTTATTTTAATTTGTTCTGGTGGTCTTGAAAGAGTGTATCCGCCAGTCTGTCCTCTTTCTGCAATTAAAAAACCACCCAATCGAAGTATTCTTAAAATCTTGCCAACATTATGCTGCGACATTTTTTCTGCTCTTGAAATTTCTGGAATTGTAAGAGATTTTCCCACCTGATAAAATTTTGCAACTCGCAATAACAATCTTAATCCATATTCTTCTTGAGTACTAAATTTCATTTTGCCTCCAATCAATTCATGAACGGCGTTTCATTGTATAATTTACTGTTCAATCTTTATTCTTGATAACTTTTATTTTTTGTTTCTTCATCTTTGTGTCTTTAATTCTTTGCGATTCTCTGCAAACTTTGCGGTTTCAATAGTTCATATAGTACTCAGGTGAAGTTAATTTCTCATATATCCGCTATCATTTAATGTTGTATCGTATCTTAAAAAATTAGGATACTATAATTAACAAAAAAATCTATGTATTAATTTGAATCTTCGAGCCGCATGAAATTGCATGAACAAGCTGAGCGTATTTTTCAGGAGAAATTGATGGTCCTTTTCTCTTGCAATATTTATCGAAAACAGATTTTAATTCCTCTGCAATTTCTTCTGGGTATCTTCCTTCAATACTGTGACGCGGAAGAAAATATACAAGCTCACCATTTTCAAACAAAGCCATTGAGGGCGAAGAAGGAGGATATTGACTCAAGAATTTCTCACGAAGAAAATCTACTGCATCTCTATCCATACCTGCAAAGACAGTAATAAATTTATCTGGAATAGTATGATGTTGAAGTGCGAGTGTTGCTGCAGGACGAGCGCTTCCAGCTGCACAACCACACACTGAATTTATCACAACAAAAACAGTTTCTCCATTTTTTTGTGAAAGAACATCGTCTACTTGCTGCGGGGTTCTTGTTTCCTGAAAACCAACAAAAACCAATTCATCCCGCATTGGCTGAACAGCTTCAGGATCATACAATGGTGGTTTCATATTTATTTCAAACATAGATATTTCCTTTCTTTTAGTTTATAGAAATCCTAATTCAAACTTTGCTTCTTCACTCATTTTATCCATAGACCATGGTGGTTCCCAAACTAAATCAACATAAACATCTTTCACACCTTTTACATTTTTAACTTTATACTTGACTTCGGAGGGCAAACTTTCTGCCACAGGACAATGAGGAGAGGTCAAAGTCATTTTGATATAAACATTTCCTTCGTTATCAATTTTCAATTCGTAAATCAAACCCAATTCCCAGATGTCAACTGGAATTTCAGGGTCAAAGCATGTTTTTAATACTGCAATTATATCTTGTTCGAGTTTACCTTTATCAATCATATTATGAAAACATTTGTTTTACTTTTATTAAACTTTCTACAAGTTTATCAATTTCTTCTTTTGTATTATAGAACGAAAAAGATGCTCTTGCAGTAGCAGGTATATTAAATCTTCTCATAATTGGTTGAGTGCAGTGATGTCCAGTTCTTATAGCAATTCCATCTGTATCGATTATAGTTCCAATATCATAAGGATGAATTCCTTCAATAATAAATGAAACTACAGAAGCTTTATTTTTTGCTGTTCCAATAATTTTTAGACCATCAATTTCCATTAATCTTTTTGTTGCATATTCAAGAAGTGAATTTTCATATTCAATCAATTCACTTCGATTGAATTGATTTAAATAATCAATTGCAGCACCGAGACCAATTCCTCCTGCAATGTTTGGTGTTCCTGCTTCAAATTTTCTTGGAATATCTTCAAAAGTTGTTTTTTCAAATGTTACGGTTCTAATCATATCACCACCGCCCTGATACGGCGGCATCATTTCGAGATATTCTGTTTTGCCGTATAAAACTCCTATACCAGTCGGACCAAAAACTTTATGTCCAGAAAAAGCGTAAAAATCTGCATCTAGTTCCTGAACATCAATTTTAAGATGCGACATTGCTTGTGCACCATCAATCAAAACAGGAATATTGTGTGAGTGAGCAATCTTTATAATTTCTTTAACAGGATTAATAGTTCCAAGTGTATTTGAAATGTGAACTACGGAGACAAGTTTTGTTTTTTCTGTTATAAGTTCTTCAAATTTATCAAGTTCAATTTCGCCGTTGTCATTAATCGGAATAACTTTCAGATTAATATTTTTTCTGTCTCTTATTAATTGCCATGGAACAATATTGGAATGATGTTCCATATTAGAAATAATAATCTCATCTCCTTCGCGAAAATATTTAGTTCTGCAAAGTGTTGAAGCAACAAGATTAATTGCTTCAGTTGTTCCTCTTACAAAAATAATTTCCGATGCACTTATTGCATTAATAAATTCTTTTACCTTCAGTCTTGCATTTTCATATTGTTCAGTTGCAAGCTCACTCAAGAAATATAAACCTCGATGAATATTTGCATTATCATAAGTATAATAATAGGTTAATGCATCAATTACACTTTGAGGTTTTTGAGTAGTTGCAGCATTATCAAGGTAAACAAGTGGTTTTCCGTTTACCAATCTTTTTAATATTGGAAAATCTTTTCGAACTTCTTCTACATTGAATTTTCTTTTGACTTCTGTGATAGTATTAATCACGGTTCACCAAATTTTTTTAAGAATTAAGATAAATTGTTTTGAAATTCTACTCGATGAAGTCGTTCAAATATTCTATGATTAATTTGTTCTTTAAGTTCTTCAATTTTCATTGATTCAATAACATCATAAGCAAAAGCTCTAATTAAGATTGACTTTGCAAGTTCCTGAGGCACACCTCGAGAACGAATATAAAATTCGGCTTCCTCATCAAGATGTCCAACAGCTGCACCATGTGTACATTTTACATCGTCAGCAAAAATTTCGAGCTGTGGTTTTGTATTTATCTTTGCATCTTTTGAAAGCAAAATTGCTTTATTTTGCTGATAAGCATTTGTTTTTTGTGCACCTGGTCTAACAAAAATTTTCCCATTAAAAACGCCATGCGAGTTATCATCTAAAATTCCTTTATACAATTCATTGCTCATACAATTTGGTTTTGCATGGTCAATAAATGTATAATTACTTACATGCTGATTATCCTGCGCAAGATATAATCCGTAATAATGTGTCTCTGTAAATTCACCATCCAATTTCGAATTAATATCATTTCTTACAAGAGAACCGCCAAAACTGATATTAAATTGGTTAAATATACTTTTAGAATTTTGAACAGCATCGATTTTTTCAATATGAAATGAGTCATCATTTTCATCTTGAATTTTATAATAATCGATCAAAGCCGATTCACCAATGAAAACATCAACCGTAGAATTCATGAAATAATTTTTATTCCCAAAACCTTTGTAATTAACTATAACATTTAATTGTGAGTTATTGTTTGCAATAATTAAATTTTTTGGGGAAACTAAAACTTCATTTTCATTATTTCCATTTAAAAATAAAATCTGAACAGGTTTATCAAGAACAACATTTTTATTTGCAATGATTACAAATCCATCATAGGCATATATGCAATTCAAAGCATTAAAAATATTTTGTTCGCTGGAAAATTTATCAATGTTGTTATGAATAAGTTCTGGTTTGTCTTTTAAGATTTTATTAAGACTTCCAGCAATTAATCCATTTGGCAAATTCTTAAGTTCACTTAAATCTTCTTCAAAAATTCCATTCACGAAAGTGAGAAGATAAAAATCAAATCCAGTGAATAAATATTTTTTTATTTCTTCAGGGGTAAATTTTGTTTTATCAATTAAAATTGATGGAATAAAATTATGCTTTAAGATCGGAGTTACATCAGTAAATCTCCATTCTTCATTTTTTCTATTAGGGAAATCTAATTCTAAAAATTTCTTTTTAGATTTTTCTCTAAGCTCGTTTAATAAATTTTTGCTTGAGCCATTAAGTCGTTTTGATAAAATATCTATGTTTTGTAAATACCAATCTTTTGCTTTTTCAGACAAATTTTGATTCATGCTTATTCTCCTGCTTACGCATTTTGTGATTCAAGTTCATCAGTTGTAATCCAATCATAACCTTTTTCTTCAAGTTCAAGAGCTAATTCTTTGCCGCCTGATTTCACTATTTTTCCTTTTGATAAAACATGAACATAATCAGGCACAATGTAATTAAGTAATCTTTGATAATGAGTAACTACAATTACAGCATTCTCGTCGTTGTGGAAAACATTAACACCATTAGCAACAATTTTTAATGCATCGATGTCAAGACCGGAGTCTGTTTCGTCAAGTATTGCAAGTTTGGGATTTAACATCAAGAGTTGAAAAATTTCGTTGCGCTTTTTCTCGCCGCCAGAAAATCCAACATTAACAGAACGACTAATTAGAGAATCATCCATTCCAAGTATTTTAGATTTTTCTTTCATCAAATCAAGAAATTCTTTTGGAGTTAATTCTGGAAGTCCAAGATGCTTTCGTTTTTCATTAATTGCAGTTTTTAAGAAGGTTGCATTCGATACACCGGGAATTTCAATTGGATATTGAAAAGCCAAGAATACACCTTCACGAGCTCTTTCCTCTGGTTCAAGTTCAAGCAAATTTTTACCTTCAAACCAGATTTCACCTTCAGTTACTTCATAGCCTTTATTTCCTGCTAAGACATTTGCAAGAGTACTTTTTCCTGAGCCATTTGGTCCCATAATTGCATGAATCTCACCAGCTTTAACTTCAAGATTTATTCCTTTTAAGATTTCTTTTCCTTCAACATTTGCATGTAAGTTTTTAATAATGAGCATTTTTATACCTTCATTTTTGTTAATAAAATTTTAACCGACACTTCCTTCAAGACTTATAGCCAGAAGTTTTTGTGCTTCAACAGCAAATTCCATTGGAAGTTCTTTAAAGACTTCTTTACAGAAACCATTAACAATCATGTTGACTGCATCTTCCGTAGAAATGCCTCTTTGATTAAGATAGAAAATCTGGTCCTCGCCAACTTTGGAAGTTGTTGCTTCATGTTCAACTTTTGCAGTATCATTTTCAACTTCAATGTATGGAAATGTATTTGCACTACATTTATCACCCATCAACATAGAATCGCATTGAGTAAAGTTGCGTGCTCCAATTGCATTTTTCCCAATTTTAACAAGTCCACGATATGAATTTTTACTTCGTCCTGCAGAAATTCCTTTTGATACAACAGTGCTTCTTGTATGCTTTCCGATATGAATCATTTTTGTTCCAGTATCTGCTTGCTGGAAATTATTTGTTACGGCAACAGAATAAAATTCACCCACTGAATAATCACCCTGCAAAATGCAGCTTGGATATTTCCAGGTAATTGCAGAACCTGTTTCTACTTGAGTCCAAGAAATTTTGGAATGTTTTCCTCTGCATGCACCTCGTTTAGTAACAAAATTATAGATTCCTCCTTTACCTTCTTTATCTCCTGGATACCAATTTTGAACAGTTGAATATTTAATTTCAGCATAATCAAGAGCAATTAATTCAACAACAGCTGCATGAAGCTGATTGTTATCTCGAATTGGTGCTGTGCAACCTTCAAGATAACTTACATAAGAGCCTTCATCTGCAATAATCAATGTTCTTTCAAATTGACCTGTTTCTTGCGCATTAATTCTGAAATATGTTGATAGTTCCATTGGGCAGCGCACCCCTTTGGGGATGTAGACAAAAGAACCATCACTAAAAACAGCAGAATTTAATGCTGCATAAAAATTATCAGTGTATGGTACTACCGATCCCAAATATTTTTTTACAAGTTCAGGATATTCACGAATTGCTTCTGATATTGAACAGAAGATAATTCCTTTTTCTTTAAGTGTTTCTCGAAAAGTTGTTGCAACAGAAACTGAATCAAAAACAGCATCAACTGCTACACCAGCAAGCGCCTTCTGTTCTTCAAGAGGAATTCCTAATTTTTCAAATGTCTTTAATAACTCAGGGTCAACTTCATCAAGACTCTTTTTTTGTGGCCTTTTTTTTGGAGCCGAATAATAACTAATATCTTGAAAATCTATTGTCGGATAAGTTACATTGGGCCACTTTGGTTCTTCCATTGTAAGCCAGTAACGATACGCTTTGAGACGCCATTCAGTCATCCATTCAGGTTCCCCTTTTTTAGAAGAAATTAATCTAATTATGTCTTCATTCAAGCCTTTCGGTGCTACTTCAGATTCAATGTCTGTAACAAAACCCCATTTGTATTCGGATTTTGTTAAATCATCCAGCACTTTCATATCATCAGATACTTCCTGATTTATTTTATTTACATTTTCGTCCATTTTGTTTTTCCCAAAAATTATTGATGCAAACCTATGGAATCTTGATAATTTTGTCAAGATTCAAAATAAAAACATATTTAAAAAACATTTAGTTCACTTTAATCATTTTTTATGAATTAATACCCGTAACGTATTTTATAACTTCTGCTTTTTCAATTGTAATTAATCCGCCGCAATTTGCTTCTTCAAAAATATCATGAAGTATTGGCATAAACTTTTCTACTTTTTCTTCCTCGTCAACAATTTCAATTATTATTGGCATGTCTTCAGAAAGTCTTAAAATTTTTGAAGTATGAATTCTGCTTGCTTTGCCAAATCCCATTATGCCTTTGAAAACAGTTGCTCCTGCCAATCCGGCTTTTCGTGCTTCTAAAACAATTACTTCATAAACTGGTTTATGATGTAGTATATCATCTTCGCCAACAAATATGCGGACTAATTTTGCTTCCCCTTTAATTTCCATATTATTCTCCAGAGATTATTTTTGAAAGTTTATAAGAAATAAAAAGTACGAAAAGAGTAAGAAAAAGATTCAGCAAAATATTTAAGCCAGCATATAAATATTCTCTTTCTTTTAAGAAGTTAATTGTTTCATATGAAAAAGTAGAAAATGTAGTTAAGCCACCGCAAAATCCAATTGTAAGAAAAATTCTTAATTGAGAACTGATTAGTTCATAAGCATCGAAATAATACATTACAATGCCAATAATAAAACTTCCCAGAATATTAACCGTTAATGTTCCATATGGAAAAGTAGGAGGAAGAAATTTATAAACAAAACCTGAAAGCCAGTATCTTAGTACTCCTCCTATTCCAGCTCCAATAAATACAATGATATAATTTTGCAATTTATCACCTTAATTTTTGTTTGTATTTATATGGTAGGAGTTATCAGTCCGATGGGTTTAGTTGGACAGTTTATTACAGGCTAACTCCATAGCCCATTGCAAAATTACAAAAGAATTTTTTTTGAAAAAAGTTGTCGATTATAATTTAACAGCTTTGCTTATAAAATTCTTAACTTTTCTAAAAATAGAATATTCATGCATTAGTTCTTTAATTTCATTTAATTTCATCTCTGCTGCCTTAACACCTGCTTCAATAATTTCTTCTGCTTTATCAAAATCTGTCCATGAGTAATTTGATACTTCAGGATAAATAATTAAATCCGCTTCTTTCAATTTCATCATTGACAGATGATATGAAGTGATATTTTCAGTTCGATAAAGTATATCAATTATGTTTTTAGGAGGTTCAATTTTATTTAGAGTTCTTGAAACATTAACAGCTACAACTTTATTTGTACCTAATTGCCTAACTTTTGAAGCGGGCACATTCTCGGAAGTATAGCCATCAATTAAATAATATCCATCTAATTTAACTGGAGGGAAAATGCCAGGAATTGCTGAACTTGCTTTTAAAACATCTCGAAGCTTTCCTCTAACAAAATTAATTTCTTCGCCTGTAATTAAATCTGTTGAAATTGCAGAAAATTTTATTTTAAGATTCTCAAGTGTAACATCAGGAAGAATATCATAAATTTCGTTTGTTGTTTCTTCATCAAAATATGAAAGTGAAGTTAATGATTTAATTGCCTGCAATCTTAATTCAATATAATCAAGAAATTTATTGAAATAATTTTTATCTGTCTTCTTAGCAGATTCGTTTAATTTTTCTATTCCAAGCTCTCTGAATTTTGGATGCTTCATTGCATTAAGTATAAATTCTTCAACATCTTTTGCATTTCCAAAGTACGCATAAAGACCACCAACGATAGCACCCATACTGCATCCAGTTATTGCATCAACTTTGATTTTCTCAGAATCGAATACTTTAAGAACGCCGATGTGTGCTAAACCTCTTGCTCCTCCACCGCCAAGTGCTAATCCTAAGTTTGTCATATTTTTATTTTTGATTTTCTTTAAGCCAATTCAATATAATTTCATCTTTGGGAATTATACCATAACATTTAACCTGCTCGTTGATTACTAATGCAGGTGTCATCATTATTCCATAATTCATAATTTCACTTATATCAGTTACCTTTTCAATAATTGCTTCGATAGATTCTTTTTCAATAATTTCTCTAACTTTTGCTTCAAGTGTGTTACATTTTTTACATCCGGTACCAAGTATTTTTATGAAAATCATTTTTCAACTCTTATTGTTAATTTTCAAGAGAATTTTATTTTTTATTTCTTCAGAAGTAGGAATTCCATTTGGATAAAATCTGCATGTAAGAGCTGGATTATCTGGTTCGGGCATTTCTAATAGATCTTCTCCATCAATTAATAATGTTGGCGACCCTCTGAATTTCACCTTTCGTGCAGTTGCTTCATCTTCTACAAGAATTGTTTTCAATTCAATTTTATCTTCCAGGCCTTGAATAGCTTCATAAATATTGTTTTGCATTTTTAAGTAATTTGGACATCCTTCGAAATATTGGAATTCAAGTTGTATTTTCATTGTAATTAATCTGAATTTATTTTTTCAAATGTAATCAGCAGTATTTAATTTACCAAAAAAAGTATTATTACTTTTGGACTTAATTAATAGTATTGTAAAAAGATTAGTAAGCAATACAATATCTAAAATTGTTCAGATCATATGAAATGAATGATGGTTCCTGCAGATATATCTCTTCAAAAAATATTACAAAAACATTATTAGAAATTAATAATTTATTTTTTAGACTCTCTCTTCAACGAAAAACTTTTTCTTGAATTTTAATGCAACATTAACAAGCGTAATCAACACTGGCACTTCTACCAATGGTCCAATTACAGTTGCAAAAGCTGCAGGTGAATTTATTCCAAAGACAGCAACAGCCACTGCAATAGCTAATTCAAAATCATTGCTACCAGCGGTGAATGCAACAGTTGTAGTTTTTTCGTAAGTTATTCCCTGTCTTTTAACAAAAAAGAATGTTACAAAAAACATAATTGCAAAATAAAATGTATATGGAATTGCAACTCTTAGAACATCAAGAGGAAGTTCAATGATCTTCTCTCCCTTTAATGAAAACATTACAAAGATTGTAAACAATAAAGCAATTGGAGTAAGTATAGAAATTTTAGGAATAAATTTTGTGTGATACCATTCTTTTCCATTTTTCTTAACTAAAACTAAACGAGTCAAAACTCCGCCAGCAAATGGAATCCCAAGATAAATTAAAACTGTTACAGCAATTTCCCAGATAGAAATGTTAACTAAGGCACCTTGCATTCCAAATAATGGAGGAAGAATTGTAATAAATATATAAGCATAAATAGAATAAAAGAGAACTTGAAAGATTGCATTAAAAGCAACAAGTCCAGCTGCAAGTTCTGAGTCGCCGCTCGCTAAATCATTCCAAACTAGAACCATTGCTATACAGCGTGCTAAGCCGACAAGAATTACGCCCATTGCCATTTCAGGTTTATCCTGTAAAAGAATAAGCGCAAGGAAAAACATTACAAGCGGTCCAACAATCCAATTCTGAATTAATGATATGCTTAGCAGCTTCACATTTTTGAAAACTATTGGCAGTTCCTCATACTTAACTTTTGCAAGTGGAGGATACATCATTAAGATTAATCCAATTGCAATTGGAATGTTTGTTGTTCCACTACTTAATGAATCCCAGAAATTTGCGATTCCAGGAAAAACTGAACCAGCTACAACACCAAAGAACATTACAATAAAAATCCAAAGTGTTAAATAACGATCAAAGAAAGAAAGTTTTTTTGATACGGAAGGATCCATAATCTCTCCAAAATTAAATATTGATTTAAGTATGTTCTTTTTTTATGAACGCAGATTTCGCTGATTTGATAGATTTACTCTAATAAATTTGTCTGAGCAAACTCACCTAATCAATTTATCTGCTTACTATTTATTTCATATCTTTTAACCAATGTTCTAATGTAGATTTGGTAGGAATTTTCCCTTGAATTAAAATTTTCCCATTTACAATTAATGCGGGAGTCATCCATATTCCAAGATCAATAAACTTATCAGGTTCAACAATTTTTTGAATATTTGCTTGCAGATTGTTTTCTGTAACAACTTCATTACAAAGTTGATAAAGTTTCTCACAGTTAATACAACCAGGACCAACTACTTTTATTTCTAACATAATTTCTCCTCTATTTTGTTTTTCTTCATGGTTCTCTCTGTTATCTCTGTGGCTCTCCGTGTATTCTCCGTGAATCTGTGTGTAAGAAAAATATTACACAGAGAGCCACAGAGTTATTTTAATTCATTTAAATAAAATTCATAAAATTCTTTTTTGATTTCGTCTCTAACTTTTCTGAATACTGAAAGAATTTCATCTTCAGTTCCAGTTGCCTCTGCAGGGTCTTCAAATCCTATATGCAGCTGTTTACCAACTTTGCCAATAAAAACAGGGCATGTTTCTTTTGCATTGTCGCAAACAGTTATTACATAGTCAAATGACTGATTAATATATTTTTCTACATTTTCGGGAATGTTGTTGCTGATGTCAATCCCGATTTCTTTCATTACTTGAACTGCTTTGGGATTTATTTTTTCAGCCGGGTTAGTTCCAGCTGAGTAGACTTCAAGATTTGAATCAAATGATTTTAGAAATCCTTCTGCCATCTGACTTCGGCAGGAATTTCCAGTACAAAGAATGAGTATTCTTTTTTTCATTTTTTCTCCTCTTTAATTTATGAAGTTACACAGAGAACCACAGAGAGTACACGGAGAACCTCAGAGTTATTTAATGTATCTTTTAATTCCATCTTTTAACCGAAGTACATTGAAGTTTATTAAAAGTCCAACTTTCTTTTCAGAGAATTTTAAGTAAGTTAATATTTGTGCTTCATGAACTGGATTAAATTCATCAACGGTTTTCAGTTCTAATACAACTTTATCTTCAACAAGAATATCAATTCTATATCCACATTCAAGTTTAATTTCTTTGTATACTACCGGAACTGGTTTCTGTCGTTCAACTTTCAATCCCTTCTTTGACAATTCATAAGCTAAGCATTCTTCATAAGCCGATTCTAATAAACCTGGACCTAACTCTTTGTGCACCTCAATAGCACAACCAATAATAATATTTGTTAAGTCTTCATATTGCATTGTACCTCCGTGTTTCTCTATGAATACTCTGCGGCTCTCCGTGTAATTTTTTAACAATTAAAACAAATACCCATAAATAAGTCCACTTATTGTTGCCATAATTACAACAAGAGAAACATAAATAATTGTTTTCTGAGTCCCGATTACGCTTCTTATCACTAACATATTTGGTAACGATAATGCTGGACCTGCAAGAAGTAATGCCAATGCAGGACCTTTACCCATTCCATTATTTATCAGTCCTTGTAAAATTGGAATCTCAGTTAGAGTAGCAAAATACATAAACGCTCCAGTGATTGACGCAAAGAAATTCGAGAATAAAGAATTTCCACCGACTAATGTATAAATCCATTCTTTGGGAATTATTCCGCCATTACCTTCAGCTGAGCCTAAAAGAAAACCAGCAACCAGAACACCGGCTCCGAGCAAAGGCATAATTTGTTTTGTAAATCCCCAACTCTCGCCAAGCCATTGATTTGGCTCGCCATCAGTAAATGTCAATGCCAAACCTGTTGCAATAACTCCAATAACAAAAGGAATTGTTGGATTATGATAAAAGAAAATTGCTGAAAGAATTACTGCCAGTGATCCAAGAAAAACATATAGTTTTTTCACGCCAACTATGTAAATCAATGAGATTGCAAAACCAATTCCGAAAATTGAAGTGATATACCATTTATTTGCATAAACAAAATACCAGAAACCTTCTGTCTCGAGTGGTTTACCCCAATTAACAAAACCGAGAATCGCAACGAGAATAAAGAAATGAGTTGCTGTTTGCCAGAATGGTCTTGGTTCTTCTACTTCGGGCATTACAAGTTGTGCTTCAGCTCTTTGTTTTTCTTCTTTTCGATAAATGAAAGCCATAATTAAACCAATAATTAAACTGAATGAAACTGCACCTATTACTCTTGCTATGCCAAGTTCAAGTCCAAGAACTCTTGCTGTAAGAATAATTGCAAGTATGTTAATTGCCGGTCCTGAGTAAAGAAAGGCAATTGCAGGACCAAGTCCTGCGCCTCTTTTATGAATACTTGAAAATAAAGGTAATACAGTGCAGGAACAAACAGCTAAAATTGTCCCGGATACAGAAGCAATTAAATATGCTTTCCATTTTATTGCCTTTGCACCAAAATATTTAATAACAGAAGCCTGACTGATAAATACAGCAATCACTCCTGCGATAAAAAAAGCAGGCACCAAACACAATAGCACATGTTCCTGGGCATACCATTTAGCAAGTGCAAAAGCATCAATAATAGAATTACGAAAAGTTTCGTTTTGAATTGGTAAAAAGTAAGCAAACAAGAAAAAGCCGGTTATCCATAAAAAGGATTTGTATTGTTCTTTCCAGTCCATAATGAAATTGCCTTTAATATTAGAAATATATTTCGATTTGCTTTATATTTTTAGATGATTAGTTTATTAAAACATCTTTTGAAGAAATTCTACTTTCTATTTTTTGACCTTTTCTTTAATTAGCTTTACTAAATTTTCTTCTGGAATTATGCCTATAACACAACGATTGTCTTCTCTTAATAGTAATCTTTGATTTAATCGTTCCTCATCTTCCAAAAAAGATTTGTCATTTAAGAAAATCTTTAAAAATGTAAAAAGGCTTTTATTTTCTTGAACAGACTTATTTAGCTGATAATAAACCCATGTTCCTTCTTTTTCATAAGTAAGCAAGTCAGCATTCTTAAGAATAGTTAATGCTTTCGAAACTGCATATTGAGGAATTCTTAATGCATCCATTAATTCACATACACAAAGATTTTGACCGCTCTTAATAAAGAGGTTAATAATTCTTAACCTTGTTTCATCTGAGAGAGCTTTGAACTTTTCTATTAACTTATCCATGTAAGTATATGCTAATTTTTGCATGTAAAAATATGCCTAAAAATGCATATATGCAAGTAATTTTTTGGGCGAGTTAAATTTCCGCAAGAGTTTAATTTAATCTTTCGAGTCTGGACCTTAAGTGTCTTTCAGTTATTCCAAGCAGGCGAGCAGCTGCACTCTTATTACCATTTGTTCTGCTTAATGCTTCGTTAATAATTGTTTTTTCAAATGCTTTTAATTTTTCTTCATAGGGGTCGTCAAGATTAAATGCATCTAATTTTCTATCGAGTTCACTAATTTTTCTTAATTGGGGAAGATCGTCTTTAGTTATAAATTCATTTCTTGTAAGAACAACTGCTCTTTCAATTATATTCTCAAGTTCTCGAACATTACCGGGGAAATTGTACTTCATTAAATAATCAAGTGCATCACTTTCTATACCTTTTACATCTTTGTTAGTTGCCGCTGCAAATTTTTTAATAAAATGATTAATGAGTAATGGAATATCTTCTTTCCTCTCTCTCAAAGAAGGCAATCTGATTTCAACAACATTTAAGCGGTAAAATAAATCTTCTCTAAATTCTCCTTTTGAAATCATTTCTTCTAAGTTTCTATGAGTTGCTGCAATTATTCTAACATCTGTATGAAAAATTTGATTACTACCGACACGTTGAAATTCTCCAAACTGAATTGTGCGCAGTAGTTTTACTTGAACAGGTAATGGCATATCACCTACTTCATCAATAAATATTGTTCCTCCGTCTGCTTCTTCAAATCTTCCAATTCTTTCTTTTATAGCTCCTGTAAAAGCTCCCTTTTCATGTCCAAAAAGTTCGCTTTCTAAAAGGTTCTCGGGCAAAGAAGCAACATTAACTATAATAAAAGGTTTGTCTTTTCTTGGGCTTGAATAATGAATGGCTTTTGCAATTAATTCCTTACCAGTTCCGCTTTCACCTCGTATTAAAACTGTTGTTTTAGTTTGTGCAACTCTGCCGGCAATATTCAACACTTTTTCCATCAATTCGCTTTGAGATATAATTTCCTGAAATCTATACTTTTCCTGAAGTTGTTCTTTCAGCAATTTGTTTTCGTTTTGTAAAAACTTTTTTTCTTTGATTTTATTTAAGATACTTTCCAGAACATCAAGATTTATAGGTTTAGTAAGAAAATCGTATGCACCATTTTTCATCAAAGTCACAGCGTTCTCTACCGTGCCATAAGCTGTTATAATCACAACTTCAATAGAAGGATTTAATAATTTTATTTCGGTTAATACCTTAAATCCATCCCAGCCAGGCATACTATAATCCGTAAGCACAATATCAATTTGTTCATCTTTTGCAATGTTATAACCTTGTTCGCCATCTGTTGCTGTAAAGACTTTATAATCCCTTTTGGTTAAAAAATTTTTAAGAGATTGCAATTGTGGCTCTTCGTCGTCTATGATTAATACCTTAAGTTGATTCATAGAACTCCCAATTTATATTCAATTGGTAATTTAATATAAAAACTTGTTCCTTCGTTTATCTTGCTTTGCACATGAATATTTCCGTTGTGTTCTGTTATAATTTTGTGAACAATACTTAATCCAATGCCGTTTCCTTTTTTCTTTGTAGTAAAGTAAAGGTCAAATATCTTTTTTAGTTTATCCTGTTCTATTCCTTTTCCATTATCTTTAAATATAATATTAAGCTCGCCTTTTTCTTCATAAGCATGAATCGAAATAATTCCTTCTTTTTCGATAGCATCCAAAGAATTTTCAATTAAGTTAATAAATACCTGTTTTAGCTTTGATTTATCGAGAACAACTTTACCATTGTATTTTAAGTCAATAACAAGTGAAATATTTTTTTGCTTTAACTGCCAGTTATATTGATTAAATAATTCATCAAAAAAATCATTTAACAAAAATTCTTCTGGATTAATTGGCTGAGGTTTAGCAAACTTTAAAAATGCCTCGATTATTTCGTTAATTCTCTTTACTTCATTGTAAACTATCTTAATTAGATTATTAAACTCTTCCTGATTCTCTTTAACTTCATAGTCTTTTCCTATTTGCTGTGTGATGGTTCCAATAGAATTAAGAGGATTTCTTATTTCATGTGCAACTGTGGAAGCTAATTTGCCCATTGCAAGCATTTTTTCATTTATAAACATCTGTTTTTCTCTAAGTTTTTGTTCTGTTAAATCTCTAAATACAATAATCAAATTGGAATTTTTATTATCGTCTTCAAATTTACTTATAGAAAACAAAAGTATTTTCGAAGTCCCATTTATTAAGCATTCCTTTTCGAAAATTTTATTATCACTTTTGAATATCTCCTCACAATTTTCGTCACTAAAAACTTTTTTTGCATCCATCCCTATTACTTCATCGACTACATTTAATATTGATTGAGCAGCTTTATTTATTAGAATAATTTTATTGTTTGAATCAAGAACAATAATTCCATCGCTTACATTGTCAACAATTTTTTTAGAATATGATTCCACTACTTTGAATCTCTTGGAAAGAACATTGAAATTTTGATTCACAAAAATCAAGGTTGTTGTTACAAATCCAAATACAAATAATAATGCAGTAATAACTATGATTCTGCGAACAATTCTTTCATTGATATTATTCAAAGGATCAAGAGAAAGACCAAGCCGAAAAATTCCTATAGTATCCTGTTGAAATATAAATGGATGAATAACTTCAAATGCTTCGAAGGTTTTATACTTTTTAATTTCCCATCTATATAAACTATTTGAATTTTGAAGCAGAAGATTTGCGGTCTCATCCAATTCATCGATTTTACCAGAAGCTGCTATAATCCCATCTTCATTCTGTAATACTGTATAGATGATTTGTGAATTTTGAGTAACATTTTTTAATAATACACCAAAACCAATCTCATTTCGGAATTTGAATAATTCATCTGCATTTATATTTAACACAATAGCTTTTCTATCTTTAGTGGAAACTGCTATGGCATATCGTTGCCCGTCCAGAAATCTTGCTTGTTTAATTCCAATTATTAATGTGTCTTTCTTTCCCTCAAATATTGGGGATAAGTATTTTTTAACAGAATCAGATGATAAATATTTATGATGAATATCTTTATGACTAGAATAAATTTTTTTGCCTTCAGAATTAAATATGTTAATTCGATAGATATTATTTTCTTCAGCATATTTTTCAAGGAATGAATTAGATATCATTCCTCTTTCTTCGATTATCTTTATTGTATTGGCATTATTCAATAATCTTTTTTCAACTTCTTCTTCTATTCTATTATAAGATAACAATGCATTTCTTGATGAAGTTAGAATTGTTTCAAGCAAGGAATCGCCCTCATTTTCAAGCAGTTCCAGCATCTCTTTTTTGCTTTGATTCAACTCAATCCAGGCTGATGTAAATACAACAATCACAATAACAGCAAAAATTGAAATCAGAACTCGGGGTTGTATTAAAAAGTTCTTAATCATAAAATTTTATAACAAATGTGAATGGAAAATAAAAAATTGTTTACCCAGTAAGAAGCATTTAATTCGAAAAAGATTCTAAAATTTTATTTAGAAACTTAAGCCAATGCCAATGCTTAGTGAATTATTATTGTAATTAAATAAATCACTGTTTGATTGATTTTTTATGTATTGATAATTGATTAACAAGTAGAGATTCATTTCTTCTTCTTTTCCAAAAACAAAATCTTTTTTCAACATAACATTAAAAATTTTCTGTTTATCATTTCTCATATAATCATTAATATAATTCAAGTTCTCGTCATAAATTCCTTGTGAAGGATAAAATTTTTTGTTGAAATAAAAGCCTAATTTTATTGTAAAATCATTTAATATGATTTTTGTAAGCTCAGCTAAAATACTGTTGCCTTCATAATTAACCGGGTCATCAAAAATTTCTGATTCATCACCATAAATCATACTGACATCTTTTACATAACTGTTAAAACCACTATTTAAAATACTTCTGTTTGTAAATTGAAATGCAATCCCAGTGGTGGGAGTAATCGATTGTGCAACTCTAACATAGTTTAATGATTGTATCACATAAGAAATATTTTTATCAAGATAAGATTCAGTAACTAATTGATTATTTTCATTAAAATAAGAATAAGTTCCAGACTGAGAGGGACTTAAATATTTTTTATAATTAAAACTACTTCCATAAATCAAAGTAGTTCCACTTTCAAAACCATGATTCAAAAAAATACTTGCAGAATATTTCAAATTATTAAGAATAGTAATGTTTGGATAATTTGTAATGCTTAGATTTGATGAAAGTCTGATAAATAAATCCTTGAAATTTGTGTTGAAATTATAAAACATGAGTGCATTTGTATAATCAAAGTAGTTATAAATGTCTTTACCAAATCGTTGTTCTACATAAGCTCCTAAAAATGAATTATCAAAACTTTTAACAGCAGAAAATTGATGGACATAAAAATTTCTTGCCGCATCAGAACTAAAAGAGATAAAACTTCCGGAGTAATTAAAAGCTACTAAGTCAAAGTTGTATCCAAGTTCATAATTAAGCGAATATATAGATGTTTTCAAAGCATACTTTGTTCTAAATGGATTATCATTATATTCATATTCTGTTGCAATACTTGAAGATAATTGTGCATATTCATTTATTGAAAGAAATAAAATTAAAAATGCAGTAAAAAATATTTTTCTGGATGCCATATAAAACTCACTATTTTTAACATTAAAAAAGGGACTCCGAAGAGTCCCCATTAATTTTACTTACCACCTCTATAACCTCGACCTGCTTTTGTCTGAGTTTGAGTTCCACTTTGTGTTTGAGTTTCTGTCTGTGTTCCGGCTTGAATACCTTGTCCAGCATTGTTTTTCATTCCTTTACCAGAACTATATCCACCTTTTCCAGCTTTGTTATTTAATCTTCCTTTTCCAGCATTATCATTAATTCCGTCACCATTAAGGTCAACGAATTTATTTTTCTGCAATTTTGGTCCTTTATAATCTGGATCTAAACCATTTGGAATTCCATCTCCGTCATGGTCAGGTGCGTTATCATTGTAACCGTCACCATTATTGTCAATAAAGTTTTTACCATGTTGAGCCGGTGGATTAGGTTTTGTTTGATCTTGAGTTTGAGCATTAACACTAATGTAGCTCAATAACAGTGTTACAGCGAAGAGAACAAATAGCTTTTTCATTTTTTTTACTCCTTATATTGTTTGTTGATAATTATGAGTTCGCAGTAATTTTATTAAAAACCATGCCAGCTGTAAAAAGTTGGATTTTGGTTAAAATTGGGAAAAAATAAAATGTTTATAAGGAGTAATTAAACATATAAGTCGAATAGCTCGCCCGTATAGTCGAAAAAATTATTGGAGGTCAAGAATTCCATACTTTTTCATTTTTCTCCAGTTTTTTTGGACCTTCATTGCACTGTTAATTATAGAATATGGAATGAGCTTTATAGATCTCAAAAACATTACTACTGAATATACTTTCTGGATTTTGCTGCTTAGTGCATTAATAGGAATTATTCCAGAATCTGGTCCCCATTTAATTTTTGTAATGCTTTTTGCAAAAGGATTAATTCCCTTCTCGGTTCTGTTCACAAGTTCTGTAGTTCAAGATGGTCACGGCTTGCTACCTATGCTTTCTTATTCATTCAAAGATTCTTTGCGCGTAAAAATTTTTAATCTGTTTTTTGGATTAACAATTGGGATACTTATATATTTGGTAGGCTATTGATTTATCAAAGATTTCAAATAATTACTTTTTTTGATAACATATTAATAATTATTAAATCGATATATTTCTAACTCATTATTACAATAAAAATGAAATATGATATAAAATTTCAAGCAAGCAAAAACAGTCTTCTCCTTTTTGAAACTCGATTAACAATAAACACTTATGATATAGATGCAGCGGGTCATGTTAATAATATCGTTTATATTAGATGGCTTGAAGATTTGAGAACAAAACTTTTTTTAAATATTTGTGATTTTGAAAATATTCTGAAAAATGATTATTACTTAGTTGTAATATCAACATCCATCACTTATAAAAAGCAACTAAAATTATTTGATTCACCTGTCGGTATAATGAAACTTGACAACATTCAACATGGAATAATTACATTAGCTGCACAAATCAGGTCAGAAAAACAAATTAATGCATATGCAGAACAAAAATGTGTTTTTATTAATCTTAAAAATTCATGCATACTTAATCAGGAATTAACTTTAAAATTATTAAATATAGAAATGAGAAAAGAATTTGGAGGATAAGATGAAAGGAAAATTTTTCTTAATGATTTTATTGTTATTAATAAGCAATTTATTCGGACAAAACTTAACACTCAAAGGGAAAATTACAGACTCAAAAAATGGAGAAGCAATTCAAGGTGCAATAGTTTTCATTAGCTACAATTACATGGCTTACACAAATAATGATGGAAATTATGTAATTAAAGGAATACATGAAGGAGATTATTCAATAAAAGTTTCAAGGCTTGGTTACAAACCAGTTACAGTTTCAATCAAGATCGACTCAAATAATACTATCAAAGATTTTGTTTTAGAGCCTTCTCCAATTGAACTTGATGAAGTTATTGTAAGCACAGCTCGAACTGATAAATATCTTCGCAATTCTCCTTACTCTGAACTATTAATACCAAAAGAAAAAATTCAGAACAAGCCATATCAAACTCTTTCAGATATTTTAAAAGATGAACCTGGTATATCACTTTTACGAGACGGCATATGGGGAACAGAAGTAAGTATTCGCGGACTTAACCGCGAAAATGTTGTAACTCTAATTGATGGCAGCAGAATTGTTACATCAACTGATATTGCTGCAAGATTATCCATGATTAATTTAAATGATGTTGAACGAATTGAAGTAATCAAAGGTGCATCATCTTCTATTTATGGTTCTGGAGCTACAGGCGGCATTGTAAACATCATCACGAAATCTCCTGAATTTTATAATAAATTTTCCTTCAATGGAAATATTTCTACAGGATATAATTCAGTTAATAATTTATCAGTAATATCTGGTACATTTTACAGTGGCAGTTCATTTTGGTCTTCTAAGATTTCTGGTTCTTACAGAAAAGCTGAGAACATTCAAACTCCAATTGGAGAATTAAAGAACAGTCAATTTGAAGATTATAGTTTTTCAGGTGCACTGAATTTACTTCCCCTTGATAATCATTTAATTAAAATCAATTATCAATTGTTCAAAGCAAATAATGTTGGAATCCCGGGTTCGTTTGTATTTCCAAGCAATGCAGATGTTCGTTACCCAGATGAGAAGAGAGAATTAATTTCATTTAATTACGATATTCAAAATATTTCTAAAATGTTTTATAAACTTTCGGCAAAGTATTCTTATCAATACATCAAACGAAATGTTGAAAATATTCCTCATACTGTCCAGAATCTTCCTGCAAGCGGAACAACACCTGCAAGAAGAGTGAGTGTTCTTAAAATCACTCCCGGAGCCGATCATAAAAATAATAATGTTCAAATTCAGGGAAATCTTTTATTAACAAAAAATAATAATCTTATTCTCGGTATTGATTACTGGGATAGAAGTTACAATGGTCATCGCGAAAAATATCAACTGATAGAAGTTATGAATGCACAAGGTGATGTTGTGAACACCACTAACAAAATTATTGAAGAAAAACCTTTACCCGATTCAAAGTATAAAAGTCTTGGAATTTTTGTTCAGGATGATGCAGAATTAATTAAAAACAAATTATCTCTTTCTATTGGTGCTCGTTATGACAGAATAAATATTAGCGGTGAAGAAACTCTTAATCCAGTTTATGAAATTACTAATGGCGTAATAAATTTTTCTCCTTCTGGTCAAAAAATAATCTGGAATAAAATCGATGCAAATGACAATTCCTATAGTGGAAATGTCGGTTTAAAATATTCAACCAGTTTTAATCTCGATTTAACACTTAGTCTTGGTTTATCTTTTCGTTCACCTTCACTTGAAGAAAGATTTCAATACATAGACCAAGGAAGTTATGTGCGTGTTGGAAACCCCAATCTAAAATCTGAAAAAGAAAAATCTGTCGATTTTGGAATTCGTTATTACTCATCTAACTTGAAAATTACCTCAAGCATTTTCTTTAATTATTTCAATAACCTTGTTGCTGAAGTACCAGGAATATTCGAAGGAAGAAATGCTTTTATAAAAACAAACATTGGCGAAGCAAGAATCTATGGGTTCGATTTAAGTAGCGATTATAATTTTTACAAAAATCATATTATCTATGCAACTGCTTCTTATGTTAAAGGAGACGATATTACAAAAAATTCCAATCTTCCAGCCATTCCTCCATTGAACGGAATTATTGGAATTAAAATTGACTTATTTGATAAACTTCAAGCTGATTTTTCTTCAACAATTTTTGCAGCTCAAAACAAAGTTGCTGCTAATGAAATTACAACACCTGGTTACGCCGTATTTAATTTATCATTAAATACATATACTATAAAACTTTCATCTATGAAATTTCGATTCAATGCTGGTATAGAAAACATTTTGAATAAGAATTATCGAAATCATTTATCAACAACAAGAGGAAGTATCACAGTTGAGCCGGGAAGAAATTTCTTTGTTAATTTAACAGCTGATTTTTAATTAATTTAAACAAACAGCAAACTTATACGACACAATTTTATGCTCTGGTTTTTTATTGCATTGCTTTCTTCTTTGCTTTCAGCTTTTGCTGCAATAACGCAAAAGAAAGTACTCTTTAATCGAGATGCTCTTGAATTTTCTTTTATGCTTTCAATTATAAATTTAATTTTTTCAATCCCATTTTTCTTTTTTATCGACTACAGCACTATCAACACATTTAATATTACTATTCTTTTTATAAAATCAATAATTGGTGTAGCAGCTTTTTTATGTGTTATGACTGCATTAAAAAATTTGCAGATAAGTAATGCATTGCCTCTGCTTGCGTTAACTCCAGGTTTTGTTGCTGTTTTTGCATTTATTCTTTTAGGCGAATCTTTAAAAACTGCAGAAGTGTTGGGTCTAATTTCATTAATAGCCGGCACATATATTCTTGAAAGCAAAAATCTGAAAGAAATTTTTTCTCCTTTTACTGTATTCATTAAATCAAAGTATCATCATTATATTTTACTTGCACTGCTTCTTTTTACAGCATCATCAATACTCGATAAACTGCTACTTGTTAGATTAAATCTTTCTCCGATTTCATTAACAGCATTTCAGCATTTATTCTTTGCTATTCTTTTTGCTGCAGTATATGTTTTATTTCTTCTTTACAACAATGAAAACATACATGAAAAAACTTTAGAGATTTTTCAAAAGAAAGATTTAGGTTGGATAACACTTATCTCAATACTTACAATTGGTTATCGTTTTACACAAATAGTTTCAGTAAAACTTGCATCTGTTGCTTTGGCACTTGCAGTCAAAAGAACATCTGTTTTATGGGCTACAATAATCGGGGGAAAGATTTTTAAGGATTCAAATTTACTTAAAAAAACTATTGCTGTAATTTTTATCTTACTTGGAGCTATTTTGATATTACGAGAATAGAACCATGCTGAGAATACTTAATTTTTGTCAATACATCAATTAATTAACTTAAAAGTATTCTTTAATATGCAATAATTTTTCTTTCGATAGCATCAAAGCATGGTTTTGATTTATTCAAAGATAAGAAATTTTATTTCATAGCAGAATCTTTTATGATGGAAATATGGTCTATAAAATTAATTGTAAATTTATATGCAGAAAATACACGGGTATAACCACTTAAGTTATCACACTTTCATCGCACCAAATCAGGATTGATTGTTGGATAAAATGAATTGAAAAATTATAAAAACAAAATCCTAACGAGTTGGATTGTGATTTAATTAATTACTCCAAAACATAATTTTTGCCAGCAGCTTCTACTTCAAGTATATTTATGAATTTATTGTTTCTCTTATGATTCAATTAATTTCTTTATGTCAAATTTTTTCATCGTAAATATTGCATTCATTACTTTGCTTTTTTTACTAGGGTTATTCAATAAATCATTTAATATTTTTGGAACTACCTGCCATGAAATTCCGAATTTATCTTTTAACCAGCCACATTGAACTTCCTCTCCACCTTCTGTGAGTTTCTGCCAGTAATAATCGATTTCATCTTGAGTATCACAGTTAATAATGAATGAAATTGCTTCGTTGAAATCAAAATTATGCTTTATTGTACCGCCGCTCATTGCATTAAACAAATAATTATTTAATTCGAATTGTGCAAAAAGTAAAGTGTCTTCGGGGAGATTCATCGATTTATCATATGGATATTCCATTATCATTTTAGAGTTGGGAAAGATTGATGTAAAATGTTTGACTGCTTCTTTTACCAGATTAAATTTTTCATTAACAAATAATAATGAAGGAACAATTTTCTGCTGAGTGTTTACATCTTCAACATCAAGCTGCCAGGAAACACCATATTTATCTGTTACAAATGCATATTTGTTCGACCAGAAATATTTATCTAACGGCATATTCACAGAACCACCTTCAGAAAGCTTTTCATATAAAAAATTAATTTTGTCTTCTGAAGCACAGTACACATAGAATGAAATTGATTCATTGAATTTAAAAACAGGTCCGCCATTAAGAGCAAGAAAAGGCTGTCCATTTAATTCAAATTCAACAGTCATTACCGAACCTTCAGGTTTTTGATGGAACTCAAATCCTTCTTTTCCATAACGAATAATTCTTCCGATATGAGAATCTGAGAAAAGCGATGTGTAAAACTTAACTGCTTCTTCGGCTTGATAATCAAACCATAAACAGGGGGTTATAGAATTAATTGTTTTCATTTTAATATCCTTTATAATAAAGCATTTTTAACATTGTATTAACTGAAGTAGTTCATTATAATCATTCATATTATTTACATTATAAAAAATCTCATCTTTATAAAAGGAAAGCGATTGAGGATGAATAATTTCAGTTTCAATGCTGCTCAAAAATTTGTGGAATGATTTATCATTCAAATCATTATTTGAGATAAAATATTCAATCTCTTTTATAATCTTTTTTGAATAAATTCCAACCAACGGTTGATGATAACCAGCAGCTTCGCAAAAGATTACTGGCTTATCACTTTTATAATCAACAATGTATTTAATCATTTCTTTTGTCATCAAGGGAACATCACACGAAAGAACAAAAATTTTTTCTGTCTTTGTGTGAGTTAATGCTGAATGAATTCCTGCAAGCGGTCCTTTCCATTTATAAATATCTTCATATAAAGGAATGTTAAGAAATTTATATTCATCAGGAGAGTTTGTGATGATTATAACTTCTGGAAAAATTGATCTCATCAAATCAACAATTCTTTCGATGATAGTTTGGTTTCCAATCTTAAGAAATGATTTATTCGTTCCCATTCGTGAGCTTTTTCCGCCAGCGAGAATTACTCCGGTTATATCAGAATACATTTCACTCTTTCTCCTTTTTTCGGATTCACTCTTTCTTCTTCGATTTCTATCAGACAATTCGCACGACTCATCTCAACAAGATTTCCGGATGATTGCGAAAATTCCGAAGTTACTTTCCATTCATCATTTTCTTCAAATAAAATTCCTCGCGAGAAATGTCGCTTTCCATCTTTCTTCTTTAAATCATTCTGTAAAGTTGCTGTTATATTTTTTATTTCATCTTGTTTGAATAAAAATTCAATTGCCGGTTTGATAAACACATAAAAATTCACCAGCGAAGAAACCGGATTGCCGGGCAGACCAAACACTAAAATTTTTCTCTCCTCTTTTTCAAATACTCCAAAGTAAATTGGTTTACCGGGTTTGATGTTCACTTTCCAGAATTTTTCCTTTACTCCTTGTACTTCAAAAATATTTTTCATAAAATCGTATTTGCCAACTGACACTCCGCCGGTTGTGATAAGCAAGTCAATCTCCATCTCCAAAGCTGCTTTTACTTTTTGTGATATAATTTCTTTATCATCTTTTGTAAAGCCAAGATTTATTACTGTGTGATTCATTTCTTTTATTGCGGCATAAAGAGAATAATTGTTTGAAACACGAAGTTTATCATCTTTCGGTTTTTCATTGATTGGAATCAGCTCATCGCCGGTTGCAAGAATTGCAGCTTTTAATTTTGAAAAGACTTTTACTTTTTCTTTTCCGCAGCTTGCAAGCACCGCAATTGTCTTTGCATCAATTTTTGTGAAGCGATTTACTGCGATTTCATTTTTCTTTAAATCATTTCCCTGCGTACGAATATTCATTCCTTTTTTAAAGAAAGCATTCTCTTTCAACTTTAGCAAGTTGCCGTTTATTTCAACATCTTCTACTGGAATTATTGTATCAGCATTTACTGGAAGTTTACTTCCGGTTGTTATCAGAACGGCATCATTTTCTGTTAAGTTGAATGAAGAAAAATTTCCGGCAGAAATTTCTCCGATAATTTTCCATTCGCTTCTTTCAGAATATTTAATCGCATATCCATCAACTGCTGAATTATCAAAGGGAGGCAAATCAACATCTGCAATTACATCTTCTGCAAGGATGCGGTCGTAGGAATCCCAAATATCAACTTCTTCTGTGTGAAGAGTTAATTTTTCAATTTCGTGTTTAATTATTTCAAGTGCTTTATTATAATTTATCATAGTTCTCCTTTGTGTTCCTTTGTGAAAATCCTTTGTGTCCTTCGTGGTTAATTCATTTTCACCACAAAGGAACACGAAGTGCATCACAAAGAAACACGAAGAGTTTATAAAATTACTCTTTTAATTCCATCTTTTAGATGTCTTACATTAAAGTTTATCAATAAT
>NZ_BAAJAO010000004.1:0-216897 GCF_057554405.1 Rosettibacter sp. KY25 | reverse complement strand
TACTAAAATATCAACTCTATATCCCGCATCAAGTTTTACTTCTTCATAAACTAAAGGAAGAGGTTTCTGCTTTTTAAAATTTAATCCAGACTTTTTAAGCTCATAGCACAAACATTCTTCATAAGCACTTTCCAACAGCCCAGGTCCAAGTGCAGAATGAATTTTAAATGAACAATCTAAAATTTTCTTAAATATTTCTTCTTCATTCATTTTTATATCCTTTGTGTTCCTTAGTGAAAATCCTTTGCGTCCTTCGTGGTTAATTCTTTTTTTCACAACAAAGGAACACGAAGGGCTTCACAAAGTCACACTAAGTTATATTATAAATCGGCAAATGTAAATTTACTATCGTTCCTTTTCCTTCTTCACTTTCAAAATAAATTTTTCCGTTATGTGTTTCAATAATGTTATACACTACGGATAATCCAAGTCCTGTTCCTTTTCCCGGAGATTTTGTTGTGAAAAAAGGATCGAAAATTTTTTCTAATAAATTTTTTGGAATCCCTTTACCGGTGTCCTGTATTTGAATTTTAAGAAAATCGTTTTCTCTTCTAGCAGAAAGTATTATTCTCTTTTCACAATCCGGATTAACCTGATTTTTTTCTTCAATCGAATCAATAGCATTTATCAACAAATTAAGGAAAACCTGTTCAAGCTGATTTTTATTGCCTTTAATCTTTGGCAAATCAGCAGACAGATAATTAGTAATTGATATCCTGAGTTTTTCTAATCTATGACTCACGAGCAATAAAGAATTTTCAACAATTTCATCAATAGACAAACTCATAAAATCACCACTTTGTCTTCTTGAAAAGTTTAGCAGATTACCAACTACTTTTTCAATTTTTTCAACTGCATTTTCCATCATAACAAGATATTTTTTGTTTTGCTCGATGTTTGAGGGATCATTTTTAATTCTTCTTATACAATTCTGAATACCTGCAACTGGATTATTTATCTCGTGAGCAAGTCCAGCAGTAAGAGTTCCGACAGTTGCAAGTTTTTCTGATTGAATAATTGTTGATTGAGCATTTTGCAAATCACGATAAGCATTATCCAGACGAAGAATCATCTGATTAAATTTATCAGCGAGAATATCGATTTCATCTTCTGCTCTGAAAAGCATTCTAATTCTATCAAGAAACTTTTCACGAATTTTAATTTGTGGAATTTCTTGTTTCCCAATTTGATTCAGTTCAATATTTTCCGCAACACTTTGAATTGCTTTTATAGGCTTGGTAATAAACTTTGCGAATACAAATGCACCAATAATTCCCACTGTAAGAAAAGCTGCAACCATTAACCAGAAAATATTAACTGTCTTCTGAACATCTGCAATAATTGAAGTTTCTTTCAATCCAACTCTTACCAAGCCAACCTTTCCATCGAGTATAGGAACCGCAACATCAAGGATAATTTCATTATTTAAATATTTAAGCAGCAAAAGTTGCGTGTTGAATGATTGATTTTCTTTGATAGTATTTGCATTTATCAATTCTGTAGGGAAATCTGTACTGAATGTATGAACCAGAACATTATTTTTATTATCAGAAATAAAGATGTAATAAATATTTTCATCAATTTCTTTAATGCTGCTGATAGCATTCTGCAGTGAAATATAATCCTCAAACAAAATTGATGAAGTAATTTGGTTGGCGATACTTCTTGCAATAAATAAAGCTCGTTTTTCAGTTTCTGCTTGTAAAGCCGTTTGAACATTATTATATATAAGAAGTGAATTGATAGAACCAAAAGTCAGAACGATTATAATAATAGCAAGAGAGAATTTCCAAAAAAGAGGTAATTTAAATTTGACTGTTGTCATAATTCTCATCTATAAAGTGAATCATCTGCCAGTATGAATTTATCTATCATAATTTTGTTCAGTAGCTTTTTGCCTTCTGTATCAAGATGCATTTCAAGCATAACTTTTCTTAATTTTTCTTTGAGATTTTTATCAAGATTTTTTTGCACTACAAAAGGCGGGATTCCAAAGTCTATTGATTTATGAATGATTTTTACTCCTTCAATTTTTTCTGGCTGAAAATGTTTCAGATACTCATAAACCAATCCATCAACAGTTGCACCATCAACTAATTTCCTTTTAACTGCCTGAATTGAGTAGTCGTGTGCATAAGTAAAAATTGTTTTGCTAAAAAACTTTTCCGGCGTTGTTCTTCTTTCTTTAAGAATGTTTACAACATAAGAATATCCGGTATTGGATAGCGGATCGGTAAAAGCAAATGATTTATCTCTTAGTTCATCAAACGAATTGATATTGCTATCTTTGTTGACTAAAATGTATGCCTGATAATGTGGTTTTCCATTAACAACTGGAACCACTAATATCTCAATAGGAATTTTATACATAGCTTCGAGATAAGCTCCGGTACATATAAAAGCAAAATCAAGTTTATTTTCAGCGAGCAATTCATTTACTTCTCTGTAAGTTTTTCTTTGTTTGAATTCAATCGGAACACCAAGTTTAAACGAAATATAATCTATCAAATCCTTGTAAAGGTTGAAAGTTTCAATCGGTGAAATCATAGTGGAGACAGCAACATAAATTTTAGATTGGGATTGATTATTAACAGAATCAAAATTTGATTTATCATTCGCTAAATCTATTTCTTTAACATTATGAGTTTGTTCACACGATGTAAGAAATATAAAATTTATTAGTAGTGTAATGGCAATTAATATATTTTTCATGGTTAAATAGAATTATGTTTTTTCTTAAATCAAATATATAAAAATCAAAACTACACATAAATAAATACTTAAAGAATCATAAAGACAAATTCTACGCACATTTATTCACACAATTTTATGCAAATAAAATAGTTTTGAATGATATGCTCTATTCAGAATAAACTTTTCTTAAAAAATAATTTCAAATTATTCTACATATCCAGTAATCTAACATTTCATTTTTTTCTAATAATTGATAGAGTTTTCTCTCCTTTATTATACAGAATCTTTTCTAAACCAATTTCATCTAATCGATAACACTAATTATAGTTTGATATGATAAACAAAACTCACTGGTATGATGGCTGGTTCTATGATAAATTCATAGCTCCAAACCAAGATAAATTATTTTTGATAATTAAGAATTTAATTGAGCCAAATTCTACAATTATTGATGTTGGTTGTGGAACAGGAAGATTTTCATTTACTATTGCTGATAAAAGTAAATCTGTTCTAGGAATAGATTTATCATCAAGAAATATTGAAAAAGCAAATTCAAATCTTACAAAATATCCAAACGAGAAAATTTCTTTTTTGCACGCCGATATTTCAGAAATAATTTCTAAAAACTATCATTTCGATTATGCAGTTATGACTTATGTTATTCACGAAGTAAATGAAGAAGAACGAATAAAATTATTAAAAGATATTTCAAATGTAACAGACAAAATTATAATTGGTGATTATCTTGTTCCAAAACCAAATGGATTTTGGAGTGTATTGAATGAAGTAGTTGAATTTGCAGCTGGAAATGAACATTACAAAAATTATAAAAATTATGTTCATAATGGCGGCTTAATATTTTTAGCTGAAAAGGCTGAATTAAAAATTATAAAAGAAGTTAAAAATAAACCTTTTACAAGTCACATCGTTGTTTTAACTAAGTGAGTTGACGATGAAATTAAAAAACATTGAATTAAGAAATAATTTTTTTATGTCGCCAGTTAAAACTGGTTATGGTGATTCAGAAGGAAGTATTACTGAACGCCATCTTGCTTTTTGGAACAAACGTTCTAAACATGTTGCGGCAGTTATCTTTGAACCATTTTTTATAGATAGAAGAGTTCGTGAATTACCAACTCAGATTGGAATCGATGATGATAATAAAATTGATGGACACAAAAAATTAGTTGAAACAGTTCATCGCAACGGTGCAAAAGCTGTTGCACATATCAATCATCCTGGTAGAATGGCAAATCCAAAATTGCCAAATAATATTTATGTATCAGCATCAGAAATTGAATGTCCTAATGGTGGTCCAAAACCAAAAGCATTATCAATTGAAGAAATTAAAATTGTTCAACAGCAATATGTCGATGCAGCAATTCGAGCAGAAAAAGCTGGCTATGACTTTATTGAACTTCAATTTGGTCTTGGTTATTTAATTGCTCAATTCATTTCTCCAAATTCAAATAAAAGAAATGATGAATATGGCGGCAGTTTTGAAAATCGTTTGAAATTTGGATTAGAAATTTTAAGACAAATAAAATCTTCAGTTCATCTTCCAATCATTGTTAGATTAAGCGGCGATGAAAAGTATGAAGGCGGATTAACAATAAATAATACCATACAAATAGCTAAAATTCTTGAATTGGAAGATATAGCAGCTCTTCATATAACAAGCGGCGATATTTGCATGAGTTCTCCATGGTATTACCAACATCATTTTATTCCTAAAGGGAAAACATGGGAACTTTCAAAAAAGATAAAAGAAAATGTTTCGATACCAATAATAGCAGTTGGACAAATAAATGAACCAGAAGATATTGATGAGATATTATCAAACAACGCTGCAGATTTTATTGCAATAGGAAGAGCCTTAATTGCAGACCCTGATTTTGTTGGCAAATATTTAAAACAAGTTGAAGGAAGAATTCGTCCTTGCAGTTCTTGTTTAACTGGCTGCCTGGGAAGAATAAAAATTGGCAAAGGTCTTCAGTGCGAAATCAATCCACTTGTTGGAAGAGAACTTGAAGAAATTACTCCTGCAAATGAAAAGAAAAATTATGCAGTAGTCGGAGGTGGATTAGCAGGAATGCAGGCTGCTTTAGCTTTGAAACAGCGAGGTCATAAAGTTACATTGTTCGAAAAAGACAAACTTGGCGGACAATTTAATCTTGCACCGCTTCCATCACAAAAACAATCTTTACAAAAACAAATCGATTACTTCATTAATGAAATTAAAGATGCACAAATTGATATTATCTACAAAGAAGCAACTGCAGAAGATTTAATTGGGAAGTACGATGGAGTAATTATTGCAACTGGTTCGAAACCTTTCATTCCACAAATTGAAGGATTGAAAGAATATCATTGGGCCGAAATTTTATATGAATTTAATATTCCAAAAAATAAAAATGTGATTATAATTGGCGGCGGTCTAATCGGAGTTGAAATTGCAAACACTTTGGTAGATTATGGTAATAAAGTTATAATCATTGAAATGCTTGAAGACATTGCTCGCGATATGGAAATGGTTACTCGCAAGTTAAATCTGATGAAATTGAAACTAGCAAATGTTCAGATATTTACAAACTCAAGAGTTACTAAAGTTGACAGCAATAAAGTTTATTTCATTCAAGCAAATGGTATAGATAAAGAACATATATTAGAAAACATTGATGTTTTTGTAATTGCAGCAGGAATGAGACCAAACAAAGAATTAATTGAAAGATTAGAAGGAAAAATTCCATATTATGTAGTTGGAGATGCAGATAAAATTGGCGATGCAGTTTCTGCAATTCAAAGCGGATATTTTATTGCAAAAAATTTATAAACAAATTAAAAGGTGATATTATGTTAATACTAATTGGAGCAGATTCAAATAATTTATCTTCACTCGTTGCAAAAAGATTTGGACATGCAAATTATTATATTCTCTACAACACAGAAACAAAATCTTTTGATGCAATAGAAAATATTGAAGAAGGACATCATCATGAAAATCTTCAAGAATTTCTAAATAAAGGAGTAAAAGCTTTTATTGTTGGAAATATTGGTCCTCATGCATTTGAAATTATTAATACTCCTGAAAGCAAAGTCTATCTTGCAAGAAAAATGTCAGTTCAAGAAGCAATTGATAAATTTTTAAGAGGTGAACTTTTACAATTAAATGAACCAACAGCCAAAAGAAGTATTGGACATGGTCATAAACATCACAATGAATAAATAATAAATCAAAAATGAAATTAATAAGTGATAAAATTAGATTAAATAAAATTGTTTATTGGAATACATTTTATTAGCTTTTAATAGAAATTATTCAATCAATTGGAGGGTTTTATGAGGCTCTCAAAAATCACTTCATTAATTTTTATCTACATTTTATTTCCACTAATAATTTATTCACAAACTGCGATGGGGAGTTTAAAATATGATGATTTTAAAACTCCTCAATACTGCGGTTCAGCATGTCATACAGATTTTTATCAGCAATGGAAACAGGCAATGATGTCTCAGGCATATACGCATGAATGGGATGAAATAGAATATTTTAAATTAGCTGTTCCTCATGCAGAAAAAGATGAAAAAGTTGCAGAAGTAAAAGCTGGATGCAATGGTTGCCATTCACCAATTGCTTATGTATCAGGCGATGTTCCTCCACCGCTTCCAAGTAAAAACTCAAGAGCAAATGAATCAGTATCCTGCGATGTATGCCACAGTATTGCAGGTTTTGCTGGCGATACACCATATAACTTCAATTACATAATGAAACCCGGAAAAGTAAAATATGCTTCTCGAATGCCAAAGATTCAATCACCAGCTCATGAAATTGAAGTTAATCCAATAATGAAAACTGGTGATTTCTGCGGAATCTGTCATAACGAAAAATCCCCATACGGTGCATGGGTAAAATCAACGCATCTCGAATGGAAAGAAGGTCCATATTATAAAGAAGGTGTTCAATGTCAGGATTGTCACATGCCAAAAGCAGAATTCAAAACAGCATCAATGGGAGAAAAATATTCTGATGCAAGATTACATCTTTTCCATGGCGCACATGATCCAGGAAAAGTGAGAGGAGTAATTGAATTAAGAATTAATCCTGATGTGAGAGAAGTTGAGCCGGGAAGCGTTGTTAAATTTACTGTAGCTTTGTTCAATCAAAAAACAGGACACAAATTTCCAACTGGCTCTGTTGAAGATAGAATTGTCTGGCTGCATGTAGAAGCCGTTGATTCAAAAGGAAATGTTTATCATTTACCAGTTGACAAAAAAGGTTTTGAAGGAGAAGAATATACAATTGGAAGTGATGTGCTTGCATATCAGGATATGGGAATTGCTTTGAATGACCCCAACTTCAAAGGAGTTCAAAGAGATGGAATTCCTATTGGTGATAGAATTTTTAGAATGCCATATTTTGACCCTCAAGGGAGAATGACAATTCAACAATGGAATACAGCAAAACTTGGCGTTGATTATAGAATTGGCCCTCGTGAAACAAAAATAGAAACATTCACTTTCAAAGTGCCTTATAATATTGCACCTGGAAAATTAAAAGTAACTGCTACATTAAACTATCAACTTCTTGTTAAACCAGTTGCAGATTTTCTTGGTGTCCCAGAAAGTGAATCACAAATTGTAAAAGTAAATGAACATTCAACTGAAGTTACAATTCTACAATAAAAGGTGATATCATGAAAAAAATTTACTTATCAATATTTCTTTTTTTTATAATGCTTATTTCTATAACTCAAAACTCATTTGCGATTCCAGCTTTTGCAAGAAAATACAATATGAGCTGTCAAACATGTCATTCTCCTTTTCCAAAATTAAAACCATATGGAGATGAATTTGCAGGTAATGGATTTGTGCTTGGAGATAAAGATGCACCAAGATATTTTATAGATACAGGGGACGACCAACTTTCTCTTCTGCGCGAACTTCCTATTGCAATTAGACTCGAAGGTTATGTTACTTACAATAATCTTAAATCAGAAAAACTTGATTTCAGCGCACCATATTTAATTAAATTACTATCTGGCGGAGCAATTACAAACAATATTTCGTATTATTTCTACTTTTTCTTTAGTGAACGTGGTGAAGTAGCCGGATTGGAAGATGCGTTTTTAATGTTCAATAACTTATTTAATCAGGATTTAGATTTGTATGTTGGACAATTTCAAATTTCCGACCCTCTTTTCAAAAGAGAACTGCGTTTGACTTTTGAAGACTATAAAATTTACGATGTAAATCCTGGCTTATCAAAAGCTAATTTAACTTACGACAGAGGTTTAATGCTAACTTATGGCTTACCAACAGGTACAGACCTTGTTTTTGAAGTTTTGAATGGAACTGGAATAGGTTCTGCAAACAGCTTTAGAATTTTTGATGATGATAATTACAAAAATTTCTTCGGCAGAATTTCACAGGATATAACTGATAATGTAAGAATTGGCTTTTTCAGTTATTATGGAAAAGAAAAACTTGAAGATGATTTACAAAGAAAATTCACAAACACTTTTACAATGTGGGGACCAGACCTCACAATAAAATTAAAAGATAAACTTGAGTTTAATTTCCAATATGCACAAAGAAAAGATGAACAGGCACAATTTTATTTTAAGAACCTTAAAACAAAAGGATTATTTTCTGAATTGATATTTACACCAAAAGGTGATGAAAGCAAATGGTATGCAGTAGCTCTCTACAATTGGGTTGACTCGGATTTTGATAATCTTGATTATATCAGTAGCACTTTGAGTTTGGGATATTTAATAAGAAGAAACATAAGATTAATTGGTGAGTATACTTACAACATTGAAAAAAAATATGGTCAAATTGCAGTTGGTATAGTTTCAGCTTTCTAATGATAAAGAGGACGGCTTAAATGCCGTCCTCTTGAAAAATTTTATATCAAAACTTTTTGACTATTAATTACCATTAATTATTAAAAATAAATAATACAAGTAGTTTTAAAACAGAAATTAATTATTTTTGTAAAGTATATTAAATAGTTAAGGACATAAAATGCCCGATTCAGACGAACCTGGCGCCAACATAAACAATACAACATATTTAACCAAACAACTCGCCTTGGAAATGAGCCTCTAAATTTTTCATTGGTTCATTTCCAGGTTGGTTTCAACTGAAGGAAATGCCAATGAAAAATACTTTTGCTAATTATCACATTTCGAAATAAAAATTCTTTTCACTAAAGTTATAAATCATTTTAATTAAACTACTGTGCTTTATAAAAATAATTCACAAAAGCAGTAGGTGATATAATGACAAAATCAATTTTCTCAAAAGTTTCTTCTTCAACATTTACGAAAGAAGCTAAAGCACCTCATGCTTTATCTGAGCAAGAAAAATTATTAATTGATATTTGTCGTTCCTCAGTTCAGGATGCAATTACAAAATTAAAAACTTCTGTAAAAGGTTTAAGCAGCGAAGAAGCAGAACGAAGATTAGATGAATACGGCAAAAATGAACTTGCTCATACAAAAACATTAAGTTTTTGGGGAGACATTTTTAATCGAATCAAAAGTCCTCTTGTAATTCAGCTTTTAATAATTGCAATAGTTTCCGGAATAATAGGAGAAATCAAATCTACATTCATTGTAAGCTGCATGGTGCTTTTAAGTGTTGGATTATCTTATGTTCTTGATAGAAGGTCAAATAAAGCAGTAGAAGCACTTGGCAAAAGAGTTCAAACTCATGCAATTGCATTAAGAGATGGAAAAGAAATTGAAATTCCAATCTCAGAAATTGTGCCGGGTGATGTAGTTCTTCTTCAAGCAGGCTCAATTATACCAGCAGACTTAAGATTAATTAGTGCCAAAGATTTTTTTGTGAGTCAATCTGTTTTAACCGGCGAATCGATGCCAGTCGAGAAAAAAGCAGAACCTCAAAAAAATCAAACTAATTATGTTTTTGAACTTGAAAATGCCTGTTTTCAGGGAAGCAATGTCATCAGCGGAAGTGCTCGAGGTATAGTTGTTAACACTGGTACAAAAACTTACTTCGGTTCAATATCAGAACGATTAACAGAAACACGGCCTCAGACAAGTTTTGATAAAGGAGTAAAATCTTTTACTTACTTGATGATTCGATTTATGGTAGTAATGGTTTTTGTTGTGTTTATGATTGTAGGCATTACAAAAGGAAATTGGCTTGAAGCATTGTTATTTGGACTTTCAATTGCAGTTGGTCTTACACCCGAAATGCTTCCAATGATTGTTACTGTTAATTTAGCTAAAGGTGCTTTAACAATGTCTAAAAAGAAAGTTATTGTTAAGCATCTCAGCTCAATTCAAAATTTTGGGGCAATTGATATTCTTTGCACAGATAAGACAGGAACCCTTACACAAGATAAAGTAGTTTTAGAAAAACATGTTGATATTACCGGTAAAGAAAGTCATGATGTACTGCTGTATGCCTATCTAAATAGTTTTTATCAAACTGGTTTAAGAAATTTAATTGACCGCGCAATAATTTCTCATATCGATTTGAATGTTGAAGCAAAATGTCAATTAGTTGACGAGCTTCCATTTGATTTTCAAAGAAGAAGAATGTCTGTTGTTGTTGAATATGAAGGTGACCATGTTTTGATTTGTAAAGGAGCTGTTGAAGAAATTTTTGCTGTAAGCAATCGATATCAAGTTGATGATGAAATCTATCCACTTATTCCAATGATTCAAAATGACCTTTATGAAGAAGTTGAGGATTTGAACAATGACGGATATCGAGTTTTAGCAATTGCATATAAAGAATTTCCAAAAGAGAAAAAGACATTTACAGTTTCTGATGAAAGTGATATGATTCTTCTTGGTTATATTGCCTTTTTTGATCCGCCAAAAGAATCTGCTGCAGAAGCTATTGCAGCTTTGCACAATAATGGTGTTGAAGTAAAAATTCTTACTGGCGATAATGCCTTAGTAACTAAAAAAGTTTGTAATGATGTAGGTCTTAAAATAACAAAAATTGTAACCGGTGATGAAATTGATAGAATGACTCCCGAACAATTTAGAAAAACTATAGAAGAAGCAAATGTATTCGCTAAGCTATCACCTTCACAAAAAGAAAAAGTTATTTATGAATTAAGAGAAGCTGGACATGTTGTTGGTTACATGGGAGATGGAATTAATGATGCCCAATCACTCCGTGCTGCAGATGTTGGTATCTCGGTCGATAGTGCAGCTGATGTTGCCAAGGAATCTGCAGATATTGTTCTTCTCGAAAAAAGTTTAATGGTGCTTGAAGAAGGAATAATTGAAGGCAGAAAAGTATTTGCAAATATTATCAAATATATTCGAATGGGAGCGAGCTCTAATTTTGGAAATATGTTCAGCGTCTTAGGTGCAAGTTATTTGTTCCCATTTTTGCCAATGAAACCGGTTCAGATATTAACCAATAATCTTCTTTATGATTTTTCTCAAACTGGAATTCCAACAGATAATGTTGATAAAGAATTAATCGAAAAGCCATTAAAATGGAACATCGATAATATAAAGAGATTCATGATTTTTATTGGTCCGATTAGTTCTATTTTTGATTATGTAACTTTTGGAGTTATGTGGTTCTTCTTTCATGCAAAGAATTATCTCAATCCAGAAATTGCACTTCATCAAAAAAGTTATTTAGAAAGTCTATTCCAAACAGGATGGTTTGTAGAATCATTATTAACTCAAACTTTGATTGTACATATCATTCGGACAAAAAGAATTCCATTCTTTGGAAGTATGGCTTCTCTTCCAATGACACTAACAACATTATTAATAATGACAATTGGTGCATGGCTTCCTTATTCTCCATTTTCTAAAACTCTTGGTTTGGTTCCGCTTCCGTTTATTTACTGGTTTTGGATTATAGGTATTTTAATTTCATACGGAATATTAACACATTTTATTAAAACATGGTTCTTTAAAAAATTTGGAGATAATTAAAAATGGATACACTACTTGATGCACTTCAAGAAGGAAGATTAATTGAACTTCCAGATAATGATAAAAATCATGCATTACAATTTTTAGCTCATATTTTGGAAGCAATTCCATCCGTTCCAAATAATACAGATGTGGCTGGATTAGTATTAAAAAGAGAAGAAAGTTTTAATACTGCATTAGGCAAAGGATTTGCTGTTCCACATGCACGCGTTCCATTTGAAGGCGATTTGTTATGTGCTGTTGGATGGAGTCCGAATGGAATAAATTATGGAGCCACTGATAATAATCCTGTTCATATTGTAATAATGTATCTTGTTCCAAGTAATCAAAGAAATCAATACCTAAAAGAAGTCTCCAATATTGCCAAAGCTTTAATGGAATTGCATGATGAGAATAAATTAAAATCATTCAACGACTTAAACTCTGTAAGAAATTATTTGCTCGATATGATTAGCACTGCGAAGGATGTTGTTGGTCCAGAAGCACGAGCGAGAATGATTCAGCTTGAAGTAAGAGAAAGTATCGCAAAGCTGCCAGCTCAAGGTTTAGAAAATTTGATAATTGAACCACTGATGATAATAATTGATGGGAAAGGAAATCACATAGCTTTAACTCAAAATAAAGAGCTTTTAGACATACTTGATAAGGCTTCAAATGTTTCGGAATTATTATCAATAAACGGCGCTTTTGAAATATCTAACTGGCGAATATTAAAAAGAAGTTATACTAACTATTTAGGAGGAAGAATAAATTACGATTGTGTGGCTATTAAAGTGAAATAAAATTTACTTAAAAACAATTGATAATGAATTCACAAAGATAAATGATTCTTAAACAGTTTCTGTTATTCTAATAACTATCACAACCAAATAATTTTGATTTCTTTTTCAAGCACTTTAAATTCTTTATCACCTGTTACAAGACTAGCCTTTTTAATTTTTGCAAGTGCTGCAGCAAAAGCATCGGCATACGATATCTTATTGTAAGCTTTATATTCAGCTGCCTGAAGTGTAAGATTAATATTTGCCTCTACGATTTCTATCGGTAAAGCCTTTAGAATTTCCAAAAACAATTTTCCTTTTTTTTCACCGCCAACACGAAGCGCATGATAATAGACCTCTCCTATATTTACCACACACATCAAAGCATATACATCCTTTTCAACACATTGCTCAAATAATTCTGCAACTTTATTATACCCAGATTCTTTATTCAAATATGCAATTAAAGCATAACTGTCAAAAACAATTGGTTTCATAACTCCCTTTCTCTCTTTTTATCTTCCATTAAAGATTGGAGCATCTTCCCCTTTTCATCCATAATGCCTGCAAGTTTATTAAAATAATTTTTGTCTAATGGCTGTAAAATTAATTTACCCTCTTGCTCGATAATTGCTACTTTTGTGCCGCTTTTCATTCCGTATTTTCTTCTAATCTTTACAGGAATCACAATTTGCCCTTTTGATGTTACTACAGATGTTTCCATCTTACTACTCCTTTTTCAATAAACATACAATATTTGTAAAAGTAAGTCAATATAATTATGTATTACTTAAATTAGAAAGTAAGAAATTATAATCCATCACTTACATATTTTATATCAATAAGGGATACAGCATTTATCAATTTGCATAATTATCTGATTGTCAAGAGTTAAGTTTTATATTTTAAGAGCTGTAATAAAGTCTTAGGTATGCATAACAAAATGACATGGGGTGTCTAAAAGTTCAGCCAAAGGCTGATAAGCCCCTGGCTGAAAGATTTTTCCATCTGAATACAGCGGACAGGTTAAAAATCGAATACAGATTAAAATCAGCATCAGATTTCGATTGTTTGATTGCAATAAATTCTACTGAACAAAATATTCCAAGATTTTCCACAGAACCATTTGCCAAACTATTAATTCGATACACAAGTTTTCATTGTCCGTCAGAATTGGATTATAATTGTAAAATTATTTTTAGACAGCTTTATCATTAAAAAATCTACAATGATTTGTAAGTAAACCACCAATCGTAACCTTCAGCAACTTTCTTTCTTTTTTCTGCTTCAACTATATCTTTTGGCGGTGGTATTATTACTTTGTCCTGAATCAATTCATTATTGGGCCAATTTTCAGGCATTGCAACTTTGTTAATGTCTGAAATTTGCAAAGCTCGTAATGCACGCAGTACTTCATCAATTTGCCTTCCAACTTCTTGTGGATAATAAATCATCAATCTTATTATTCCTTTTGGGTCGATTATGAATACTGCACGAACAGTATTTGTGCCTTTTCCAGGATGAACCATTCCAAGAGCACTTGCAACTTTCCCCATGTCATCAGCTATAATTGGGAAAGGAATTTCTACACCAATTTTTTCTTTAATCCATTCAACCCATTTGATGTGAGAAAAAACCTGATCGATTGAAAGTCCAATTAATTCTGCATTGAGCTCTTTGAACTTATCATTTCTTTTGGCAAATGCCACAAATTCTGTAGTACACACAGGAGTAAAATCTGCAGGATGACTGAATAATACAATCCACTTGCCTGCATAATCCTCCGGAATCTTTTTCATTCCATGTGTAGTTTGAACTTCAAGACTTGGCATCTTTTCGCCGAGAAGTGGAATTCCTCCCTTAACTTCTTCCATATTAAACCTCCGATTAATTTTTAATAATTACTTTTTTGCTAATTGTGTTTGTCTTTCAGAAAAGAATGAAGAGAAAACTTTTACCGCTATAAAAGTAAAAAATTTATAAATACTTTGAAGAAATAATTTTCTTCCATAACTGCAATCACAAATCATTGTTTTGCCTCCTCTAAAATTGATTTTAATAACCATACATGCTTTTCATATCTTTCAGCAACACTGTATAATTTTCCTGCCGTTACTTCGTCACCATACTCAGATTGAATTTCTTCTCCAGTTTCTCTTATTCTTTCGGCAAGTGCTTCATAATCATCAGCAATTTTTTTTACCATTTCAAATTGATTAGGATATGTTCCTTCAGCTTCTTCTTTCAATTCTGATAATTTTAGAAATTCACTCATTGTTCCTGGTGCATATAATCCATAGGCACGAATTCTTTCTGCAGTTTCATCAATATCATCAGCAAGTTCATTATATAAATCTTCAAATTTTTGATGAAGTGTTAAAAATAAACTTCCTTTTACATTCCAATGATAATTTCTTGCTTTTGTGTAAAGAACAAATTGGTCTGCTAAAATTGGTTTAAGCATTTCCCCTATTTTCGTTTTCGATACGCTGCTCAATATTGTTTTCATACCTCCTCCTTGATTGTTTGCATTTATATGCCAAGCTTTATGCCGAAAATTTTTCTTAAAAAATGGCTCAAAAAACAAACTTTTTTAAATGATTTTACATTTAAAACGATATTTCGTAATATTGAATCACTAAATATCGTGGATAACTAAATTTCGGTGAGATATGAACGAACAAAATTTATTGCAATCAGATTTGATTTATTTGACTCCTCAAAGAACAATGGAAATTGTGCTTGATACTATAAGCGAAATCATTCCTTATGAGCTTGCTGTAATTTTAAGCAAAGAATCGAACAATACTTTGAAAGTGAGATATTTACGCGGACCTCTTGTAAATGATGAGCTAAAAAATTTTGAAATATCACTTTATAACAGACCAGAACTGCTTGAGGTATTAAATGCTGGGCAGGTAAAGCTTGTAGAAGAAACAAAAAATCCAGAGCATAAAGATACTTATGCTGGAGTTGTCAATTTACCAATTGGACATTCATGCATGCTTGCACCATTAAAAATTAATGGTGAATCTCTTGGACTTATGACACTTGACCACAGTCAATGTGATATGTTTACACCACAAAGAGTTAATATTGCAAATTCTCTTTCAAAATTAATTGCACTTGCACTTGCTCAAACAATTGTAAATGATTCTTTAATGAATGAAAGAGAAACATTAATTTATGAACGCAATTCTTTAATCAATGATATAAATTCTGTCTTTGAAGGACTTGTAGGAAATTCTCCTAAATGGCTACAGGTAATTGAAAAAATAAAATTAGTTGCACCAACTGAATCTCATGTTATGATTCTTGGTGAAACAGGAACTGGAAAAGAACAGGTTGCAAAAGCAATTCATGCTTTATCGAAAAGAGCTAACAAACCTTTCATAACATTAAACTGCTCTGCACTTAATTACAATCTTGCAGAAAGTGAATTATTTGGACATGAAAAAGGAGCTTTTACAGGTGCAGTTTCTTCAAGAAGAGGAAGATTTGAATTAGCTGATGGTGGAATTCTATTTCTTGATGAAATCGGTGACCTCCCGCTCGATATTCAACCAAAATTATTAAGAGCAATTCAGGAAGGAACATTTGAAAGACTAGGCGGAGAAAAAACTATTCATGCAGATGTAAGAATTATTTGTGCAACAAATGTAGATTTAGAACAAAAAGTTAAAGAAGGAAAATTTAGAGAAGATTTATTCTATCGGTTAAATGTATTCCCAATTTACCTTCCTCCGCTAAGAGAAAGAAAAGATGATATTTATCTTCTTGCAAATTATTTCTTAGAAAAACTCTCAAAAAAATTCAGTAATAAAAAATTTCTGCTGACAGATGAATCAATCAAAATTCTGAAAGAAAATTACTGGGCTGGTAATGTAAGGGAACTTCAAAACACTCTTGAGAGAGCTGCCATTTTAAGTGCAGATGGAATTATAAAACCTTCTCACTTAATTTTTGAAAAACATTTTATAAGCAAAGATGCCATACTTGACGAAGCAACAATTGGTTCTTTTGAAGATGAAACAAGAAAGATAATCAAGAAAGCTCTTGATATTTGCAATGGTAAAATTTATGGCAAAGATGGCGCTGCCGCATTGCTGAAGCTAAAACCAACTACTCTTCAAAGCAAAATGAAAAAATTAAATATTACATATAAATGATTGAGAGTGATTCAAAAGAACGCAGATTTACAGGATTTATTCAGTTAAATTTCAGCTGAACTGAAAAGACTATGTGATTAATTAAGCTATTTTTTCATGAGTAAAATTTAGAGTATTTTTGATTTGGAATTTATAAGTTATTCATGGAATCAGATATAAAATATTTAGAACGTTGCTTAGAACTTGCACTCAAAGGAAAAAATAAAGTAGAACCAAATCCTCTGGTTGGTGCTGTAATTGTTAAAGATGGTAAAGTTTTATCTGAAGGCTGGCATGAATATTTTGGAGGACCTCATGCAGAAGCTAATGCAATTAATAATGCTAAAGAAAATCTTGAAGGAAGCACACTTTACTGCAACCTTGAACCATGCAGTCATACAGATAAAAAAACTCCGCCATGTGTTCCTTTGATAATCAAAAATAAAATATCAAAAGTTGTAATTTGCACACTTGACCCAAATCCTAAAGTAAATGGAAATGGAGTTAAGCAGCTTCGTGATGCTGGAATTGTTGTAGATGTTGGTTTACTTGAAAACGAAGCCAGAGAATTAAACAAGATATATTTCGAACAATTTGCTAAATCAAATGTTTAGTGGAATAATTGAAGAAATAGGACAGATTCAAAAAATTGATTCTATAAACGGCGGAATAAAATTGACAATATCTGCTGATAAAATTTTAGAAGACATAAAAATAGGTGATTCTGTTTCTGTTGATGGAATTTGTTTGACTGTAACTTCATTCAACAAAAATAATTTTACAGTTGATGCGGTTGGAGAAACTCTTAAGAAAACTACTTTATCTAAAATCAAAAATAAATCTTATGTTAATCTTGAAAGAGCAATTAGATTTAATGAAAGAATTGGAGGACATTTAATTCAGGGACATGTAAATTCCACTGCAAAAATAACTCAACTAAAAAAGTTTGGTGAAAATTATTTGCTGCAAATTGAACTACCTTCAGATTTAATGAAGTATGTAATCAAAGAAGGTTCAATTGCTGTTGATGGCATAAGTCTTACTGTAGCTGATATTCATGATAACAAAATAAATATTTCAATTATTCCTCACACTTGGCAGAATACTACTCTTCAATACAAAACAGAAAATGATTTTGTAAATATTGAGGTTGATTTCACTGCAAAGTATATAGAAAATTTTATTAAAAATTTTTTATCACAAAAAAATGAGATTACGGAAGAGATGTTAAAAAAATTAGGTTATTGAAAATGGAAGAATTCAGGAACTTTGAAACAATTAAAAATGCAATCAAAAAATTCCGCAATGGTGAAATGATTATTGTTGTTGATGATGAAGACCGCGAGAATGAAGGCGATTTAATTATGGCAGCAGAATTTGTAACTCCAGAAGCAGTAAATTTCATTACAAAAGAAGCACGCGGTATTCTTTGTGTTGCAATCACACCAGAAAGAGCTCAGGAATTAGAACTCCAGATGATGGTTAAAGAAAACACTTCAATTCATCAAACACCATTTACAGTTTCAATTGATTACATTCATGGAACAACAACTGGAACCTCAGCTTTTGACAGAGCCAAAACAATTAAAGCAATTACCGATAAAAATGTTAAGCCGGAAGATTTTGCAAAGCCAGGTCATATCTTCCCACTTGTTGCAAAAAAAGGCGGAGTTCTAAAAAGAGCAGGTCATACCGAAGCTGCTGTTGATTTGGCAAAACTTGCTGGATTGTATCCAGCTGGCGTTTTATGCGAAATACTTGACAGCGATGGTTCTATGTGTCGAGGTGAAAATTTACAAAAGTTTGCACAGCAACATAATTTGAGTATAATTTCTATTGCAGATTTAATTGAATACAGAAGAAGAAAAGAAAAATTAGTTCGTAAAATTGTGGAAGTTAATCTTCCATCAAAATATGGTGACTTCAAATTACATTTATATGAAAACATCTTAGATTCAAGTGAAAATGCTATTGCACTTGTCAAAGGTAAGATTGATGATGGCGAACCAGTCCTTGTAAGAGTTCATTCTGAATGTTTAACTGGAGATGTTTTTGGCTCATTAAGATGTGATTGCGGAGAACAATTAGCCACAGCACTTCAAATGATTGAACGAGAAGGAAGAGGTGTTCTGCTTTACATGCGTCAGGAAGGCAGAGGAATTGGACTTGTAAATAAATTAATTGCATACTCAATTCAAGAAAAAGGAAAAGATACAGTAGAAGCAAACGAAGCTCTCGGTTTTAAAGCTGATTTGAGAGACTATGGAATTGGTGCTCAAATATTGAAAGACCTTGGAATTTCTAAAATTCGTTTATTGACAAATAATCCGAAGAAAATTGTTGGCTTAAAAGGCTATGATCTTGAAATTGTTGAACGCGTTCCAATTGAAATTCCGGCAAATGAAAAAAACAGAAATTATCTTAAAACAAAAAAAGAAAAACTTGGACATTTATTTAACGAACAAACTTTAAAAAGTATTTTACCAGAATAAGCGGAGGAAAAATGGCAGAAATAATTCAGGGTTATCTTAATGCCAAAGGGAAAAAGTTTGCAATTGTAGTATCCCGATTTAATGAACTAATTTCAAATCAGTTATTAAATGGAGCTAACGATTGTTTGTTAAGACATGGTGCAGACGATAAAGACATCAAAGTTTACTGGGTTCCTGGCTCATTTGAAATTCCATTGACTGCAAAAAAAATTGCAATGACAAAAAAATTTGATGCAGTAATTTGTCTTGGTGCAGTAATTCGCGGAGCTACCCCACATTTTGAATACATTGCAGCCGAAGTTTCGAAAGGAATTGCAAATGTTGGATTAGAAACAGGAATTCCAATTGTATTTGGAATTATTACATCAGATTCAATGGAACAAGCACTTGAAAGAGCAGGAGTAAAAGCTGGAAATAAAGGCTGGGATGCAGCTCTTACCGCAATTGAAATGAGCGACTTGATGAGTAAGATTTAATTAATTCACATCATAATTTTATTGGCAGCTAAAACCACCAAAGCCAAATTTGGTGGTTTTAGTTATTTCCATTATTAACTAAATATCTCTTAATTTTTTGCGTTGTTGTTTTTTCAAATTCTTTTTCTCTTATGTAAAACTTTTTAATCTGCTTATAACTTGCCAGTTGTTTATTAGCTTTTTCGACTTCTTCGGATATTATTTTATGAATTAATTCTTCAGTTATTTCTACTTTCTTGTTCTCTGCATATTCAATTAAAGCTTCGGCATCGATAACAATTTTAGCTGCAATAATTTCATCTTGCTTTGGGTCTTTTTCGCCATAAACAAGTGACTCAAGGATAAATGGGCTTCTGTTGAGTATGTCTTCTATTTCTTCTGGAAAAACATTCTTACCATTTTTAGAAATAATAACATTTTTTTTCCTTCCATTTATATGAAGAAAACCGTCTTCATCAATGTAACCAACATCACCTGTTTTAAACCAGCCATCAAAGAATGCTTCGTTTGTTGCTTTTTCATTTTTATAATAACCAAGCATTACATTTGGACCTTTAGCCCATATTTCTCCGCTTCCATTTTCATCAGGATTATGAATTTTTAGTTGAACATGAGGAAGAGGTAAACCTGCTGCATCATCTTTAAAGTTATCAAGACGATTCAACGCAAGAATTGGTGATGTTTCTGTCAAGCCATATCCCTGAATAAATGTAAACCCGAATTCTCGCAATCCTTTTGCAACTAACGGGTCTGGAGCTGCACCACCTGCAATAAAAATTCTAATCGAGCCACCAAACTTTTCATGAAGTTCTGAAAAGATTTTCTTCTTAACATCTTTTAATCCAATTAGAGAAAAAAGATTTGTTAATTTTACTAAAGGAGGAACAATAAATGATTTTATTTTATCTTCTTTTATTCCTTTAATTATTCTTCTAAACATTTTATCATAAAGCAAAGGAACACCAAGCAAAATTGTTGCATGAACTTTTTGAAGGTCGTCAACTACAGTTTTTAACGAGCGTGCATAATGAGCAGATGCACCTGAATAAAGCGGGCATAACAATCCGCATGTACATTCATAAGTATGATGCATTGGTAGAACTGATAAAAATCTATCCTGTTCATTAATCAAAATCATGCTTACCATATCCATTAAATTAGATGCAAGATTTCTTTGTGATAACATAACTCCCTTTGCTCTTCCAAGTGAACCAGATGTAAAAATTATTTCAGCAAGTTCATCAGGATTTATTTTTGGCAATTCATTTATTGAGATTGGTTTTGCATTTTTAATTAATTCAGGCATAATCAAAAAACTTTTGTCTTCGCTCGTCGGATCCATACAAATAAAATGTTTTAACTTCTTCAAAAAACTTTTTGCCTCTGCCATCATACCAGCAAAATTTCCAGAAAAAATAATTGCTTCGGAATCAGATTCATGAATAATATTCAATATTTCATTGGTGGTTAAATTTCTATCAATTGGAACTACGACATAATTAAAACACATAGCTGTTAAATAACTAATTGCCCACTGAACTCGATTTTCCCCAATTACTGCAATGTGAGTTCTTTCTTTAATCCCAAGCTGCCTAAGTGCATTACCAAATTTCAAGATATTTTCAAGTAGTTCACCAAAAGTAACTTTTTTTATCGGGGTATCATTCAGGTCTTCAAGCGCTAATTTTGAACTGAATTTTTTTGCTGATTGCAGAATCATATCTTGAACAGATTCGATATGAGGAACATCGAAATATTTCATTTCTTTTTTCATAATGTTATCATCTATTTAAATTAGTAATTGGCAATATCATCATAAATCTTTTTTAGATATTTCAGAAATTATTGCTTTGAGGAGATTATAAAATTTTTCTACATCTGATATTTTTACTCTTTCATCTGGTGAATGTGCACCTTCGATTGTAGGTCCAAGTGAAATCATATCAAGCCAAGGAAATTTATCGATAAGAATTCCGCATTCTAACCCAGCATGAACTGCTTTTACCTCGGGTTCTAACCCAAATAATTTCTTATAAACATTTTTAGAAATCTGAAGCAATTTAGAATTGATATTTGGCTGCCATGCAGGATACTTATCTGCAACCATTACTTCTGCTTCGGCTAATTCAAACACTGCTTGAACATATTGCCCAATATTTCTTTTTCCACTTTCAATTGAGCTTCTTTGACTTGTTCCTATTTTTAAATATCCACCTTCAATATTGATAGTAGCTAAATTTGTAGAAGTTTCAACAAGTCCCTCAATATCAGCACTCATTGAAATAACACCATGAGGCAGAGCAAGAATTAGATTGACTACTTTCTTTAAGAAATCATCTGCAAAAACATTTTTGCTGATGACATCATTTTCTTTTCTTTCAAAAATTATTTTTATGTCACTTTCTTTGTTTTTGTATTCAAGAGAAGTTTCAATTGCAAATGCATTTACAATTTCAATTGCTTTTAATTCATCTTCTGGCTTAAGCCATAAAATTGCTTCAGCTTCTCTTGGAATAGCATTTCTTTTTGTACCACCATTAATAAAACTTACCTGATAATCAAAAGCCTCGAGATTTTTTAGAATTAATCCAAGTAACTTAATTGCATTTGCTCTTCCTTCATGAATATTAATTCCTGAGTGACCTCCTTTTAATCCAGATACAAATAAGTAGTATGGTTTAAATCTTGGATTCAATTTTCCATAATTAATTTTGAATGAACCAACTGTATCCATTCCACCAGCACATCCAATATAGAAAGTTCCATCTTCTTCGGTGTCAAGATTTAACAGATACTTCCCTGATATAAAATTATTTTCAAGATTATTTACACCAGTCAAACCTGTTTCTTCGTCGACTGTAAATAGCAATTCTAATGGACCATGTTCAAATGAATCATCCAATGCTATTGCAAGAGCAGCTGCAACACCAATTCCATTATCGGCGCCGAGTGTTGTACCATTTGCTTTAATCCAATCTCCTTCTCTAATTAATTGAATTGGGTCTTTATCAAAATCATGAATGGTGTCTTTATTTTTTTCGCACACCATATCAACATGACTCTGCAAAACAATTGTTGGAGCCGATTCGTAATTCGGTGTTGGAGGCAAATAAATTAGAATGTTACCTGTTTGGTCTTCTTTAAAACTGAAGTTATGTTTTTCAGCAAAATTTTTAAGATATAATCGAATTCTTTCTTCATGCTTTGATGGGCGGGGAATTTGACTTATTTCAACAAATCTTTTCCACAAGATTTGAGGTGAAAGACCTTCAATAACTTCATAAGACATGCATTACTCACTTAATTGTGTCGAATATTTAGAATATCTCCATCTTTAACAATGTATTCTTTCCCTTCGAGGCGCCATGCACCAGCTTCTTTACATTTACTGAATGAACCATATTTTATAAAATCATCATAATGAACAACTTCTGCTCTAATAAATTTATTATAAAAATCAGAATGAATTACTCCTGCTGCCTGCTGAGCATTATAATTTTTCTTAATTGTCCATGCTCTGCATTCATCTTCGCCAACAGTAAAGAAAGACTGCAATCCAAGCATTTCATAAGATGTTCGAAGAATTTTACTTAATGCAGATTCTTTAATCCCATAGTCTTCCATAAAAACTTTCTGATCTTCTTCATTTAATTTTGAAAGCTCGAGTTCAATTTTTGCAAAGAAAGGAATTATTGGAACATTTATTTTGCTTAATGCTTTTTTAATTTCTTCAACATCTTTATCGACAGTTTGAATTGAATCTTCATCAAAATTAATTGCGATGGCAAGTGGTTTCAATGTAATCAACTGAAAGCCTGATAATAATTTCAATTCATTATCATCAAGCTGAAGTGTTCTTAATGGCTGTTCTTTTTCACAATGAGCAAAGCATTTTTCAATTACGGGGAATTCCCTCTTTAATCTTTCATCTTTAGATTTTTGCAAATCCTTTTTTAGTTTTTCAAGACGATTCTCAAGAAATGCTAAATCAGAAAGTAGGAATTCTGTTTCTAAAAATTCTATGTCTCTTACAGGATTAATATCACCAAGTGGATGAATTATAGTATCATCATGAAAAGCACGAATTACATAAAACAATGCATCATTATTTCTAACACTATTTAAGAAAGCAGAAGTAATTTTAACTTTGTTATCTTCAGAAGTTCTTAAGCCGGGAATATCAAATACTTCGATTGTAGCATTAACCTGTTTTTTAGGATTGAAAATTTTTGTCAAATTATCGAGACGCTCATCAGGCACTTTAACTACTTCTACAGCTGCTTCTTCCTTTGCTGAGCTTTGCTGTGAAGAACTTTTTGATAGCGTATGAAATAAAGTAGTTTTACCAGAGTATTGCAAACCAACTAAACCAATCTGCATTAGTATTTCTCAATTATTAATTTCAAATTTCATGACCGCTAATATAATAAATAAACAACACGAGAAAGAGCTGATATTTATACTTTTTTAAGTCAGCAGACAAAAATTTTTAAGACACAATTTGTGTATGTAATGCTATCTCTTCTAAGATTGATGTTACTTTTAAGCATTCACTCAACTCGCCAGAAAAAACAACAGCCTTTCCTTTTACATGAGCTTCAAAAGCATATTTGCGAGCTTGGTCATAACTGCACCCTGTTGCTTTTATTAATTGCTCTATCACTTCATCGAATGTGTGAATATCATCATTGTAGAGAATAACTTTGTAAGGAAGATTAACCGTAACCTCTTCTTCAATTACAGGTTCTACTTTACCAGGTTTTAATTCTTCCATAACTTATTCCCTAATTTCTACTCTAAATTATAAAAATGATTTCAAAAAATGAATTCAAAAAAACCTCATCAATTTTGATGTTTCTTTTCATAAAATTCTAAAGAACAGCAAAAAAGATTTTACATTATTCTTTGAAAATTCAATTAAGTGATAATATATTTCAACTTAGGATTGAACATTTTTGGAGGTTAGATGAAAATTGCAGTATGCATCAATCATGTTCCCGATACAGCAGCAAAAATCAATATCAGCAGCGACGGCAAAAATATTGAATCCTCTGGTGTTGCTTATGTATTAAATCCTTACGATGAATTTGCAATTGAAGAAGCATTAAAAACTAAAGAATTATTAGGAGGTGAAACAGTTGCAATTAGTTTAGGAGGCGAAGCTAACAAGGAAACTTTAAGAAAAGCACTTGCAATGGGTATTGATGAAGCTGTATTATTAAAAGATGAGAGCTATCGTGATTCTTTGTCTGTAGCAAAAGCTCTTGCAGACGAAATTAAATCTCAAGGTGCTGAAATTGTTTTCTTTGGCAAGCAATCTGTTGATTATGATAATTCAATTGTTGGACAACTTGTTGCTGAACTTTTAGGCTTTAATTCTGTTTCTACAGTTGTAGAATTAAATATCTCAGGAAATAAGATTATAGCTGCAAGAGAAATTGAAGGCGGTAAAGAAATTGTTGAAACTTCTTTGCCTGTTGTAATTACTGCACAAAAAGGGTTGAATGAACCGAGATATGCATCGTTAAAAGGAATTATGGCAGCCAAGAAAAAAGTGATAACTGAAAAACAGCCTGCTGTTTATCAAAATTATGTTGAAGTAATTGAATTGAAAAAACCTGCCCCAAAACAACAAGGCAGAATTTTAGGGACAGATGTTTCAGCTGTTCCTGAATTAGTTCGTTTATTGAGAGAAGAAGCAAAAGTAATTTAAGGTGTAATTATGGCAAATAAGATTTTAGTATTTCTCGAACAAAGAAATAATCAAATTAAAAAATCTTCATTCGAAGCTGCAAGAGTCGCTTCCGATATTGCAAGTAAACTTAACTACGAAATTGAAGCAATTGCAATTGGAAATAATATTGATAATTTGCAAGAAGTTGGGAATTATGGAGTTAATCATGTTGTTCACTTTAAAAATCCACAATTAGAAAATTACTCTACTTCAGCATTCACAAAAATTATTACGAATTATCTAAATGAAACTAATGCTGAAATTTTCTTCATATCTGGAACAGCTTTAGGTAAAGATTTAGCACCACATATTTCTGTAAAATTAGATTGTGGATTAGCAAGCGATTGTATAGCTTTAGAATACAGAAACAATGAATTAATTGCTACAAGACCAATTTTTGCTGGAAAAGCTTTGATGGACATAAAATTAACAAGCACACGAAAAATATTTATGCTTCGACAAAATGTTTTTAAGGCTGAGAAAATTTCAGATACAAGTGCAGATGTAAAAACAATCAATGTTGAAGATTTAGATTTATCAACAAGAGTAATTGAAGTAAAAAAATCTGACGGAAAACTTGATGTTGCAGAAGCAGACATTATTGTTTCAGGCGGAAGAGGAATGAAAGGACCGGAACATTTTCATCTTGTTGAGCAGTTAGCAGAAGCTTTAGGTGGAGCTGTTGGAGCCTCTCGAGCAGTTGTTGATGCTGGTTGGCGTCCTCACAGCGAACAGGTTGGTCAAACTGGAAAAACTGTTTCTCCTACTTTGTATGTTGCTCTTGGTATTTCAGGTGCAATTCAACATCTTGCAGGTATGAGATCTTCAAAATATATTGTTGCTATAAATAAAGATAAAGATGCTCCAATTTTTCAAATTGCAGACTATGGAATCGTAGGAGATGTTTTTGAAATTGTTCCATCATTAATTGAAGAAATAAAAAAAGTAAAATCGAATTGAACAAAGTTCAGGTAGAAATATTAGGATTATCGGCAAGCCCTTCCACTGGAGGGGCTTATGCTCTGTTGCTGAAAGAAGTTTATGGCATACGACGCTTGCCAATTATTATTGGCTCATTTGAAGCTCAATCAATTGCACTTGAGCTTGAAGGCATTAAAGCACCTCGACCTCTAACGCATGATTTATTAAAAAGTGTAATCGAGCATCTCGGAGGTACTGTTACTGAAGTAATTATAGATGAATTAAAAGACAATACTTTTTATGCTAAAATAAAAATTGAAATATCATCTTTCACACATGAAATTGATTCCCGACCAAGTGATGCTATTGCTCTTGCTGTAAGAACCGGCACACCCGTTTATGTTGCAGAAGATGTGATGAGACTTGCATCGTTTGTTCCATCAAGCGAAGATATTGAAGAAGAATCTCCTGCAGAAGATGAATCCCCCGAAGAGGAAGAAGAAAAACCTGCCAAAAAATCATCAAAAGAAGCAAGACTAGCCGAATTGCAAAACCAGCTTAGAGAAGCTATTGAAAAAGAAGATTATGAGCGAGCAGCTAAATTGAGAGATGAAATAAATAAAATTAAAGGTCAGCAGAATTAAATAATTCCATCAATTAAAAGCTATCTTTCCAATTTCACATTCAAGACATTTTCCTTTTGAACAGTAACTTCTAAATAAATCAATCATTCCCTGTGATAGTATTGTTTTATTGATATGTTCATTCAAAGAAAGTGCGGTTCCAACATCGGTAATAATTTGATTTTCAGATTTCTGCTCATAAATACTGTAAACTTTCAAAATTTTCTTTGGAATAATTTTATTCCCAAATATCTCAAAATAGACTGCAAAGAAGGGAAGAATTACATTAATTACAATTTCATCAGCTCGTGTTGCACCAACAAAATATTTTATCTCATTCTTTGCTAACTGATTAAATACATAGTGATTCTTCCAGTAACCTTCTGATTTAATTACAAAAAGCGAACGAAGTGAATTAATTAATACTGTTAATTTTTGTATCTCAGAAATTTTCTTTGCAATTACTCCAATTAAATCTCCATAAAGAATTTCGTTTAATATTCTTGCTCCCGCTGCAATTCTTATCGTTGGAAAGTTTTGAGGCCTAAGTTTGAAGAAATGCCATTGACTTTCATTCATGTACTTTCCATCATAGAAAGGTTTTATTGAATTCCAGTGAAGCAATATACTATCGAGATATTTTTTGCTTTCCTCTTCACTTACTTCTTTATTCGAATTGATTAATCCCGATATAAAAAATAATGCTGCTTCAAATTTTTGAATTATAATGCCATCTCTCTCAATTTTTTTTAGAAATTCAATATTTGCATGTTGTGCAAGAGTTGTCATTGGAACTTTATTTTTTGAATATCCAAGTGCCTCAAAAATTAGTTCATAGAATAACTGCTGCCATACTTCTTTGTTCGAAAAATCAGAATGTTTGAATTGCCGTTCGTGAAATTTTGGAGTTAACTCGTATGAAACTGCAGGTTCTTTAATATTCAGTTCTTTCAAAAATTGGAGTTCTTTTAGCCGCTCATAAATTCTTTTACATTTTTTATTGAATCTTTCAATGCCCAGCTGAGTTAAAAATTTTTCTTTGACTTCAAACGGAACAATCCGATTAACTTCTGAGCACTTCAGCAAGCTGATTGTATCTTTTCTATCTTCTTCTATGCTGCTCTTTAATTTTTCTATGGTTTCATCATGAATTAAATTTGATAAGCAAATTGAAGGGACTTTTCTTCCGTTTCTTGTATAAACATAACTATGATTATTCTTATTTGTAAGAGTTACATGAAGAATTACGCTGTTGTATTTATTGTCGATATTGTGACCATGAGCTTTCCAATCTGAATAATCAATATCAATTTCAACATCACCCACATAAGTTAGATTGCCAATTCGAATTCGAGCATTTTTAAAATCGGGACCTGCTAAATCTTCGTTGCGGTTTCCTTTATCGATAATAAAAATATCGTCACCGTTATCTAATTTGATGACATCATTGAAATGGTGTTTTTGCCAGATTTCGTAAAGAATGCTCTCTTGAATTTTTTGTTCTGAACCCATAGGTCCGTTATATTCTTTTTATTTAGAAAAGAATTATCTCTGCAATTGCACTTCAAATTAATACAATATTTTTCTAAATGCTACTATTTTCTTTACAAGTTTTGAATTACAGAATTCATCTTTTCGATTTCTTTTTTTATTGTAATTGGAAACGAATCTGAATTATCACAATAAATTAAAGAACGACTAACATTTATCAAATAATTTTTATTGCTAGCAGCATTAAATATTTTTACAACATCTTCAAGACTTCCACCCTGTGCACCTACTCCTGGAAGAAGAACAGGTAAATCTTCAAATAAATTTACATTTTCTTCAAGTTCTTTTGAGTTTGTTGCACCGAAAACAATTCCACAATTTTTATTTTGATTCCATTCTTTTACTTTTTCAATAACTTTTTGAAAAACAAATTTGCCATCATTCAGTTTTAATTTTTCAAAATCTGCTGCTCCTTTATTCGAAGTAAGAGCAAGAATAAAATTAAGTTTGTCTTTAAATTGCAAAAAAGGTTCAAGTGAATCAAAGCCCATGTATGGATGTAGAGTAACAGCATCGCATTTGAAAAACTTAAAAATTGATTCTGCATACATCATTGATGTATTTCCGATATCCCCTCTTTTTGCATCACCAATGATTAAAATATCCTTTGGAATTAATTCAATTGTCGAAATGAGATTTTCAATTCCTCTCAATCCATCTTTTTCATAGAACGCAAAATTGATTTTGAATGCAGCTGCATTTTCGTAAGTATTTTCAATCACAATTTTATTGAATTCACCAACAGGATTTTTTGATTTTTTTATATAATCTGGAATTTTATTAATGTCAGTATCAAGACCAACACAAATATGAAAATTTTTTTGAAGTCTGAGATTTAATTTTTCTTGAGCTGTCATAATTTTATTTATGTATGAAGTTTTCTGTTACGATAAATGTTTGATACAATACCGAGCAAAATCATATTTGAAATTAATGAGCTCCCACCATAACTTAAAAATGGAAGCGGCAATCCAATAACCGGAGTTAAGCCTAAATTCATTCCAATATTAATTGCAAAGTGTGAAAATAATAAACTCAAAAAACCAATAATTACTAGAGAACTAAATTTATCTTTTGCAATTGAGGACAATTTAAGAAGTCGAATAAAAATAATTAGAAACAGAGTTAAAACAATCACACTTCCGATAAAACCAAATTCTTCTCCGATAACACAATAAATAAAATCTGTCCATTGTTCCGGAATAAATCGAAGTTGAGTTTGATTTCCCTGCATAAATCCTTTACCCAAAAGACCACCTGAACCAATTGCAAGTTTAGCCTGCAATGCATTATAACCTGAACCAAGCGGGTCAGCAGATGGGTCTAAAAATGCAGCTATTCTTTTTTGTTGATGAGGTTTAAGAATTTTATATATATAATCAAAAAAGAAACTCGCCCCCAAATTCATTACAAATACAATAATGCTGTTAAAAATATCTCTCTTAAATAAGAACAGTGCAATTATAACCCCAACAAGTGCCAAAATAAAAGCATAAGTTCCAAATAGTGATGCGAAAGTAACTATTCCAGGAGAAAGAACAACAAATAATCCAAACAAACTTATACCACTCCAGTAAATCAAAGATAATGTAATAATAGCAAAGACAATTGCAGTTCCAGTATCAGGTTCTAATAAAATTAAAATTACAGGAACAAAACCAATCATTAATGCAATTCCAATATCTTTGATGTTATTAATATCTCTATCTTTATAAGTCAACCAGTAAGACAAAGCCAGAATAGTTCCAATTTTAGCAAATTCAGAGGGTTGAAAACCAATAGGACCAAAATCAAGCCAGCTTTTTGAACCGTAAACAGATTTACCCATAAATAAAACAACTATCAAAAGAAAAATCGAAGAAGCATAAAAAGGAATAGTAAATTTTTTAAATGTTTGCTGCGGAAGTGAATAGATTATAAAAAATATTACTAAAGATACTGAGGCAAAAAAAACTTGCTTGAGAAAATTTCCGCTTGCAGTCGGGTGATTAACTGTAGAACTATAAATTGCTGCCAATCCAATTGCAATTAGAATAAATGCCGGAATGAAAATCATCAAATCAAATTTGTCGTTTAATTTATACTCAATTTTCATTTTTAATCTTCTTGAAATTTACTAATTCACTTAAATAAGCAGGTTTTTCAATTTTGACTTTATCCTTCTTCAAATATGCTTTAATTATATCTCTTGCTATAGGAGCAGCATTAACACTTCCAAAACCTGCATTTTCAACAATTACTGCTATTGCTATTTTCGGATTTTTATATGGTGCAAATCCAATAAAAATTGCATGGTCTTTTCCATGTGGATTTTGAGCTGTTCCAGTTTTACCTGCAATTTCTAAATCTGGCATTCGAATGTTAGTTGCTGTTCCTGCTCCATTGACAACTCTATACATTGCTCTTCTTACAATATCAAATGAATGTTTGCTGATTCCAACATCAAAATATTTGGGTTTTATTTCTATGTATTTCCCTGTCTTAGTTTCAATATAACCTTTTAAGAAATGAGGTTTTGCTGTTTTACCATAATTTGCGATTAATGCTGCATACTGTGCTAATTGAATTGGAGTAACACTTAGTTCTCCCTGACCAATTCCTAAACTTACGAGAATTCCTTTAGGCCATCTATCTTTCCCAAATACTTTATCATAATATTCTCTTGTTGGAACAATTCCAGGAGATTCTTCACTTATATCAACACCAGTTTTTTTCCCAAAGCCTAATTTCTTTGCATATTCTGACCATCTATCAATTCCAATTTTTAATGCCAGTTGATAATAAAAAGTGTTGCAGGATTTTTCAATTGAAGTTATAATATCAACAGCTCCATGAACATGAAGACATTTGAAAAATCTATCTCCATACTGAAATCCGCCGCCGCAATAAGTTCTGTAATTCGTATCAATTATTCCTTCTTCAAGTGCTGCAAGAGCAGAAACCATCTTGAATGTCGAACCGGGTGAATAAATTGACATTGTAGCACGGTTGAACAGTGGTCTATTTTCATCTGAGTTCAATTTTTTCCAGACTTCATTGGATGTTACAGATGCAAAATCGGAAAGGTCATATTGAGGTGAACTTAAGAATGCAAGTATTTCACCAGTTGAAGGTTCTATTGCAACAACAGCCCCGCGTTTGTCAACAAACAATGATTCTGCGGTCATTTGTGCATCTTTATCAATAGACAGAATTAAATCATAACCTTTAATTGCAGGCTTATCATGTTTTCCATCTTTATAACTTCCAATAATCTTTTGTCGTGAATCTACTAACACATATTGAATTCCTTTTTCACCTCGGAGAAAATCTTCATAAGTTTTTTCAATTCCATTGAAACCAATTTCATCGCCCATCATGTATTCATTCTTTTTTTTCTGAAGCAATTCAGCAGGTATTTCTTTTGTATAACCGAACATGTGAGCACCAATTACACCAAACGAATAATCTCTTTGTGTTTCAATAACATAATCAACACCTGGAAGTTTACTCGCATTTTCTTCATACCATGCAATTACATTAAATGGAACATCTTTAGCAATTCTTCTTGGGATATAACGAGAATATTGTTGAGTCTGCTTAAGTATTCTATCAATGTAACCGGGTTTAACACCAAGAATAGTTTCTATGTATGGAGATAATTTTTTATCGTATTCAGCTGGAGTAATTCTAAGAGTGAATGTCGGTTTGTTGCCTACAAGTATATTGTGATTTCTATCGTAAAAAACTCCGCGTGGAGCTATTTGATAAATTGGTTTTACACTGTTCTCGTTTGCTTTGGTAGTATAAGTTTTTTCCTGCAGTATCTGCATATTAAATAATTGCAAAACAGAAATGCTAAAAAACCCAACTATTATTGCAAAAAATATTTTTGCTCTTAATGATGAACCAAAACTCGAATCGTTCATCTTAATTCCTTTCTCGTATTAAACAAAATAACTGGCAAAGCAAAAAAGGCAGTATAAAGTCCAGGTAAAATTCCTCCTTCAAGAACAAGAGAAAAAATATTCATTTCATTATAAGAACTTGAAATAAGATTAAACAGAAAAGAGTTAATTGTAGCAGAAAGAAAAACAATTATAATAAATTCACTTGTTGCTGTATTTATCTCAATTTTATTTTCATTAAAAAAATATCCAGCAATAAATCCAGAAATTGTAAATGAAAACATAAATGCACCTAACAAACCTCCTGAAATTAAATCGAAAATAAAGCCAAGAACAAAACCTAACAGTGTTCCATACATCTGGCCATACTTCAATGTAAAAAAGCAAATTAAAATAATTATTAGATTAGGAGTGATTGCATCAATTGATACAAGAGGAATTACTACAAGTTGAACCGAAGCAAGAGGAATAAAAAGCAATATTGGTTTAATAAAATTCCAGAGCATAATTATTTCTTCAATAAATTCATTTCTAATTTGTTTATTTGTTTGCTTGGGACAATTTTCATTATGAATAAATTATTAACAGCATTAATATCAACAAATGGCTTTACGCTCAGATGATGAAGTAAACCAATTGGCACTGATTCACGTTTTGAAATAATTCCAATAGGAATATGTGGTGGAAAAATAGTACTAAAATCTGAAGTAACAACACTATCTCCAACTTTAATTTCATAATGTGATGGAATATTTTTTATTATTAATTCATTTCCATTCCAGCTTAATACTCCATCAATATTCAATCTTTCAATTGTTACAGCTGTATTGAGATTATTGTTGTATAATGTTCTTACCACAGAAAAATTTTTTGAAGTATCGACAATAATACCTATCAAGCCTTTATCGTTTATAACCGGCATTCCAATTAAGACCCCATCATCAGAACCCCGATTAATAATAAAATTACCTTGATTTTTATTCACAAGTTTTGAAATTACATCAGCATACAGCAACTGAGCTTTACTTGTATCCCTAAAATTTAGCATTGAACGAAGATTTTCATTTTCAAGTCCTTTATTTCTAAGTTTATTTATCTCGAGCATCAATCTGGCATTTTCTTCTTCAAGTTCTTTTAATGAATAATCATTTTTAAGAAAAGACAAAGGATAATTTAGAATTTTATTGAAGAAAGCAAAGTTTCCAAATGCAAATGTGCGAATTCTTTTAACTGAAGGTTTTTCATTAGTTGAAAGCAGAGAAATACTTATTATTGAAAGGAAAACAACTAAAAAGTATTCTTTGAAGTTATATATAATTCTTCGTAAAAAATTTATCATCAGTAAGTTCTTTTACGTATAAACACCTTTGAATATTTATTCAAGTTTTCTAATGCTTTTCCAGTTCCTCGGACCACAGCAGTTAATGGGTCATCTGCAACATGAACGGGCAAATTAGTTTCCATTCTAATTCTTTCATCGAGTCCTTTTAGTAGTGCACCACCACCAGTAAGCATAACACCGCGGTCGAGAATATCTGCAGAAAGTTCTGGTGGAGTTCTTTCGAGAGTTTGACGAACAGCTTCTACAATTTGTGTTATACTTTCATTCAATGCTTCTCGAATTTCAACAGAGCTTACTTCTGTTGTTTTTGGAATACCACCAACTAAATCTCTTCCTTTAACTTGAATTGTAATTTCTTCTTTCAATGGCACAGCTGAGCCAACCTCACATTTAATTGCTTTGGCAGTCCTTTCTCCAATTAATAAGTTATAATTTTTCTTAAAGAACTGCATAATTGCGTTGTTCATTTCATCGCCGGCAATTCGAATTGATTCTTCATTAACTATTCCACCAAGAGCTATAACAGCTATTTCTGTGGTGCCGCCTCCGATATCAATAATCATGTTGCCGACTGGAGCTTCTACATCAATACCAATTCCAATAGCTGCTGCCATTGGTTCAGCTATAAGATGTACTTCTTTTGCCCCTGCATGTTCTGCAGCATCTCTTACAGCACGCTTTTCTACTTCTGTTACTCCGCTTGGAACAGCAATTACAATTCTTTTTGATGTAAATGTATTTGGAGTTACTTTTTTGATGAAAGCACGAATCATTCCTTCTGCAATTTCAAAGTCAGCTATAACACCATCGCGCATTGGTCTTGTTACTCTTATATCGCGATGTTCCCTGCCCTGCATTTCTTTTGCTTTATTTCCAAGTTCAATAATTCTTTTTGTGTTCCTGTCAAATGCCACTATTGATGGTTCATTCAAAACAATTCCTTTTCCTTTGATATAAATTAAAGTATTTGCAGTACCAAGGTCGATTGCAACATCTGTTGTAAATAAATCAAATAATCCCATAGTTCCTCTTAATGTTTAAAATTTCTAATTCCAGTAAAAATCATTGAAATATTTTTTTCATTTGCTGCTTTGATTACTTCATCATCACGCACAGAACCTCCAGGTTGTATTACAGCAGTTATTCCATGAGATGCTATTTCAAGCAAACCATCAGCAAATGGGAAAAATGCATCTGAAGCAGCAACTGCTCCATTTAAGTCATGTCCAAATTCTTTTGCTTTCATTGCAGCTATTTTTGCAGAATCCAACCGCGACATTTGACCAGCTCCAACTCCAATTGCTTTTTTATCTTTTACAAAAACTATTGCATTGGATTTTGTATGCTTGCAAACTATCCATGCAAATTTTAAATCTTCAAGTTCTTTTTCGCTACACTTTCTTTCTGTTACATATTTCAACATTGAGTCATCAAGTTTAGAGTTATCTTTCTCTTGAGCAAGCAAGCCACCAGGAACACTTTTTATCATTAACTCATCTTTATCGAGATTTTTTTTCACTCTAATTAATCTACGATTTTTTTTCGTCTTTAACTTTTCTAAAGCACTTTCTGAATAAGATGGGGCACAAATAATTTCAAGAAATATTTCATTTAATTTTTCTGCTGTGTCTTCATCCACTTCAGAATTAAAAGCAACAATACCGCCGAATGCAGAAACGGGGTCACACGATAAAGCTTTTTCGTATGCATCTTTTGCATTATTACCTATTGCTGCACCACAAGGATTTGTATGTTTTATTATTGCACAACCAAATTTTTCCATTTCTGTTACAAGTTCAACTGCTGCAGTTAAATCAACAATATTGTTGTAAGAAAGTTCTTTTCCATGAAGCACTTCAAAATAATCTTCGAAGTTTCCAAACAAGTAAGCTTTTTGATGTGGATTTTCTCCATATCTCAATTCAAATGAAGATTTATAATTCAATCTAATTTCTGTTTTAGGTTGATTAAATTCTTTCTCAAAATAATTTGCAATTAATGTATCGTAATATGATGTGTAGGCAAATGCAGCATAAGCTAATTTTTCTCTTGTAGCCAAACTAATTTCGCCTTTTTTTAATTCTTCTATGAATTCATCATATTGCTCTGGATTTGTAAGCACAGAAACATATTTATAATTTTTTGCTGCTGCACGAATTAAACTTGGTCCTCCAATATCTATGTTTTCAATTTTTTCTTCGAGTGAAATATCATCACGATTAACAACTTTTGGGAATGGATAAAGATTTACACAAACAATATCAATTGGAAGAATATTATTTTCTTCAGCTTGGATTTTGTCTGTTGAATTATCTCTTCTCATTAATATTCCGCCAAATATTTTGGGATTCAGAGTTTTAACTCTTCCCGAAAATATTTCTGGATAAGAAGTAAACGAACTTATTTCGATGCAGTCAATTTTATTTTCTGTCAAAAGTTTTGCTGTATTGCCTGTTGCAAGTATCTTATAGTTGAGCAGATATAATTCTTTTGCAAACTCAATAATTTTTGTTTTATCCGATACACTTATTAAAGCTAACTTTTCCAATTTTACTCCATATTTATTCTAATATTATAACCCGATTATTTTCTAATCTAATTTTGTCATCTGCAAATTTTTCTACAACAAATGGAAGAAGTTCATGTTCAATTTTCAATACTCTCTCTGCAATTTCCTCGGGAGTTTTAACATCGCTGATATCAACTGCTCTTTGAGCAATAATTTTTCCATTATCATAAATTTTATCTACAAAATGAACAGTTGCACCAGAAACTTTAGCAGAAGAATCAAATACTGCTTTATGCACATTAATTCCATACATTCCTTTACCGCCAAAAGAAGGAAGTAATGCAGGATGAATATTTATTATTCTATTTTCGAAAGCATCAACAAATTCATCTGGGATTTTTTTTAGAAATCCTGCCAAAACTATCAATCCCACATTCATACTTTTCAGTTTATCAATCAATTGAGAATAAGTAATAAAATTTTCTTTTTCTTTTGTACTTACAAAAAAAACAGGAATATTTTTTTCTTCAGCAAATTTAATTGCAGGGCAATCTAATCTATCACTAACAATTGCAATAATTTCGGCTTTCGATTTGGGCACTTTTTCATAAATAGCTTTTAAGTTTGAACCCCGTCCCGATACAAACACTGCAATTTTCAACATAATTTTATTCTTATTAAAAATTATCTAAAATGAAATGAATAATCAATGAACTCATTTAGAATCATTTTCTATAAAGTTTTCTCTTAAGATTTTCTATTAAGGACTGAATATAATCTCTGAACTCATAATCATTATTTTCTTCGGCTGCTGTAAGATATTTCTTTGCTTCTTCTTTATCATTCAAGAAATATTTTGATTTAGCTATTATAAAATTTGCAAATGGGACAGTCCATTTTTCTCTTTGGCTTTTCAATTCTAAAACATTTTCTGCAAATTTTACTGCATCTTGTAAATTTCCAAGATAAAGTGATGCTTCGCTCAAGTAAATCAGTGCAAGATTTTTTCTGCCATTGCTTATAGATTCAATTTTAGATTTAATGCTGTCATAAGCAATTTTGTACCAGCCAGCATCAATATAATTTTTCATTCGAATCAGAAACAAATCGACTTGGGAAATTCCTTTTTCAAAAAAATATCCACTTTTTTCTTTTGCATAAGAATCTTCAAATAAATCGGGATTTCCTTCATCAACTTTATTAAGATACTTTTTATATTCATCTTCATCATTCAACATTTTAAAACTTATTGCTAATTGAAATGCTGCGCTTCCTTTCAAATCCGGTTCTCTTGTAGTTTCAAGGAATATTTTATAATGCTCAATTGCTTTTTTGAATTGATTCTTCTTGAAATAAATTTCCCCCTTTCGATAATTGGCAAGTGAGGTAACCTGCGGAAAATATTTGTTATTAAGTTTTATTACTTCATTCAAAATTTTTTGAGCATTATCTAATTTTTTATCTCGAATTAAAGTAACAGCATATTGATAGCGGAACAAGGAATTTTGGGGATATTGAGAAATTAATTTTCTTAATAATCTATAAGAGCTGTCGTATGCAGCAAAGTAATCTGAATAAATTTTTGCAAGATGAAATTCTATTTCTGTTTTGTCGAGAACACCTTTTTTATATGCAGTTTTTATGTAGTTTAATCCTTTGCTTTTATCTGATGAAAGACCTGTAAGATCAACTGCCCATTTCAAAAAGTCAGGCACAAAGCTCATAGCATAATTAAAAATTCCAAGACCAAAATATGCATCATAGAATTTTGTATTCATCTTTAAAGTTTTTTCGTAATAATCAATAGCTTTTTTGCTATACCAGAATGCATCAACAGAAGAATTATTAGTGGCATTAATCATAGCTCTCCAAGATGCAAGATTTCCTGCCATGTAGGTCAATCTAAAATTTTTTTCATTTACTTCGAGAAGTGAATCGATTTTATTCTGTGCTAGTTCTGCATATTTATTGAATTCATTAAAATGATGTTCATCCCTGCTTCCAAGAAAGCACCAAAAATGAATTTGAGCTAAATGAAAATATCCATGCGGTAAATTTGGAGCTCTTCGAATTACACGATTAAAAATTTTTTCTGCAGAATTTATTTCCATATTGTAAGCTTTTGAAATGCCCTGTTGAATTAATTCATTAATACTTGATTGAGCTTGGTAATTATTAAAAAGAATAATTATTATAAAAAATGTTAACTGTAATTTTTTCAATTTTTGTTTTTCTCCTTTGAAAATTGATAAGCAGCTTTCACAAATTCTCGGAAAAGAGGATGAGCTTTTGTAGCTCGAGATTTTAGTTCTGGATGAAATTGACAACCAACAAACCACGGATGATTTTCAAGTTCAATCATTTCAACTAAATTCTCATCAGGTGAAAGTCCGCTGAATATCATACCATGTTCTTCAAGAATAGGTCTAAACTTATTGTTTACTTCATAACGATGTCTATGGCGTTCGGAGATTTTTTGTTTTTTATAAGCTTCATAAGCTTTTGTTTTCTTTTTAAGTATGCATGGATAAGCACCGAGTCTCATTGTAGCGCCTTTTATTTTTACTTTTGCCTGGTCTGGCATAATATGAATAACATTGTAAGGATTATTTTTTGTAAACTCGGCACTGTTAGCTTTTTTAAGTCCACACACATTTCTTGCAAATTCTATTACTGCACATTGTAAGCCAAGACAAATACCAAAGAAAGGAATTTTATTTTCGCGGGCATATTGAATTGCAAGAATTTTTCCTTCAATACCTCTTTCTCCAAATCCACCTGGGATAAGCAGCCCATCATAACCTTTCAAAATTGCTTCGGCTCCTTTTTCTTCAACTTCTTCTGAGCTGATGAAATCAGCTATAACTTTTACATTGTTTTCAGCTCCTGCATGAACAAATGCTTCTGAAATACTTTTATATGCATCTTTGTTTTCAACATATTTGCCGCATACTGCAATTTTAACTTCTTCGGTAGAATTTTTTATTTTATCAACAAAAGAGATCCATTCATCAAGATGAAGATTTATATCAGGTAATTTTAATTTATCCAGAATAATTCTATCTAATTCCTGTTCATAAAGAATTAATGGAACTTCGTAAATTGTTGAACAATCATATGCAGAGATAACTGCTTCCGGTTTAACATTTGTAAACAATGCAATTTTATCGCGAATTTCTTTTGATAATTTTTCTTCAGAACGGCAAACCAAAATATTCGGCTGAACTCCAAGTTCCAATAAATTTTTCACACTATGCTGAGTTGGTTTAGTTTTCATTTCACCTGCAGATGCAATATAAGGCACAAGTGTTACATGAACGCTTATCGCATTTTTTCTTCCCATCTCGAGCATAATTTGACGCATAGCTTCGATGAATGGAAGACTTTCAATATCACCTACAGTTCCGCCAATTTCTGTAATTATTATATCATATTTTCCTGTTTCACCAAGGAGTTTCATTCTTCTTTTTATTTCATCAGTAATATGAGGAATTACCTGAACAGTGGCTCCAAGGAAGTCACCTCTTCTTTCCCTTGTAATTACTTCATAATAAACTTGTCCAGTAGTAGTGTTATTTGCACGAGACATATCTACATCAAGAAATCTTTCATAATGACCTAAATCTAAATCTGTTTCTGCTCCATCATCTGTTACATAAACTTCCCCGTGCTGGAATGGATTCATGGTGCCAGGGTCTACATTAATGTAAGGGTCAAATTTTTGAATGGTGACACTATAGCCACGTAGCTTCAATAAAAGACCAATTGATGAAGCTGTTATTCCTTTTCCTAACGAAGAAACAACGCCTCCTGTTATAAAAATATACTTAACTTTCTTTTTGTGGGACATTAAACTTCAATATTATGGTAGAAAATCTCGGGTTGAAAAATAACAAAAATTGTTCATTTGTCTATTAAATTTCAGAAGAGATTATCAAAAAAATTTACTTTTATTCGTCAAGAAGATAATATTCCCTCCCTTTAGGAATTTTAATTACATAAGTTTTATTTGATTTATTGGGAAGATAATCTGCTCTAAGCCAGGGATTTAATAACTTAAGTACTTTATAATTTATTCCGTGCTTTTCTGCAAAGCTAACAAGATTGTTTATTGAGCTTTTTACTATAATTTCATTTGTTTGAATTGGCTGATATAAATCTTCTTTTTTAAGATAATAACCATACTTCTCTGGATTTGTCATAATTTCTTTCATTGCAAGAATTCTTGCAACAAAGCGATATGTTTCGGTATTAAGAAACAGGTTATAATAATTTTTTGTTCTCTGCCTATTAATTTGCAAATCGATTCCATTCATTCCATAATTATAAGATGCAGCTGCGAGTGTCCAGCTTTTGTATTTTAAGTATGCTTCTCTTAAATATTTACATGCAGCCTCTGTAGATTTTTCTACATTATATCTTTCATCAACTTCTTTAGTTACTTCCAGACCATATTTCTTTGCTGCTGCTTCCATTAATTGCCAGAATCCAACTGCCCCTGCATTTGAAACCACATTAGATAGATTGCTTTCGATTACAGCAAGATATTTGAAATCATCTGGAATAGCATACTTTTTCAAAATTGGTTCTATTACAGGAAACCATCTATTTGCTCTTTTCAGTGCTAATATTGTTGATGAATACCAGTAAGCATTAACAAACAATTCTCTTTCAATTCGTTCTTTTACATCGATATCATTTAAGGGCACCAGTTCACCACAAAAATCTAATTTATCTGGCACAGTTGGAATGAAAATTTTGTAGGTTTCTGGTTCTATTTTAACGACAATCTGCTGAATATTTTTTCTTTCCTTAAATGCTAAATAACTCATTATTAATGAAATCAAAGAAATTATAACAATCAAACTTATTCCAGCTGCAATAAAAATATTTTTTTTGTTCATATTATTTTATTTATTAATTCAATCATAAAATAAAATTTATCTAAAATAAAAATTAGACTTTAAGCAAATACTTAGCAGAAGATTAAATTGACTTGTAATTTTTAGAAGATAAAAAGAGCCGGAGTAAAATTCCCCGGCTCATAAAGTTGAACAAATTATTTTTTCCCGAAAGCAATTTCTTCGAGCATTGCAGTTGTAACAGATTTTGGTCTTTCAATTGGATAACCGAGTGCACGAGCCCAGATAATATTTGCACAAACTCCAAGTGCTCTTCCAACCCCAAAGAGTACTGTATAAAATTCATATTCTTTAACACCATAATGCCATTGAATTACACCTGATTGAGCATCAACATTAGGCCATGGATTTTTTGCTTTCCCCTGTTCCATAAGAATTGGGGGCACAACTTTGAATAATAAATCTACATACTTGAATATTGGGTCATCTGGTAAATGTTTCAAGCAGAATTCTCTTTGTGCCATGTATCGCGGGTCAGTTTTTCTTAATACTGCATGACCAAATCCAGGAATAACTTTTCCAGCTTTGAGTGTATCCCAAACAAATTGTTTCATTTCATCTTCAGTTGGAATTTTTCCTCCCATCGATTCCATTACACCATGCAGCCATCTTAAAACTTCTTCATTAGCTAAACCGTGCAATGGTCCAGCAAGGCCATTTAACATTGCACTTATTGCATAATAAATATCCGAAAGTGCACTTGCAACTAAATGTCCCGTATGTGCGCTTACATTACCACTTTCATGGTCGCTGTGCAAAATAAAATAAAGCCTTGAAACATCATCATAAGGTTTATCAATACCCATCATGTGAGCAAAGTTGCCGCCAAAATCTAAATGCGGGTCTCCTGGAATAATATCTCCATCTTTATACTTCCATCTGTAAATATGAGCAGCAATTTCAGGAATTTTTGCAAGAAGATTCATTGCATCTTCATAATATGCAGACCAATAATCAGTCTTTTTCAATCCTTTACGATATTCTTTTGCGAAAATAGATTCTCTTTGCATTGACATTATACCAGTTGCAAACATGGTCATTGGATGTGAATCTTTTGGCATAGTATGAATAATATCAAACACATAAGAAGGCACTTCTTTTCTTTGATTAAATTCCTGATGAACTTCTTCTACTTCTTTTTCAGTTGGAATTTCACCAGTTAACAATAAGTAAAAGAGACCTTCAACATAAGGCATTTCTGCTCCTGGAACTTTAGGGAGCTTTTCAAGAACTTCAGGAATTGTCATACCACGAAAACGAATTCCTTCATAAGGATCCAGATACGAAATATCAGTCACAAGGCATTTGATATCACGCATCCCTCCAATCACCTGATTGATTTTTACCTCATCAACTTTCACATCACCAAACTCTTTAAGCAATCTTTCTGTTCGTGGTCTTTCCTGAATAATCTTTTCTTGCAGCTTTTCTTTTAGAGAAGACATATACCCCTCCACCTATTTTTATTACGTTTGTAATAGAATAAATAAATTTATTTCACCGAAAAAACAATTTTTTCAGCTGCAATGTAACCACTCAAAACAGCACTTTCAATTGTTGATGGCAGATTTATAATCGTCCAATCACCTGCAATAAAAAAATTTTCAAATGGAGATTTAATTTTTTTTCTCTTACTTAAAGAACTAACATCAGGAATAAAAGTTGCTCTTTTCTCTTTTATAATTTTATAATCAATTACAAATTCACTTTTGAATATAGGAAAATATCTCTCCAAATCCGAATACAAACTTTCAAGAAGTTCTTCATCTTTTAGATTAATTAATTTATCTGCTGCACTCGTAGTAAGTGTAATGTGTTTATTGTGATTAAAAACCCAATGTATGTTTGAATCGATTAATCCATAAAAATCTTCTGTGAATGGATTTTCTCTTAACCATAAATGCACATTCAAGATTGGTGAATAATTTAACTCAGGAATAAAAGAAAAATCATGAATTGATTTCGAACTTTCTATTTTTATTTTCTTTAATGAATATGAAGGAACTGCTGATATTATGAAATCAAAATTTTCATAAATGTTTTTATCTGTTATTACTTTTATAATTTTATCTTGATCAATAACAAATTTCAAAACTCGTTCAGAGGTTTTAATTTTTCCATTGCGTTCTTTAATAAATTTTTCTGAATCTTTTATATAAAGATTTGTCAAATCCGTAGCTGGCACTAAAATTAATGACGAATTTGAGCTGTTAAAAATTCTCTTTAATATTTCCTTAAAAATTTTTACGGATGCTAAATCTATCCTAGTATTTAACGCACCTACAGTAAGAATTTCCCAGAATGTTTTAATTGATTCATCAGATTGATTTTTTCTCTTAAGCCATTCTTCCACTGTTAAATCATCAAAAGAATTAATATCAAATAAAAGAACTTCGGCGAGAAGTTTAATTATTTTCAATCTCGACTTGAGGTTTATGGCAGAAAATTTCATGAAAGCAAAAATCAAATTAAATGGATAAAATAAAGTTGAGGAATTCAATTGATAAATTTTTCCACCTTTTTCAACATAATTTATTTTTAATGAATTTGGAAAGTGCACCTTATTAAGTGCATTTATTTTTTTCAGGAAATTTAATGCAGCATTGTAGCAGCCCATCATTATATGCTGACCGTTATCATAAAAATCATTATGCTTGGAATTAAATAAAGAATAAGCTCTGCCACCTAATTTTGGAGAAGCTTCAATCAAAGTAACTTTAAATCCTTTATCGGAGAGATAAACTGCAGCACTTAATCCTGCAAAACCACCACCAATTATCAAACAATTTTTCATCAATAAATTAAACTGTATTTAGCCCAAACACCTAATGAAATTGCAGCTTTTTCAATTGTGCTTACTTTGATTTGATTGTTAAACACATCATAATCTTTGGCTTGAATTTTTTTTAGAAGTTTGAAATAAATATGCTGCATAGCACGTGCAGGAAACAATGAGGGTTTATCTTCAAAATCTATTGATTGCTCTGCTTTTTCAAAGAAGTGAAATGCATGCTGGCTTTCATATTCCATCAATTGTTTGAAGTTATCATTATACTTTTTCTGAATTAATTCTGCTTCGCTATAATTAAATCTAATTAAATCACTTTGAGGGATATAAATTCTTCCTTTTTCAATATCTTTTCCAACATCACGCAAAATATTTGTCAGCTGCAATGCAATGCCAAGATTAACAGCATAATCTTTAGCAGATTTATTTTTATAACCGAAAATTTCTATGCACATTAATCCAACTGTTGCTGCAACTTTGTAGCAATATTGAATTAGGTCATCAAAGTTTAAGTATCTTTTTCTTTGCAAATCCATTTCTACGCCGGAAATTAATTCATAGAAATGTTCAATTGGTATGTTAAATTGTTTGATGATATTTGTTAGCTTATTTAACAAATAATAATCAGATTTCCCCTGAAGTGCTTTTTCAAATTCATTTTTCCATTTTCGCAAACGCTCATATTTGATATCTTCATTTTCATTTCCCTCATCAACAATATCATCTGTTTTTCTGCAAAACGCATAAACCGTGTTCATTGCATCTCGTTTTTCAGAGGGAAGTAAACTGAAAGCATAGTAAAAACTGCTCTTGCTTTCTTTTGCTATTATTTTTGATTGGTCATTCATTTTTTCAAAGCTTTATAAAATAATTTTACTACATCTTTCTTTGAAAGAGTTGGTCTAAAATTCAAAGTGTTATAATCAAGTTCCTCAATTTTTTCTAAAATTTTTTCTCCGCCAAGTATTGTAAGTTTAATTTGTAATCTAAGCATTGCTGGAAGATAAATTAAAATATTTTCCCCTTGGCGGAACAGTTCTTTCGTTTTTTCTATATGAAATTTTAATAACTGCTTAAAGTTAGCATTATTTTTTTTTAACTCAAAAATATTCTCGCTAACACCAAACTTTTTCATTTCATCAAGAGGCAGATAAATTCTGTTTTTTCTATAATCAATTGAAATATCTTGATAGAAATTTGTCAATTGAAGTGCTGTGCATACAGCATCAGAATATTGCATTATTTTTTCATCTCTAATATCATACAATTCAAGAATTAATCTGCCCACGGGATTAGCAGATCTTTCACAATAATTCAAAACATCTTCAAATGTTTTATATCTTGTAACAGTTACATCCTGTTCAAAGGCACTTAAAAGATTGAAAAAATATTTTGGCGTCAGGTTCATCAAACTGATTGTGTTTCCCAGAGCCATCCAGAAATCATCTTCATAAATTTTTTTCAAAGCATTCACAAGTTTATTTTTATAATTTTCCAGAAGCATTAATCTAAAATCAACTGGATAGTTACCTTCATCTGCTATGTCATCTGCCTGACGTGCAAATTGATAAATAACTGCAATATGTTTTTTCAATCTATGCGGCAGAAAGAATGAAACAACTGGAAAGTTTTCATAGTGAGCCTTAGAAAATTTTAATGCATTCTTGTATGCTTTTTTTAATCTATCATATTTCATTCTAAGTTAACATTAATTTTTCAATTTAGATTTACTTTTTTTATTCAAAATATTAAAAAAATACAAAGCGATAATTATCAATAATGCACCTGACAAATAAATAAGCCATGAAAATTTTTTCCCTTCAAAAGTAACATTAAGATTTTTTTCGGTATACAAAGATGCAAGTGAAAATGACCATCGTGCAATGTTTGAATCAATTTTTACTTCATGTGCATTTGAGGAAATAATTTTTGATGGAAGCTGAAGTTCATAATTCCATTTATATTGGGAAAAGATTAAAGAAAAAATTTTTGATTCTTCATCAGTTAATTTTTCTTTGCTGACTGGATATATTTTTCTAGAAAAAATGATGTTTCCATCTTTATCTTTTGTAAGTGATATTATTCCAAACATTCCACTTTGTGTTGTATCATCAGTGATTGAATTGAGATTCTCGATTGAATCAAACTTCAATGTAATTTCAATCCATCTTATATTATTATTCACAAAAGTTCTGCTGTTAAGGAATTTTATTCCCTTTTTGTTTAGATAATTTTTTTTGATTGAATCTGCATTAAAGTTGTCAAGTTCAAATTTTCCTTTCCCAAGATTAAATATTTCATTGTTTATTCCAATAGCAAAAGTAATTTCACCTGAGCCATCATGATTTAATTTCATTTTTTCTGAGTACTGAAGACATGAAGTAAGGATTAAAAAAATTATTAGTGAAATTTTTTTTAATAATTTCATTTCAATAAGAAATTGTTTGGCAGGAAGTTAACAAATAATTTATTATTTATGAACCGAATAGTAAATGTGAAAAAAATAAGAAATTTTTGTGCCCGGAACAGGACTCGAACCTGCACTGGCTAAAGCCAACTAGCTCCTGAAGCTAGCGTGTCTACCAATTCCACCATCCGGGCAAAATTTCAATTCAAAAATAATCACAAATGAATTTTAAAACAAAACTCATCTAATTTCTTTAGCTTCGTGTGTGGAATCTTTTAATGAGTATCTGCTGGGAATAATTGCTTTATTATCCAAAAGTGCATCAAAACTTTCTGGCAGATTTTTAATATTTGCTATATCTACATAAACACCGCCGCGGCAATCAGATGAGTAAAGTTTAGGATTTCCATATTCAAATATTGATTCTCTGCAATATTTAACTGGAACAACATTTCCGCTTGCAGGAGGCTGAAAATCTTCAAGAGGTAGTTTCAATTGTTCGTAAACATCATGCATAAAGATTGCCCAGATAGGTAGTGCAGCTCTTGCACCCTGACCATATTCACCTGTAAATGAAATTCTTTGGTCATCAAATCCAACCCAAACACCTCCAACTAGTTGAGGAGTAAAACCAACAAACCAGGCATCAGCATAATCCTGAGTTGTTCCTGTTTTCCCAGCTGCTGGTCGCTGAAAATTGTAACGATATCTTGCAGCAACTCCAGTTCCTTGGTCAATGGCAGTTCTCATCATATCAGTTACAATGTAAGCTGTTTCTTCAGAAATTCCTTCACGCGACTCAGATACAAATTTATCTATCAACATTCCATCTTTATCTTCAATTCTTAAAATAGAAATTGGTTCATTGTAAATTCCATGATTAGCGATAGTAGCATAAGCAGTCGTTAATTCAAGCGGTGAAACGAGTGATGTTCCGAGTGCAATAGATGGATAGAGTTCGAGTTTGCTTTTTATTCCGAGTCTTTCAGCAATTCTTCCGATATCAGGAAGTGGTGCATAATCTTCAATTATTAATCTTGCAGCAACAATGTTTATTGAATGAGCAAGTCCCTGTCTTAATGTAGTAAAGCCACCTGTTGACAAATCAAAATTTTGAGGACTCCATCCGTTGTAATTAAAAGGCTGATTTAAAATTGGATAAGCTGGATACAAACCTCTATCTATTGCCACAGTATATACTATTGGTTTGAAAGCTGAGCCGGGTTGTCTTTTTATTTGTGTTACATGATTAAGTCCATATAAAAATCTTTGATTTCGCCCGCCGACCATTGCTCTAATTTCACCTGTTTTAACATCCATCACAACAAAACCAACTTCAATTTGCTTTGCTGCATTTTTAACTGAGTCGATAAACTCCTGATTATTTTTTAATCTATAATAGATACTTTTTCTTTCTTCTTCGTTCGAAGCTGTTCTATATTCAATTCTATTTTTTATTGCTTTGTCGATTAAATCATCAATTACGCCTTTATATTTACTCCATGACCATGATTTATCAAATTGTTTTTGAAATTCATTCAAATGAACTTCGGCTGCATGAACAGCAATTCTCTGCATTCGGCTGTCGAGTGTAGTATAAATATTTAATCCATCTCGATACAAATCATAACCATATTTTGCTGCAATTTTTTCCATTTGTTGTCGAATGTATTCTACAAAGTGCGGTGCGATGGTTCCTCTAATTCCCTGTTCAATTTTTTTGTAAGATAATCTTATAGGCTTTACTTTTAATCTTTCATACTCTTCTTCACTTAGATAACCCATTTCAACCATATTTTTTAATACAACATTTCTTCTTTGAAATGCTCTGTCATATTTTTCATACGGGTCATAATAAACCCATGATTTCAGTAATGCAATTAAAAGAGCTCCTTCTTCAATACTCAAATGTTTGACATCTTTATCAAAGTAAACTTTTGATGCCATTGCAATACCATAAGCGCCATGACCAAACCATTGAATGTTAAAATACATTTCGAGTATTTCTCGTTTGGTATATGTTTTTTCAATCTGGATAGCAGTTATCCATTCGCGAATTTTTCTGATTATTGTATCGAATAAAGATTCGTTCTGTAGTTTTAATTCATAAAGATTTTTTGCAAGCTGTTGCGTAATTGTGCTTGCTCCTTCTCTCTTAAACAAAAAAATATTCTTAAACATTGCTTTTATAAATCTGCCAATGTCAACTCCCCAGTGGTCATAAAATTTTCTGTCTTCAGTTGCAATAAGTGCATTAATTACATGAGGCGGTATGCTATCAATGCTTACTTCAACTCTGTTTTCTTTGAAAAATTGCCCAATCAATTCTCCATCAATACTATAAACATTGCTTGCTAATTGAGGTTTTGGATTTTCAAGTTCATCAAGTGAGGGCAAGCCTTCAAAAATATATTGAACCAAAAGTATAAATGCAGTTAAAAATATTATTCCCAAAAAAAGAATAAAAAATTTTAATCCTCTGCTCTTTTTCTTTTTCTGAATATTTTTTGAAGGAATTTGATTTTTAATCATCTTACACCCAATCTATAATCTCAAAATTATTTGTGAATTTTCCATAACATGGTTTTTGCAGCCATGAGCCAAGATTTATATAATATCCATGATTAAACTTTTCAAATGTTCGAATGTGTGAATGACCAAAAATTACGTAGTCATAGCCTTCACTAATTTTTTCTTTGGCTATATCATAAAGTCCATCAAGTTTATTTTGAAATTTTTGAGAAGAATAATTCCTGCTTGTTTTACTTGAAAGACTTGCAATCTTAATTCCCAAATCAGGATGAATCATTGAATAAATTTTTTGAAGAAATTTGTTTCTTAAAATTTGTTTAAGAATTCTATAGCCGACATCGCTTTTAATCAAACCATCGCCGTGCCCAATAAAAAATTTTTTTCCATTTAATTCAATTGAAATTGGATTATGATAAAGTGAAGCTCCGATTTCTTTTTCAAAAAAATCTCTGTGTAAAAAATCATGATTGCCAATGAAATAATGAATCTTTTTCTTGCTTTCAGAAAAATCTTTCAATGCTGCATAAGTTCTATAAAATCCTTTTTGAATTACTCTTTTATATTCAAACCAGTAATCAAACAAATCGCCCATTATGAATAATTCATCACAGTTTTCCTTTGCAAATCGAAGAAATGAAATAAGTTTATTTTCCTTTTCTATTTCAATTTCTTTAGAATCTAAACCCAGATGCAAATCAGATATAAAAAAATATGTTTTCAGAGAATTCATAACAATTATTTTGATTGACTAAAATTTGCAAGCAGCCATTTATCAGGGTCTAACTCAAATGAAACCGGTTTGTTCTTTGTAACAAATTCAAATTTGCTTTCACGTGATTGAACATAAAAATTCTTTACTTCGGGTTCATCATTTTCAAAATAAATTTTTATATCAACAGGAAATTTATAAATATCATAACCATTTTGTAACTGATTGATTTTAAAAATTATTTTATATCCATTGCTTACTGGAATAATATCCCAGTTGTATTCAGCTTCTATTTTCCCTGTGCCTTTGTAAATCCATTGATCAAAGAAAAACTTAAGATTTTTTCCTGTTACTTTTTCGCAAACATCCTGAAAGTCCTGTGTAGATGCATTTTTATATCTAAATTTTTGAAAGTATGTTCGCAAAATTTTAAAGAAGGAGCTGTCACCCACTTCTCTTCTAAGCATGTGCAGAACCCATGCACCTTTGTTATAAATCAAACTGCTGAAAAGATTTTCTTTTGGATTGTATAAAGTTCCTGTCAAAAACATTCCAGATTTAGAATTCATTGTAGAAATAAGAGCACTTTTACCAGCTTGATATTCCCAGTATAATGCTTCTGAGTAAGTAGCAAATCCTTCGTTAAGCCAAATATCTTTCCATGTTTTTGGACTTACAGCATTTCCCCACCAATGATGTGATAATTCATGAATCAGCATATCCTGAAAAAATTTTTTGCCAGTGATAAATCTCGAACCTACACCTGTAATTGTTTGATGTTCCATTGCACCATTCTGCCAAAGAAATTCTGCAACTGCATATTTCTCTTTTATAAATGGATAGGGACCAAAAATTTTTTCGAATGTTTTGATGTATCGAGGATGGTCTGAAAAATCTTTGATTGCATCTTCAAATTTATCCTCTAATGCATAATAGCAAAGCTGGAGAGTATCGCTTGTAACTGAAATATATTTATCGCAATATGACTTATACTTGCCCGAATATATTGTAATCAAATAAGTAGAAATTGGATAATAAGTTTTCCAGTGATATGTTTTTTTTGAATTTTTTGAAATTACTTCTATCAGTTTCCCATTTGAAAGAGAGACATAAGAAGAATCATTAGTTATGAAAATATCTGCAAGAGCTTTATCATCAGGTTTATCAACACATGGAAACCAAGTTGATGCATAAAACGGTTCGCTGATTGTATAAACAAAATTTTGTCCATTCACATTTTCAAAACAAAAAGAACCAAAGCCAAGTCTTTTAGGTTCGCCTTCATAGATAATTTTCAGTTCTGAAGTATCTTTAAGAATTTCCTTTGGAATAAATTTTACTATTGTTTCCTCTCTTTTAAAATCAACAGGTTCATCATTCAGATAAGCATTTTTAATGTTCATGTTATCATAAAAATTAATATCAATTTCTTTGGCATTGGGATTATTTGTTGTAAATCTAATTGAAACAGTTCCTTTAATCATTTTACTTTCTGGAATCAATTCAATATGAATATCGTAATGCAATACATCAAATATAGTTTGAGTAGGAGGATTATATTCTTCAATGAAATTTTCATTCAGTTCGGTTTTATTAAAATTTGTTAGCAGCTTAACTGGTTTATTAATAAAATGAAAAGTTTTCACAGCGAAAGGAACTATAACTATTATTGAAAACAGAATTGACACTAAAGCAATTATAATTGCTGTTCTAATCGGACTCTTTTTAAAGTTCATAAAATTGCATATAATTTATTCATAAACATCACAAAGTTAATCATTTCTTAAATTGCCAATCAATTTATAATTGAATATATTTTAGAAAAAGACTGGAGGCTGCCATGAGAAATTATGCTGGTTCTGAAATTTTAAGAAAAACTCTAACAATGATTTTAGCTGGTGGTCAAGGAGAAAGATTGTATCCTCTTACCAAAGAGAGAACAAAGCCTTCAGTGCCATTTGGCGGTAAATACAGAATTATTGATTTCACACTTTCTAATTGTTTGAACTCCGGATTCAGAAAAATTTTTGTACTAACTCAATACAAATCTGATTCTTTAAATCGACATCTTTATGAAGCATGGAATATTTTTAATCCAGAACTTGGAGAGTTTATTTATTCAATTCCTCCGCAATTTAAAACTGGAAGAGATTGGTATCTTGGGACTGCAAATGCTATTCACCAGAATTTTAATTTGATAACAGACAATCTCTACGAATGGCTGTTAGTCTTATCGGGTGATCACATTTACAAGATGGATTACTTGAAAATGATTCAATATCACATTGAAAAGAAGGCTGCTCTTACATTATCCGCAATTGAAATTCCAAAAGAACAAGCAACTCGATTCGGCGTTCTTGAAATTGATTCTGATTACAGAGTCACATCATTTCTTGAAAAACCAAAAAATCCTCCTGCTATTCCAAATAAACCAGATTACTCATTTGTCAATATGGGCATTTATGTTTTCAATGTCCCTGTAATAAAAGAAGTAATGAATAAAATGGAAGAAGAAAAAGTTCCTAATATTGATTTTGGGAAGAATGTAATTCCTTATATGATAAAAAATAATTATCATATTCAAGCTTATAGATTTGTTGATGAGAATAAAAAAGAGCAGCCTTATTGGGTTGATGTTGGAACAATCGAAAGTTATTATGCAGCGAGTATGGACTTGATAAGTGTTAATCCACATTTTAATCTTTACGATCAGGAATGGCCACTTAGAACAGAACAAAGACAATTTCCACCAGCAAAAACTGTATCGCACGAAGGAGAAAGAGTTGGACGAGCAATTAATTCTTTAATTACTGATGGAACAATTATTTCTGGTGGATTAGTTGAAAGGTCAATTCTTGGTTTTAATGTTCGTGTTAACAGTTATACTTATATAACTGATTCAATCATTATGGATAATTGCAACATTGGGCGACACTCAAGAATTCGAAGAGCAATAATTGACAAAAATGTAATTATCCCTGAAGGAACTGAAATTGGTTTTGATACTGAAGTCGATAAAAAAAGATTTACAGTTTCAGAAACCGGCATTGTAGTAATTCCAAAAAATTACAAATTCAATTAATGGTCAGTTTATTCGGGTTAAAAGTTGCAGGTTAACGGTTAGAGGTTGAAGATAAAAAGTTACAGGTGGAAAGCAAAAAATCACAAATAAAAAACTGATAGGGTTTAACATTAATAGTAAATTCCAATATTACAAAATGTATGAACCTCCGAAGGGGTTCAATATTAAAATCTTAGCAAATCAGCATAATCTGTGTTTATCTGCGTTCTATAAATTTCTTGTTTTTTTATTGAACTTAATTTTCTTTAAAAATCATATTCAATTCCCAAACGAATTCCTCTTTGCGGTCCCCAAACATATCTTGCCATAACAAATACTGGCGAGATTAATTTTGTTCCAAATCCAAAAGAAAACATCCAACCATTTTCTCTAAACGCAAACCTGTTGTTATCCTCAAGTTTATTAAAAGAAGTAAAAAGATAACTAACATTAATAATGTTAAAGAAATCTTTTCCCGTTACCATTGTGTTTCTGCTTTCAATTCCAACTTCAATTCTTCTAAATTCCGAAATATTAGATTTTTCACCCCAATGAGTTCCGGCAAAAAAGCCAGCAATTCCTCTTAAAACAACTTTGTTGTTGTTCCAGGTTTTAATCCATTTTGAAGCACTGACACCATAATATTCGCCGCTTCTTCCAAGTTGATATGAAACATTAAGAGAATAATTTTGACCAAACAAAGAAACGGTCATTAAACAAACAAAAAAGAAAATCAAATACTTTTTCATTTTGTCCCCTCCTTTTTAAAAGCTCAAAACAGTTTTACTCAAATAATATTTTAATATTCTTATTTGAGTACCTGAAAATTGAGATTATAAAAAATATTGAGATAACAATTGAATAAAAATAACTTGTGTAAAGCATCAACATTTTTACATTGCTGTATACATTTTGAACTTCCTGATTTTGAAATTCAACAGGCGGATAATAGAAATTAATAATTGGGGCTATAAGCAAATAAACAATTGATAAAATTAAGCCTAAAATAATTTTTCCTCTCCAATACTCTTTAAATTGCAGAGCAAAAATTGCAGATATTAACAGAAATGCACTCAATAAAAATTGAATTGAATTCATTATCAGAACATAAACAAGATTCATATTCATTTTTGCATTGGCAGCTGATGAATAAATTCTATTTTGAGCAGTATTCATAAACAAACTGCCAATTAGACTGCTTAAAGAAGCGATCAATGAAAGTGATGAAATAACTATAATAACCCAAGTAATAATTTTAATGTTTCTTTTGTTTTTCTCTTGTGATGTTTCCATTTTTTCCCCTCATTGAATTTCAAAATAAAATTGAAAAACCAATCAATAAGGAATTCAATTTTCTTGTATATTCACTATTAGAATAAAAGTTTTCTAATGTATCATGAAAACACTGGTAACGATATTCTGTTCTTACAGCAACACTATTAGTGAAAAAGTACTTCAAACCAAATCCAGCATTTAAGCAGGTAACATCAAACTTATCCGACATTCGAATGAAAGCATTTGTCGCAGTAATAAAAGGATAAGAATTCCCAAGCCCATAACCAACTAAAACGAATGGATAAAATTTAGTATCCATAATCTTATAGTTATAAGCAATATTTCCACTTACAACAAAAGAAGGTTTTTCTCCTTCAACCAAAAAAGTATAAAATTCAGGTTCAAATTGAAATCCACCATATAGAAAATATCCTGCACGAATAAAAGCATTAAAGTAAAATTTTGCATCTGACTCGTAAGTATAATTGCCGGATTTGCTTACAGATGAAACTGTTCCTAAAGACCCGCTTGTTGAGATTTCAAATCTCCTACCTTCAATTTGAGCAAAAGAAATTTGAGAAAAAAGTAATGCGAGGATGATTAAGAATGATTTTTTCATAATGTCCCTCAGTTATAGTGATTAGATTCTAAACTTTAATGAAAATTTTTATTATTAGTGAATTTTATTAAATAGTAAATTTGCTAAAATTTACCCTCACTGTTAATTAAGATGTTTTTAATATTTAATTTGAATGCAAAATAATAATTTCAAAAAAAAATCAAAATATTTTTTTTGTTGATGGTTCACGCAGTTTCTTTACATGTATTCTTTATAAAGGGCTTTTTTATTAATGCGAGATTTCAGATTTTTATCCAATAAATTCTTAACTAAATTTATGAATCCAAATTTAGAAGATAAATTAAATAACTTGCCTGCTTTGCCTGGGATTTACCAGTTCAAAAATGAAAAAGGCAAAGTGATTTATGTTGGAAAGGCAAAAAATTTAAGAAACCGAGTTCGTTCTTATTTCCAAAAAAATCTTGATTCACCTAAAACTGCTGCGCTTGTATCAAAAATTCATGATGTTGAGGTAATTATAACAGACAACGAAATTGAAGCACTGGTTCTTGAAAATAATTTAATTAAAGAATTAAAACCCCGCTACAATGTAAATCTGAAAGACGATAAATCTTATCCTTACATCAAAGTTACCAATGAACCTTATCCACAAATTTATCCAACAAGAAATATTGTTAAAGATGGTTCCAAATATTTTGGTCCATATACTGATGTCAAAAACATGAAGCAATCGCTTCGGTTAATAAACAAAATATTTAAAATAAGAAGCTGCAAATACGATATCACCGAAGAAGCTATTCAAAAAAAGAAATTCAAAGTGTGTCTTGATTATCATATAAAAAAATGTGATGGACCATGTGAAGGACTTGTTTCTCAATATCATTATAATCAAATGGTTAATCAGGTTGTTAAAGTTCTGCGAGGTAAAACTGATGATTTGATTGAGGAACTGAAATCACAAATGAACCAAGCAGCTCAAAATTTAGAATTTGAAAAAGCTGCAGAACTGCGCGATAGAATTGAACAGCTTCAAATTTATTCTTCCAAACAAAAAGTTGTTTCAACTGACTTAGAAGATAAAGATATAATTAGCGCAGCTTATGAAGGAAAAGATGTAGCAGCTACAATTCTTAACATTCGTTCTGGTAAACTTGTCGGAAAAAAGCAGCTTGCTTTGACTACAGAGGAAAATGAAGACGAGAGTCAAATTTATTCTGCAATTATCAGATTTTATTATGATGAATATGTTGAAGTGCCAAAAGAAATAATCATTGAAATTGAACCTGATGATTCTGAAACTTTATTAGAATGGCTGAACAAACGAGCATTAAAGAAATGCAGGTTTGTTATTCCTCAAAAACAGAGTGAAGCAAAATCGCTTTTGATGATGTGCAAGCAAAATGCTCAGCTTTATCTCGAAGAAATTCAGCTTCAAAGAATGAAAAAAGAAGGGAGCGTGCCTTATGCGCTCTCTGCTCTTCAAAGAGATTTGCATTTGAAAAAACTTCCAAGAAAAATTGAATGCTTTGATATATCAAATCTTCAAGGAAGTGATGCAGTTGCAAGCATGGTAGTTTTTGTTGATGGAAAACCAAAAAAAAGTTTGTACAGAAAATTTATTATTAAAACTGTAGAAGGACCAAATGACTTTGCAAGCATGCAGGAAGTATTTTACAGAAGATACAGTAAACTGCTTGAAGAAAATGAACCCCTGCCTGATTTAATTATGGTTGATGGCGGAAAAGGTCAACTCTCAAGTGCAATAGAAGTTCTGAAAAATCTTGGAATAAAAGATTATGAAATTATTGGTCTTGCAAAGCGGCTTGAAGAAATTTTTGTTCCTAATGAATCTGATCCAATATTAATTTCAAAGACATCATCAAGTTTAAAGTTACTTCAGCAAATTAGAGATGAAGCACATCGATTTGCAATCACATTTCATCGCGAAAGAAGAAGTAAAAGAACTTTTACAAGTGAACTACTAGAAATTAAAGGGATAGGAGAAAAAGCTGCACAAAAGCTTTTATCAAAATTCAGCATTGATGAAATAAAAAATATGGATGAACAAAAATTATCAGAAGTTGTTGGAAAATCTAAAGCAAAAATAATTTTTGAATACTATCACCCCGAAATAAAATCAGAACAAAAATAAAAGCCAGACCAAACGACCACCCAGGTTAAATACTTACCGTTGCTTCCTTCCGGACCTGGCGGGGTTGGGTACTAACCTGCCGGCCATTGATCTGGCAAACTTGAAAAATTTTTGCGTGCAAATATATGAATTTAATTTCAGCTGTAAAATTGAATTGAATAGTATCAGGTTTTTTGTTCTTTCTTTTTTGCAGCCGGGAAAAGTATGTTGTTCAATATTAATCTGTAGCCAGGAGAATTTTTAAAAAGACTTAAATCTGTAGGCGGATCACCCACCGCATGTTGATAATCTTCTGGGTCGTGTCCACCATAAAAAGTAAAAGTCCCTCTACCATAATTCCCATGAATATATTTTACCTGATCAGTTCCTGCTCGTTCAGCAAGAATATAAACAGAATTTTTGATATACTTTTTTCTAAACATTGTGGTTTGTCCCATAAAACCATGAATTACATTTACATGATTTTGAGTTAACATTGTTGGAACAGGGTCATATTTAGCAGAGAATTCAAACAAGGTAAAATAATCATTTTGCTCTGGTCCAATTTCGGCAGGTTGAATATCGATATCACTGTATTCATAAATTAAAGGATTCATCTCGAGTTTGAAATTTTCAAAAGCAAGAGTTTGAGAAAAATCTAATTTATTTTGTGCATCAGGGTCTGGCGGGTCACCATCATACATTTTATCTACTATATCAACATTTAATGCTGAAAGTGCAATGTCGTATGTATCTGTTGCAGAGCACATTGCAAATAAAAATCCTCCTTTTCCAACATAATTTTTAATTGAGAGCACAACTGCTTTTTCCATTTCAGAAACTTTTTTGAAACCAAGTTTCTTTGCTTCTTTTTCGTAAATATTCTGCTGTTCTATATACCATGGTGCATTGCTGAACGAAGCATAGAATTTACCATATTGTCCTGTAAAATCTTCATGATGGAGATGGAGCCAATCATATTTTTCTAAATCACCTCGTAAAATTTCTTCTACCCAAATTTTATCATAAGGAACTTCTGCATAATCAAGTGCGAGTGTAACTGCATCATCCCAAGGTTTAAAATTTGGTGGGACATAGACAGCAATCTTGGGAGCTTTTTCAAGCCGAACAACTTCCATATTCTTGTCTTCACTTTGAACGAGAGAATAAATTTGAACAGCTTCCTGCTGGGTTAATGTTTGAAATGCAACTCCTTTTAATCTGCATCTTGCAGCAAGTTTTTCAGAATAATCAAACATAAAAGCACCGCCTCTATAATTGAGCAGCCAGTCGCCTGTCATCCCATCTCTAAGTGCATTGTAAGCAATACCATAAGCTTTTAAGTGGTCAGTTTGCTGCAAATCCATGTAGATAAGAATTTTTGCCTGGGCAAGTAGTAAAGATGACAAAAGAAAATTTATGAGAATAATTTTTTTCATGTATGAAAAGAATTTCGGATAAAAAATTTTAAAAATCTCAACGTTTCTTTGCGTCCTCTGCGGTTAGGATATAAGTTAAACCGCCAAGAACGGAGAGCATTAAAGTGATTACATGGTTATGCAATTTTTCTGTCGGATTCAATATAAATTGGTTTTTCACCTTTGGCAACAACATCACGAGTGATTAAGCATTTGTCAACATTTTCCATTGTTGGAATTTCATACATCACATCAAGCAGAATTCCTTCGACAATTGACCTGAGAGCACGAGCTCCAGTTTTTCTTTCAATTGCTTTTTTAACAATTTCATCAAGTGCAAGCGGGTCAAACTCAAGTTCTACTCCTTCAAGAGCAAATAATTTTTTATATTGCTTAATAATTGCATTCTTAGGCTCAGTTAAAATATTTTTCAATGCAGCTGGTCCTAATGAATGAAGTGGAGCAATAACCGGAAGTCTTCCTACAAGTTCTGGTATCAATCCAAACTTAATTAAATCCTCAGGTTGAACTTTTTGAACAAGATTATCTTTATCAATCTCATCAGCTTTGGACATGTTTGTATCAAATCCAATTGGATTGCGATTTATTCTTGATGCAATAATATTTTCAATTCCTTCAAAAGCACCGCCGCATATAAACAGAATATTTTTTGTATTAACATTAATTAAACTTTGTTCTGGATGTTTTCTTCCGCCTCTTGGAGGAACTCCTGCAATTGTTCCTTCAAGAATTTTCAATAGAGCTTGTTGAACACCTTCTCCCGAAACATCACGAGTAATTGAAACACTTTCACTTTTACGAGCTATTTTATCAATTTCATCGATATAAACAATTCCTTTTTGTGCTCTTTCAAGATTATAATCTGCAGCTTGAAGCAGACGAACTAAAACTGTTTCCACATCATCTCCAACATAGCCAGCTTCGGTTAAAGTTGTTGCATCTGCAATTGCGAACGGAACATCAAGAATCCTTGCCAATGTTTGAGCAAGAAGTGTTTTTCCTACTCCAGTTGGACCAATCAACAGAATATTGCTTTTTTCAATTTCAACATCATCAACATCAAAAAAAGAAGAAGGAGCATTTATTCTTTTATAGTGATTATAAACTGCAACAGCAAGAATTTTCTTTGCGAGTTCTTGTTCTATTACATATTCATCAAGACTTTTCTTGATTAATTCTGGTGTTAATGATAAGCTGATAGAATCTTTTTTACCAAAAGTCGATACATTGTTTTTTAATATTTCAACACTTGTTTTAATGCAAATATCACAAATGTAAACATCTGGACCTGCAACCATACTTGAGACTTCGCTTCCATCTCTTCCACAAAAAGAGCATCTTATAGTTTTGGGTTCTCTATGACCTGCCATATTTAACCATTATTTGTTTGTAAATTATTTAAATATTCTCTTGCTTGTTCAAAATATAATGAATTTGGGAATTTCTCAAGAAGTTTTTGATAAATCTGAATAGATTTAGTTTTATCTTTAATTCCATATTGATAAATCTTGCCCAGCAGAAAAAGTGATTTATCGCCAAAAATTCCCGTTTTTGATTTTTCCAATAAATCTTCGAGTATTTTAATCGCAACAGGTAAATTATTCAAAGCTAATAATGTTTCTGCAAGTTTATAACTTGCAAATTCATTTAGAATAAATAAATCTTTGTTATCTGCCAAAGACTTAAATATTTCTGCGGCTTCATTAAATTTTTTTATGAATAAAAGTAAATCAGCTTCTGCATATTTAGACAAATTAATTGAATCCCGTTTTGTTGCGTTGATGAGAGATAATAACTCTAAAGCATCATTTGCAAAATCACTCGATAAATTTTTAGCAGTTTCAGATAAGAATTTTACAGCTTCATTAAAATTGGACTGCCAGAAACTTATTTTTGCAATGAAAAAGTTTGCTTCTGACTTTTGATTTAAATTTGCTCTGCTGTTTAATAACACTTTTTCAAAAAGAGATTTTGCATTTTCAAATCGATTCTGATGAATTGCAATTTTACCTTTCTGAATAAATGACAAAATTGAAAAATCTGTATTAGCTGCTCTTATGTTTATCAAAGTATATAAACTTTCCGCTTTTTGAATATTGTTTAACAAATTGAAATTAATTTCTGCTATTCTAAATAATGCCTGAGGATAAAAAGAACTTTGCGGATAATTTTTTACAACATCTTCATAAGATTTAATTATTTTTTTTATTTCGTCTTCATTAACTATTGTAATTACTCTGTATGATTTCCATGAGTCAATTTCATTTTTATATTTTTCATTATAAGCTGCTTCGAGTGAAGTTGAATAATAATACTTTATTGCCGGCATCATTTGAGGATTAGTGTTTTTCTTAATTAAATACTCAAAGGCTTTAAAAGCTGCGGAATATTCCTTATTCTGCAATGCATTTTGCGCAAAAGAAAAAATTGTATTCCCATTTCCATTTGTTTTTTCTTCATATTCAACAAGAAGCTGAAATGCAAGTTCATACTTCCCAATTAGTGAATAATTATAAGAAAGCAAGTCATACAATACCGGCGATGGTTTCTCTTTTATTTTTTTCTTGATAGCTTCGATAAACTGTTCAACAGCATTTTGATTATCTGAGTAATAATTAATTCTGCTTTTTACATTACCAATTTGTTCTGGCTTTTTAATTATTAAGTCACAAAATTCATTCGCTGCATCTGTAAATCTCATATTAGCAAGATAGATATTAGCAAGGTCAATAGAAAAAATTTCAGGTTCATCAGATATTTCTTTTCCTCGCTTAAGAATTTCAATAGCCTTTTCAAAAGCTCTGTTTTCAATTGCATAATTTGCAATTACTCTGAGTGCAACTATAGAAGATTGATTTATTTTTAATCCGCGTTCCCATGTCTCATAAGCTTTAGTTACATTATCAGACATGAAATAAACTGAGCCAAGCAGTCCATAAAGATTAATATCTTGAGGTGTTTGTTTCAATCTATTTTCAATTAACTCGGAGGCTTCGGAATATTTTTTTTGTTTGATTAAAATTCTTGTCAGCGCATCAAAATATGAATAGTTGTATGAGTTGATATTTACAAGTTCACGCAGTATTGCTTCTGCTTTTTCAAGCTGTCCTACTTCTTCATAACTTTGTGCTAATCTAAAACGATTGTCTAAGGATAAATCATTTTGTGCAAATGAATAAGATGATAGAATTAATATGAATAATAATGTTATAAAATAATATTTAGTCAAAATAGTTCTCGTAAAAAATATTGCCAATGTTCAAAATTTTATTCGGGTCGAAAACCAATTTTAATTTTGCCATTTCTCTTATAGTTTTTTCATCGTACATTTTAAGAAAGAAATCGCGTTTTAGTTTTCCAATGCCGTGTTCTGCAGAAATTGTTCCTTTCAATTGAACAGCTTTTTCACAAATTGTCATATAAATTTTTTTTGAAATATTGTATTCTTCTTCATTTTGAGGAAGCATATTCAAATGCATGTGTGAATTTCCAAAATGACCATAAACAACATAGTTCAAGCCATTGCTTTCAACAATTTTTTTAACATCATAATAATAATCCTTAAAAACATCATCTGGCACAGCAACATCAGTTCCTACTTTTTTCAAGCCTCGTCGGGTTACATATTCATTTACTTTCCATGCAATTGCGTGTCGAAAATCTTTGAATTGTTCCTGTTCTTTTTTATCTGAAGCTATCCAAGAATTTTCTTCCATTCCTGAATGCTTATTGATTAATTCCATCCAGTGTGAAATTATCTCGTCCTCATTTTCATCAAGTTCCTGCTCGAACCAAACGGCTCCTTTTGCATCATTTGGAATATTGGGATAATCTTCTGATAAAAATTTGAGTGTGTAGAAATCAAAGAATTCCAAGCCTCTTGCAGAAATTAATGAGAGAGAACTTTCAATTCTTTTTTTAGAAATTGCTCTTGCTTCTTCAATAAAATTAAGAGCATTATCTTCATTATCAAAAAATATAACACATGATAAAATTTTCTCCGGGAGTTCAATTAATTTTAATTTTATTTCCGAGAATATTCCAAGCGTTCCTTCAGAACCAATAAACAAATCAATCAGATCCATATTTTTTTTGCAGTAGTAACCTGCTGCATTTTTTGTATTCGGCATTTCATATTGAGGCAATGTAAAGGAAATTTTTTTACCGCTTTCAGTAATAAGAATTGCATTGAAATCATCAGCAAAATATTGACCTCTTTGAATCGACAATTTATCTCCATCAGGAAGAATAATTTTCAGCCCAAGTACATAATCTCGTGTTGGACCATATTTGAATGTTCTCGCTCCGGATGAATTTGTAGCAACATTTGCTCCAATTTGACAATTTCTTTCAGTTGGATCTGGAGGATAAAATAATTTTTGTTCTTCAACATAATCCTGAAAATCCTTGAGTATAACACCAGGTTGAATTACAGCAAATTTTTCTTCTTTATTTAATTCAATAATTTTATTCATATTTTCAAGAGAAATAACAATGCCTCCTTCAGGCACTCTTCCTCCAGTTAATCCAGTTCCATTCCCTGATACTGTTACTCTTTTTTTATTTTGATTGGCATATTTTAGAATCTCAGCAATTTCATCCTCATTAGAAGGAATATAGACAGCTTCACAATTGCCGCCGTAATTTGAAGCATCAGTCAAATAATTTTGAATCTCATCTTGATTTTGTTTTATCAGCATAAGTCCTTCAAGTTTGTTAAAAATTATTCTGATTTAATGCCGTGCCGTTTCATTATTTCTTTCCAGGTTTCTAAATCTAATTCATCAGATTCCTCGATTAACATAATCGGAATGTTGTTCTCAATTCTGTATCTTCTTCTTGTATTTCTGTCGGTAGATACAAGATAGTTATCATCCAACACTAAATCTGCTCCTGATACAGGGCAGCATAAAACTTCCAAGAGTTCTTTTGCAATCATATTTAAAACAATTTTAGTGAATTAAATATTCGAAAAGTTTTTAAAACATTAAGAAGCAGAAAAATTTTTATCGGGATTACAGCTGCAATTTTTTCTTGGCTTCTTCTGCGATTTCTGCAGAAACTAAAATTCTTCCACAGGATTCACATGAATAAATTCTTTTGTTCTGTTTAATTTCAAGTTGTCTTTGTGGAGGAACAACATTATGACATCCCGAACATGCAGAACGAATTATTGTTACAACTGCTTTGCCGCCAAGAGCTTTTCGAATTCTCATATAAGTTGCATAATCCTGCTTTTTAACTTTAGCAGCAACTTTTTCTCTTTTCTCTTTCAGCTTTAATTCTTCCCGTTCGTTTGCTTTAATAATTTGTTTTAGTTCAGATTCTTTTTCTTTAAGCTCTTTTGAAAGAGCAGCAAGCTGCGGTTCAATTTCTTCTATCTCTGCTTTTAATTTTTGAATTAAATCTTCAAGAGCAAGACTTTCACTTTCAAGTTTTTCAATTTGTTCTTCTGTGTGGTCTATTTCTTTTGTTAATGCATCATATTCTTTATTGTTGCGCACTTGATAAAGCTGGCTTTTAAATTTTTTCAAATTAGCTTTCAAGCGCTCAACATCTTCATCATTCTGTTTTCGTTTCTGCAACGACTTTTTCTTTTCTGCTTCCTTTGTTTCTATTTGCTCTTGAATTGCATTAATTTGTGCTGTCAGTTCATTTACAACAGCTGGAAGATCACCTCGCAAATCCTCAAGCTCGTCGAGTTGATCATCAATTAATTGAAGTTCATAGAGTGTTGTTAATCGTTCTACCAATTTAAGTACTCCTTAATGTTTATAAAACTTTATTGGATTTGTAACTTTCGAATATTTATAAACTTTTATTTTACTATTGCCAATAAAATTTTCTATTCTTTTTTTAACTTCATTCAAAATCAATACTTCTGTTTCGTAATGACCGGCATCAATCAGCAATATTTTATTGTTTGCATTATGAAATTCATGATATTTAATATCTGCTGTAATAAATGCATCTGCATTTGAACTGATAGCATGATTTATTAAATTTGAGCCAGCTCCGCCACAAACAGCAACTTTCTTTATAAGTTTATTTTTTCCACTACAATATCTTAGAACTTCTGTGTTCAATGATTTTGATACATGTGTTAAAAATTCTTCTTCATTCATTTCATTTTTTAGAAAACCAATTGCACCGGCTCCAAAATTTACATTTCGATTTTTCAAAGGATAAATGTCATAAGCTGGTTCTTCGTAAGGATGAGCCTTAAGCATTGATGAAATCACTTTATTCAGATTCCACTGGTCAACAATAAATTCCAATCGAATCTCTTCAACTTTTTCGAAAATATTTTTTTTCCCAACAGTTGGATTCGATTTCTCTGAGCCTTTAAAAGTACCTTCTCCTTTTAATCTAAAACTGCAATTCTCATATTCACCAATTATGCCTGCCCCTGAAGAAAAAACAGCATTTGAAACTTGTTCTATATGATTTTCGGGAACAAAAACTGCTAATTTGAATTGGTTTGATTCTAAGTTCTGAAGAAATTTGATTTCTGTTAATCCTAATTTTCTTGCCAGTTCAAATGAAACACCATCTTTGGCAAAATCAAGATTAGTATGAGCAGAATAAACAGTTATGTTGTTTTTAATGATTTTTTGAATAAGTTCAGCAGTCGAATTTGATTGAAAATCTAATTTATAAATTGGATTGAAAATCAGTGGGTGATGCGTAAAAATAAAATTGCAATTTTTATCAATTGCTTCCTGAAGGACTTCGTCAGTTAATTCGAGGCAGAGCATTATGTTTTTTACTTTCGTCCCCCGAGAGCCTATTTGAAGTCCTACATTATCTTTTTCCCAAGCGGCTCCTGGGGGAGACCAGCTTTCAATATATTCTGTCAGTTCTCCTGCAATCATATATAAAAAAAATGCACCCCTCTAAAAGTGGAGTGCATTTCCCATTTGAAATTCTTTTTAGAAAACCCGTTAAGTATTTTTCTTCTTTTTATTGAATAATTGTCCATAAATCTATTCAAAATATATAATAATAGAACAAGAACTTCAAGAATATTACCAATTTTATCCCTGTTCTATCCATTTACCATCTAATTTTATTAATTCTATGAGCTCATCCAATGCGTTCTGGTCGGGAATATTCCTTTTCACAATTTCTTTTCCTTTATACAAAGTAATTTTTCCTGGACCTGAACCAACATATCCATAATCGGCATCTGCCATTTCTCCTGGACCATTTACGATGCATCCCATTATTGCAATCTTTAAACCTTTTAGATGTTCTGTTCGTTTTCGAATTTTATTTGTCACCTCAACTAAATCAAATAATGTTCTTCCACAGGAAGGACAGGCAATATATTCAGTTTTTGTAATTCGAACTCTTGCTGCCTGCAGAATTCCAAATGAAGTTTTGTTTATGAATTCTCTGCTGATATTATTTCTATTTTTATCTTTTGCATTTATCCATATTCCATCTCCAAAACCGTCGATAAACAAAGCTCCAAAATCTGTAGCTGAATAAAGTCTTAGCTCTTCTTCGTCAATATTTTCATAAAATCTTTTAATAATAACAGGATTTTTTATATCTCTTAGAATTAATTCAAAAAAGATTCTTCTTTGTTCTGCCATTCCATGCAGATTATCTGTATTAATCACAAAAACAACTTTTGAATTGTTTTTAATTTTTTCAAACTCGTTAGAAAAAACTTCATCAATTGTTAATCCTACAAAGTTAATTACAAATGAGTATTCTTTTGCTTGTAAGAACTCAACTGGATTTTGATAAAATGGAAATCCTTTTGTTCTATCTTTTAATGTAATCCATTTTTCATAATCATAAATTAATTTTAAGTTTGGCGGTGGTTCAAATGGAAATTCTTTTTTGCCAAGATAAATTACATCAGCTGCTGAATCTGTTAACATCCATTTATCCAATTCCTCTGAATAATTATAACCAATACTTTTCATTAATGAATAAGAAATATTTTCTTCGCTGAAATCTGCAATAACTTTGGGAACTGTTGAGCCACCAATGTTTGATATTTCAAATGTTTCACGACGTTTGTAATCAAAAGGATTGATGGGATTTTCTTCGATTTCAATTATTGGTTTATGTTTTTCTCTTTCTTTATATCTATTAACAAGAATTTTTGCAACTGGAATTTCAAATTCTGGTTCTTCTGTTAATGATACACGAATTGTATCTCCAATGCCATCTTCAAGCAAAGTTCCAATTCCAGCAGAAGATTTTATTCTGCCATCTTCCCCAAATCCAGCTTCAGTTACACCAAGATGAAGTGGATAATTCATTCCTTCTTCTTCCATTTTATTTATCAGTAATCGATAAGCCTGAACCATTACTTGTGGGTTACTTGCTTTCATCGAAAGAACAATTGAATGAAAATTTTCTTCCCTGCATATTCTTAAAAATTCCATTGCAGATTCAACCATTCCAAGCGGAGTATCGCCATACCGACTCATAATTCTGTCTGATAGAGAACCATGGTTCGTCCCGATTCTAAGTGCAGTTCCATACTCTTTACAAATTTTCAACAAAGGAATCAGCTTTTCTCGAATTTTTTCAATCTCTTCATTATACTGTTCATCAGTGTATTCAATAATTTGAAATTTCTTTTTGTCTACAAAATTCCCGGGATTTATTCTTACTTTTTCAACAATTCGAGCTGCAACTTCTGCTGCATTTGGTGTGTAATGGATATCAGCAATTAAAGGTGTTTTGTATCCGCGTCTTCTTAATTCATTTTTTATATTCAATAAATTCTTTGCTTCGTTTATGCTTGGAGCTGTAATTCTGACATAATCGCATCCTGCTTCAATCATACGAATTGATTGTTCAACAGTTGCAATTGTATCCATTGTATTTGTTGTTGTCATTGATTGAATACGGATTGGATTATTTCCACCGAGAGGTACATCTCCAATAAAAACTTCTCTTGTTTTGTATCTTGAATAACTTGTAAGACTGTTACAATATTTCTTTATTGATTCAATTTTATTTTTCATGGCATTTAATAAACAAGATTAAAGGGAAAGTAGTTCTAACTTTTTTTCGAAAGTTCATGCAAAAATTTAGATATAAATTCTGATGCCGAAGACGGGTCTCTTCCTGTTATTACATTTTTATCGATTACAACGGGTTCATCTTTATATTCAATTCCTTCTTTTTCAAGTTCTTTTCTGTCATCTGGATAACATACAGCTGTTTTATTAATTACACCAGCTCTTGCAAGAATAATCGGTGCACTGCAAATTGCTCCAATTGTTTTTCCGCTTTTATTAAATTTTTGTGCAATTGAATGCAGTAATTTATTATTCCAATAATTTCTTACTCCTTTACCTCCAACGAATATTATTCCATTAAAATTTTCTTCATGAACATTGTAAAGCATAATATCATTTTTTACTTTCAAATTTTCTGAACCAATACACAAGGAATTTGAATCGGAAGCAATAAAAACTCTTTTATTGATTTTGATTAGTGAGTTTGAAATAATTAAATATTCCTGTTCATTAAAATCCTGTGCAGGCAGGACTAAAAGGATACTATTTTTAATCAAATAGCTGTTTCTCATTATAATTTCCAAATCGAAAATAATAATATTAATTTTGATGAGCAATCTTGAATGCAAAATGTAAATCATTATAAGTTTGAAAATGAAATTAAGAATAGAATTAATTTATTGAGGATGCTGTCAATTGAGAATATCAGAGCAAAAGATAGAAGAGATTAGAAGTGCTGTAGATATAGTTGATATAATTTCCGGTTATGTTCATTTACGAAAGCGGGGTAAAAATTTTGTAGGCTTATGCCCATTTCATCACGAGAAAACACCTTCTTTTACAGTAAGCAGCGATAAACAAATTTTTCACTGCTTTGGATGCGGAGCAGGCGGCAATGTATTTAAATTCTTAATGGATTTTAAAAACATTTCATTCATCGAAGCAGTTGAAGAAATTGCAGAACATGCCGGAATTAAAATTCAATATGAAAAATCTGAATTGACAGAAATTCAAAAAGAGCTCGAAGAGTTTTATGAAATAAATGATTTTGCTGCAAGATATTTCGAAGAAGTTTTACAAAAGAGCTCTGATGCCGAAGAAGCTAGGCAATACTTAAAGAAAAGAAACATAAAACCAAAAACACAAAAATTATTCAGAATAGGATTTGCACCTGCAGGCTGGAACAATTTTTTAAATGCAGCCAAAGAAAATAAAATTGATTTGCAAAAAGCCAAAACTCTTGGATTAATTGATGTAAATGAAAAAGGTGAATATTACGATAAATTCAGAGAAAGAATAATTTTTCCCATATTCTCTCCAAATGGAAGAGTAATTGCATTCGGCGGAAGAATTCTAATTGATAAAGAGAACACAGCTAAATACTTGAATTCTCCAGAATCAAAAATTTATTCCAAACGAAAATCGTTGTACGGCTTATTTCATTCAAAAGAAGAAATTAGAAAACTCGACAGAGCAATTCTTGTTGAAGGCTACATGGATTTAATTTCACTCTATCAAGCAGATATAAAAAATGTTGTTGCTTCATCAGGCACTTCGTTAACAGAAGAACAGGTTCAACTTTTATCAAGATTCACAAAAAATATAATTGTATTATTTGATGCAGACCCGGCAGGACAAAAAGCATCTCTTCGCAGCATCGAACTTTTGTTAAAACATGATTTTGATATAAAAGTTATGATGCTTCCACCAGATGAAGACCCGGATTCGTTCATCAATAAATACGGCAAGGAAAAATTTGACGAGTTATTAACTTCTGCCAAAAATTTTGTAGAGTTCCAAACAGCTCAGTTTGAAGCCGAGGGAAAGTTTAATGATCCAGCTACTGCAGCCTCTGCCATTCGTGAAATTGTGAGAACTCTTGCTCTTGTAAATGATGAATTAAAGAGAAGTTTATTGATTAAAACTATTGTAAAAAAATTTAATCTGCGAGAACGAATTATTGAAGATGAGTTAAATAAAATTTTATCACAACAAAAAGAAAAAAGTCCCGCACAGAATCCTCAGCCGCTGCAAAGAAATTTGCAGGTTAATAACACTTTATCAAATTCAGCATCTATTACAAATATTTCACAACTTGAAAAAGAAATAATAAGACTTCTTTACAGCGGCAACGAAGAAATTGTTGAACATATTCTTGAAAAAATTAGTCTGGATTATTTTACAAATCCTAAATTAAAATATCTTGTTGAAATTGTTCTTGATGGTCATAACGACAGAGATATTTCTCCTGCATATCTAATCGAAAAAATTGAAGATGCACAGCTGAAAGATTTCATATTCAAACTTGCATTGACTGATGAAACAATAAGTCACAGATGGGATGAACTTTCTCTCAACGGTAAGATTGAAAAAGATTCACTTGAATATGCAAAGGAAACTGTAATTAAATTTCTTGTCTATCAAATAGAACAGGAAATTATGACTAACAATAAAATTATTGAAAACACAAATGACGAACATCTTAAGATTGAACTTTTGAGCAGAAACAAAGAACTACTGAATGAGAAAAAACTGCTTTTAACACAAGAAAAAAATTAATCACGGAATATAAATGACAATTCATCCATCCATTTATGAAATTAATACAAGAGTTTTTATAAAACGATTTGGGAAAGAAACAAAATTAAATGATATTCCAAAAAGTTATTGGGAGTATTTCATTCAAAAAAAGTTTGATTATATCTGGTTGATGGGAATTTGGAAAACATGTAAATCAACAATTGATAAATATTGTTTTGAAGATTACCTAATTCAAAATTATAAACGAGCATTAAAAGATTGGAAAACAGAAGATGTAATTGGCTCTCCTTATTCGATAGATGTTTATGAAGTCAATCCCGACATAGGCAATTTTGAAATGTTGCTTGAATTAAAAACCCTTCTAAACAAAAACAATATTGGATTGATACTGGATTTTGTTCCAAATCATTTTAGTGCAGATAGTCAATTGATAAAAACTAATCCATCATTCTTTTTAAGAGTAGAAAAAGAAACATTCGAAAGGGATTCTAATACTTTTTATAAACCTTTTGATGATGAAGAAAAATACTATGCTCATGGACGCGACCCTTTCTTTCCTGCATGGCAGGATACAATTCAAGTAAATTATTTCAGCAAGGATGTAAGAAAATATTTTAAGGAAGTTTTAACAAATCTTACCAAATATTGTGATGGTGTTCGATGCGACATGGCAATGCTCGGCTTGAATAATGTATTTAAAAATACCTGGGCAGGTGTAATAGATAGATGTGAAAATGAATTGATAACAACTGAATTCTGGAGTGAAATTATATCAGAAGTCAAAAATGTAAGGAGCGATTTTATTTTTATTGGAGAAGTCTATTGGAATCTTGAAAAAGATTTACAAGAGCTGGGTTTTGATTTTACATACGATAAAAGTTTGCTAGATATATTCAAAGCTGGAAATGCTTTTAATATTTATGAACATCTTAAACTTGATGAAGAATATCAAAAAAAATTAGTCCGCTTCATTGAAAACCATGATGAAGAAAGAGCTGTTGTTTCACTTGGGAAAGAAAAATCAAAAGCAGCAGCAATTGTAATAAGCACAATCCCTGGCATGCATTTGTATTATGATGGTCAATTTGAAGGGAAAAAAGTTAAACTGCCTGTTCAGCTGGGTCGAGAACCCGAAGAATTCATTCAAAAAGACTTAAAAGAATTTTATAACAATCTTCTTAATATTACTTCTAATGAAATTTTTAAAAATGGCAAGTGGAAACTGCTCGATGTGCTTCCATCTTGGGAAGGGAATCACACTTTTACAAATATTTTAGCCTGGCAGTGGGAATTAAAATCTCAAAGATGTCTTGTTGCAGTAAATTATGCTGATACAATTTCTTCGTGCAGAATTAAATTAGATGTAAGAAATTATCCGGAAACTTTTGAAATAAAAGATTTGCTAAACAATCAAACATATTACAGGTCAGCAGAAGAAGTTTATCACATTGGATTATATGTTGAATTAAGACCTTATCAAGCACATATATTCTTTTATTGAATTAAATGAAGCTATTCTATTTTTTCTCCTGTCTTGCTCTCGTAAGTTTTAATTAAAGATTCCATAAGAACATTATTCTGAACAGGTTTAGTAATAAAAAGGTCAACACCGGCATTATAAGCATTATCTTTATCTCTTTGAAAAGCATGAGCTGAAAGTCCAACAACTGGGATATTTTTTGTTTCTTCAGATTGTCTTAATTCTCTTGTGAGCTGCAAGCCGTCTTTTTTGCCTCTCAAAGAAATATCCATTAAAATTATATCAAATTTTTGTTCTTTCATCTTTTCATAAAAAGTTTCGGCTGAATCGCAAACATCAACATCAAATTTGCGTTTCAGAAAAAGCTGAAGGAATTTTTGATTTTCAAAATCATCTTCTACAATTAAAAGTTTGGGTTTTCTTTTTTCATTTGTTCCAGACATAGCAATGTTCCTTAAATAGTTAGTATCCTATAAAAATCTACTAAGCGAAAATAAATAATTCAAGCCAACATAAAAAGAGCAACAGAATTTATGTTCTAAATCATAGGTAAAAATTTTTATTACTCAAATAAACATCACAGTAAAAGTTGATCCTTCGCCTTTTTTACTTTCAACACTAATTTCAGCATTATTCAGTTCACAATATTTTTTGACAAGAGCAAGACCCAATCCACTTCCTTCAAATCTTCTTGTATAACCCTGTTCTTCTTGAGTAAAAGGCTGAAAAATTTTTTGAAGAAAATCTTCGCTCATTCCAATACCTGTATCTTTAATCTTGACTGTTAGTTTATCATCTTCATTTCTTTCAATAATAACTTCCACTGTCCCTTTATTTGTATATTTAATTGCATTATCAATTAAGTTTGAGAAGATTTGAGTAACACTGTAATCATCTGCATAGAGATTAAGTTTATCTGTTTTATAATCAACAATAAAATTTAATCCCTTAGTTTCGGCTGATGTAATGAATTCAGGAATAAGTTTATCAATTACATCTTCCTTAAAGTTAAAAAAACGATAAGTTGGAATATAAGTTCCTGATTGAACGGCTGACATATTTAAAATCAGGTCGACAGTTCGAACTATTCTCTTAGATGCCAAATCAATACTGTAAAAATATTCATTAATATCTGGTGAAATTTTATCCTTTATTTCTTCTTTGATTATATTACAAAAGCTAACAATTACATTAAGAGGAGTTCTTATTTCGTGAGACATTTGAGCAAGGAAATATGATTTCAATTTATCTGCTTTCTCAGCTTCTTCTTTTGCAATGATTAATTCTTGTTCGGCTAATTTTTTTGTGGTTATATCTTCCGTAGTTCCTTCAAAATAGGCAATTGAGCCATCAATATTTTTGTATGCTCGAGCATTTTCTCTTATATAAATAATTTTCCCATCTGCTCTTTTCCATTTTTGTTCAAAGCCATAAACTATTCCTTCTTCCATTATAATTTTCAGGAATAAATCTCGGGTACCTTTTTCTGCATAAACTTCTTCCATTACAATTTTAGCTTGAGCTTCTTCCAAGGATTCATAACCAAGCATTGATAAAAATGCAGGATTAGCCATTAAAAGTTTGCCATCTGGAGTTGTTCTATAAACTCCTATTGTTAAGCTTTCATAAATATTTCTGAAGCGTTCTTCGCTTTCTCTAAGCTTTTCTTCTGCAATTTTTCTATCTGTGATATCAAATGCAGTACCGATAGCTGCTGTTTCACCTTTATAATCAATTACAGTGGAAGTAAATGTTACCCATTTTTCTTGATTATCTTTTGTTATAATTTTAAAATCATATTGAGAGGGAACCTCTTTTCCATTTAATCGATCCAAACCGCGCTGCATTATCAAATCTCTGAAATCAGGATGTACAACATCCCAAAAATTCATTCGAAGAAGTTCATGCTCGGAATATCCTGATAACTTTTCCGTCGCTTTATTTACATAAACAAATTTCGTTTTTTTATAAATAAAAATTGCGGTGTTAGTTGATTCAGCTAATTTTCTAAATTTTTCTTCACTTTCTCTTAAAGATTCTTCTACTCTTTTTCTTTCTGTAATGTCGCGAGCAATTCCTTGCACACCAATAAGTTCTCCATTCTCATCATAAATAGGAACATTTAGCTGCTCGGTCCAAATTAAACTACCATCTTTTTTTCTCCACCTTAATACAACGGGCTCTGTAATAATTTTATTTTCAAAGAATGATTTTAAAATTGGCAAATCATCCGGATGAACCAACTTGAAACCAAGCATTGGGTCGGCATAATGTTCTTCAGGGCTATAACCTGTAATTCTTGTTGCAGAAGGACTTACATACTCAAAGCCTTGTTTTGGTTTGAATCTGTAGATATAAATTAAATCATTCGCCCTCTCTGCAATAAATCTAAATTTTTCTTCACTTTCTCTTAGTGCTTTTTCTATTTCTTTAAGATGTGTTATATCTTTTGAAATTATCACAACAGCATTTACTTCATTTGTTACAGCATCTTTCACTGGACTTAAGGTTCTTATAAAATATCTTCCATCTCTAAAGCTCTGATATTCATAAGTTATAGATAATCCTGTTTCACAAACCTTTTTAACTTTTTCTTCAAAATCTTTTGAACCATCAGGGGTATGAAATTCGCTGTAAGATTTGCCTATTACATCTTCTAATTTTAAGCCTAATCTCATTAAGTATCTTTTATTCATGTGAAGATAGCGGCAATCTCTATCAACCAGATAAATAGCATCATCACTCGATTCAATTAAAGTGTAGTATTTTTCTTCATTTTGTTTTAATATTTCTTCAACTTTTTTTCTTTCATTTTCGCTCTCAATATATTCAAGAGCAAAAGATATGTCCATTGAAAGTTGTTCGAGGAGTTCGATTTCTTCTTTGTCAAAAAAGTTTTCTTCGGTTGAATATAAATTGAATGTTCCAACGTTATTCCCAAATGTTTTTATTGGGAAAGCAGCAAAAGATTTGAAACCATATTCAGAAGCTGCATCATAACATAAACTCATTTTTTTATCTTTAAGAATATTATTTGATACATAGTACTTTCCTGTTTTTAATACTTTTCTTATTGGGCATTTATCATGGTCTATTATCTTGAAGTCAGTATTAATTTTGTTTCTATAATCTTCATTCATTCCATAATCTGCTTCGATGATAAGTTCATTAGATTCGGCATCAATCATACTAATCCATGCTAAAGAAAATCCCCCTTTATCAACTGCAATTTGAGTTATTAATTTCAACAATTTTTCTTTTTCACGATTTCTTACAATTGCTTCGTTCGCCTCATACAACATTGAATAAATGCGATTTAACTTTTTGATATTTTCTTCTGCTTTTTTTCTTTCTGTTATATCTTCAATTGCAAGAAGAATAAATTCATTTTTATTTGATTCACTATAAACTCTTCTTGCATTTAAAAGCATTGTTTTGAAACCAATTTTTGGGAAATTATGCTTAACCTCAAAGTTTTCAAAAGAAGTATTTGATGGAAGAATATTTTCAAGTAATAATTTTAATTCTGGTATATTCCATTGTCCATTTCCGAGTTTAAAAAATGATTTCCCTATTGTTTCATTCTCAGAAGTTTTAAATATGTTATAAAAAGCACGATTAGCTTTAATTACATTCATTAAGGAGTCAAGAACAATCAAAGGTTCTCTCACGGTTGCAATTATACTTTCAGCAAAAATCTTTGCTTCTTCAATTTTCCTTTGTGCTTCCCTTTCTTTTGTCTGATCTCTAAATACAAGAACAACACCTGCAATTTTTCCTGATTTATCTTTAATTGGTGCCCCGCAGTCAAGTATTGGTCTTTCTGTTTTATCTTTTGAAATCAGGACTGTATGATTTGCTAAACCAATAACAATTCCTTTTTGCAAAACTTTTTTTACAGGATTGACAACTTTTTTTCTTGTAAATTCATTTACAATATTAAAAACTAATTCGAGCTTCTTTCCTTTAGCATCTTTTTCTTTCCAACCAGTTAATTTTTCTGCAACTGGATTCATCATCCTAATTCTTCCTTTGTTATCCGTAGTTATTACTCCATCACCAATGCTGTACAAAGTAGTTCTTAATTCAGATTCTGCTTTGATAAGTTGATTCTCAAGATTAATATGTTCAGTAACATCTTGAACAATCATTAACTCACATACTAATCCTTCGTAAACAATTTTACTTTTAGTTATTTGGACATCAATTACTTTACCATATTTAGTTCTATGTTTTTGGAGATTTTTAGTAGAAATTTTTTGTGAAGGTTTTCTTAACGATTCTGGAAGTGAAAGGTCAGTCAATTTTAATTTCAAAAAATTACTTTTGCTGTAGCCATATTTTTGAACTGCTGCTTTGTTAACATTTTTAACAGCTAAAGATTTTAATTCATAAACCAAAATTGGCAGGGGATGAAATTGGAAGAGATAATTAAATAGTTCATTAGTGAATTTCACTTTCAAATTATTTTGAGGTTTTGTTGCCATAATTTCCTCTTGTAAGATGGAAATCTATTAGCACTTTTAATTATTAGCTGCTAAGTGAAAAACAAAAAAAATAAAGAACAAAAGTCCTGTCGTAAACTTTCATCAAAAATAGTTTACTTAATAAATTTTAAAATAACCTTCCTAAAATTTTTCTTTATAATTTTTATTAATTAAAAATACAAAAAATAGTTTAATATTCAGTAGAAATTTCAAGAAGGAAGATTTTAAGAAATCTCGAAGAAATTAAATGCGGTTTTTAGTTTATAAAATTTAGGAGCTGGGAGAGAAAACTTTAATACTCATCCCAGCTTTTTGCTTCTAATTGAAGAGGATTTTTATTAACAAGAGCTTCTGCAAGACGCATAGCAAGTTGTCTGTTAGTAATTAATGGAATTTTGAAATCAACAGCTGTTCTTCGAATGATGTAATCGTTGGTTAATTCTTCTTCCTGATAATTTTTAGGAATGTTAATTACCAAATCGATTTTTCCAGATTTAATATAATCAGCTGCATTTGGAGATTTACCATTAAGAGGCCAATCAAGAGTTTCAACTGGAATTCCATTGGCTTCCATAAATTTAGCTGTTCCAGGAGTAGCATAAAATTTTATCCCAATTTTTTGCAGCTGTCTTGTGGATTCAAGTAATTCTGTCTTAGATTCAATTGTACCAGAGGAAATCAAAATTGATTTTATTGGAAATTTATAACCAACAGCTGTCAATGCTTTTAAGAAAGCTTCGTCAAAATCATCACCAAGACAAGCAACTTCTCCGGTTGATGCCATTTCTACACCTGTTGTTGGGTCAGCTCCTTCAAGTCGTGTAAAAGAAAATTCTGGGGCTTTAACTCCAACATAATCATAATTGAATGTTTGGTCATCAATCTTTTCAACTTTTTTACCTATGATTACTTTTGCAGCTAATTCAATAAAATTTTTCTTTAATGTTTTTGAAACAAATGGAAAACTTCTTGAAGCTCTTAAATTACATTCAATTACTTTTACTTTGTTATCCTTAGCAAGGAACTGAATGTTGAACGGTCCATTGATATTTAAGGCTTTTGCAATAGCAGCAGAAAATTTTTTGATTTGTCTCATTGTTTCGAGATAAGTTCTCTGTGCCGGCAGAACTAATGTAGCATCACCTGAATGGACTCCGGCATTTTCAACATGTTCAGAAATTGCAGAACAAATTATTTCACCATTTTGAGCTACAGCATCAAACTCAAGTTCTTTTGCATTTACAAGAAACTTAGAAATTACAACAGGATGTTCGGGTGAAACATCCACAGCTTTTTGAAGATATCGTGTAAGTTCCACATCATCAGTGGCAATTGCCATTGCAGCACCACTAAGAACATAAGATGGTCTAACAAGAACAGGATAACCAACCTTGTTAGCAAATTGAAGAGCATCTTGAATTGTATTTAATTTACTCCATTCCGGTTGTTCAATTCCAAGTTGGTCCAATAATGCAGAAAATTTACTTCTGTCCTCTGCAGTATCAATAGACTTTGGAGAGGTTCCTAAAATTTTAACTCCAATATTATGAAGCTTTAATGCAAGATTATTTGGAGTTTGTCCACCCATCGAAACTATAACACCTTTTGCTTTAATAGCATCATAAATTTCCCAGATTGTTTCGGTTGTCAGTTCTTCAAAAAAGAGAGCATCGGATTCATCGTAATCTGTACTTACAGTTTCGGGATTACAATTTATCATTACAGTTTTGATTTTTGATTCTCTTAATGTTTTTACTGTATTAACACAGCACCAGTCAAATTCTACTGAGCTTCCAATTCGATATGGACCTGAACCAAGAATTATTATGCTGTTCTTAAGTTTGAAATCAAAATCATGAGATGAACAATTATAAGTTAGATACAGATAATTAGTTTTAGCAGGGTATTCAGCAGCGAGTGTATCAATATGCTGAATGTATGGTTTTATGTTATATTTTTTTCTTAGCAAATAAATATCGTGAGCATCTTTATTTAAGATATTAGCAATTTGTCTGTCAGAAAATCCATGCTGTTTTGCTTCGAGTAATAAATCTTTTGTCAATTTTCCAACAGAAGCAATCTTATTTTCTATTTCAACAATATTCTGAATTTTATAAAGGAACCACTTATTAATATGAGTCAATGAATGAATCCAATCAACAGAATAACCTTGTTTAAGTGCTTGAACAACTGCAAACATTCTTTCTTCTGTAGGATGACTTAAAGCTTCCTCAATGTTATCAAACTCAATTTTAGTTCTACTTGCTGTTAAACCTTCAACGCCGATATCAAGCATGCGCATTGCTTTCTGAATAGCTTCCTCAAATTTTCTTCCAATTGCCATAACTTCGCCAACAGACTTCATCGAAGAGCCAATATTTCTTTTAACAAGTCTGAATTTTTTCAAATCCCAGCGTGGAACTTTAACAACGATATAATCAAGTGCAGGTTCAAAAAATGCTTTTGTGGTTTTTGTTACATTATTTGGCAATTCATGCAATCCATAACCGAGTGCAAGTTTAGCTGCAATAAATGCAAGTGGATAGCCAGTTGCCTTGGATGCAAGAGCAGAGCTTCTTGATAATCTTGCATTTACTTCTATAACACGATAGTCACTTGTTTTGGGGTCGAGTGCATATTGTATGTTGCATTCTCCTACAATTCCAAGATGTCTGATTGTTTTTATTGCAACTTCTCTAAGCAGATGATATTCATAATTTGTAAGAGTCTGACTTGGAGCAACAACAATACTTTCGCCTGTATGAATTCCCATCGGGTCAATATTTTCCATATTGCAGACGGTAATACAATTATCATATTTATCACGTACAACTTCGTACTCAATTTCTTTCCAACCTTCAAGGTATTCTTCGACCAAAATTTGTGATGAATATGATAATGCTCTTGTAGCAAGTTTTTTCAATTCGGTTTTATTCCTGCAAATTCCAGAACCCAAACCTCCAAGTGCATAGGCAATTCTGATTATAACCGGGAACCCAATTTTTTGAGCATATTCAATTGCATCTTCAACAGTATTTACTGCTTTGCTTTGAGGAAATTTAACATTTATTTCAGCAAGTTTATTGCAGAATAGTTGTCTGTCTTCTGTATTTTCAATTGCTTCGATTGGAGTGCCAAGAACCTTAACTTTATACTTATCAAGAATGCCTTCTCTGTAAAGAGCAAGACCGCAGTTTAATGCTGTTTGACCACCAAATCCAAGAAAGATTCCGTCTGGTTTTTCTTTTGCAATTACTTTTTCTACATAATGAGTATTAATTGGAAGAAGATAAACTTTATCTGCCAGATAATCTGATGTTTGAATTGTAGCAATATTTGGATTTATTAGAACTGTATAAACTCCTTCTTCTTTTAGTGCTTTGATTGCTTGAGAACCTGAATAATCAAATTCTCCAGCTTCGCCAATTTTTAATGCAGAACTTCCTAAGATTAATACTTTTTTGATTTTCATTTCTCCTTGAGTTATTTATTGTTAAGAATGATATTGAAAAAATCAGACATCTTTCAAAAATTCATCGAATATGAATGAAGTATCAACTGGACCTGGAGTTGCTTCTGGATGAAATTGAACACTTCTAAAGGGCAACTTTTCATGAATCATACCTTCATTTGAGTAATCATTTAAATTTTCGAACCAAGGCTGCCAGCCGCGCGGTAATGTTTTTGTATCAACAGCAAATGAATGATTTTGAGAAGTAATGTAACATTTGTTCGAACCTACTTCTTTTACTGGCTGATTTTGACTTCGATGACCATATTTTAATTTATAAGTCTTTGCTCCTGCAGCAAGTGCAAGTATCTGATGTCCCATGCAAATTCCAAGTATTGGAACCTGCTTTTGAATTAATTTTTTTGCTGATGCAACAAGTTGTTTATAAACTACAGGATTTCCAGGACCATTAGAAATTACAACACCATCATAATTTTCTTTCTCTACATCATAGTCATAAGGAACTCTGATTACAGAAAAATTTCTTTCAAGAATGTTGGTAATAATACTCTTTTTGCATCCGCAATCAATTAATAAAATTCTTTTTTTGCCGCTTCCGTATTTTTCTACATGTGGAATTGTAACTTTAGAAATAAGATTATCAACATCGGGGTTATAAAATTCAACTGTTTCTTCTCCCACTTCAATCTTTCCAAGCATAGTTCCATGTTCTCTTAAAATTTTTGTTAACATTCTTGTATCAATTCCATACAAGCCAGGAATATCATAACTTTTTAACCAGTCATTTAAACTTTGTACTGAGTTCCAGTGATTATAGGCTTCTGATTCTTCAGAAACAATTAATCCCGATATTTGAATTTCTTTTGATTCAAAGAACTCAGGGATATCATCATCATCTTGTGGCGGGACTCCATAATTTCCTATCAGCGGGTAAGTCATAACAAGTATTTGACCTTTATAAGATGGGTCTGTTAATGTTTCAGGATAGCCTACCATTCCAGTATTAAAAACTACTTCGCCAGCTGCTGATTTATGACTTCCAAAAAGATATCCTTCAAATACATCCCCATTTTTTAATATTAGTTTTCCTTTTTGTTTTTGTGCATTCTTTTTGCTGCTCAATTTTTACTCCTAAATACTTTTTACTATTATGAATTCGGGAGGAATTAATACTGGATGTCAAAATAAATTGCGCAAATGTATAAAAAAATTTTTATTCTACAAAAAGTGATAAAAATTTTCTAAGTGTCAGGTTAATATTTTTTCTATCAGAATTTTATTTTCCTCTTCAAGATTCAGCATGGAATTTATAAGATAAACATATTTGAACTTTTTAATATCACTTTTCTTTATTTCTTCTTCTTTAATAATTCCTTCATTCAATAATTTTTCTCTTTTTGTACCTTTAAGAAGAGGTGTTGAAGGTGTAATAAAAATCACTCCATCGGAAAAAATCAGGTTTGCAAAAGATGCATCTGTGACAAAATTATTTTTTACAATTATAATCTCATCAGCATTCGATTCTGACAACATTTTAGTTAATTCTGATCTGTCCTCATATTTATGTTCATAATTTATAAAGTCATTTTCTACAACTTTTATTTTATTTATTACCTTTTTCACATAGGGTATAAATTCTATTGATTCAATCTCTTTTGAATAAATGAGCCGACATTTATAAAGCCCGTTATTTAAATAATCTGGAATTTTTATCATGGTTAATAAATCAATTTCATCATTGCAGTTAAAAAGAATTCTTCTGGAATTATTCATTCTTTTATTGTGATATTCAATGTTGAACAATTTTTTTTCAAATACTTTTATGCTTTCAATTAATCGGCACATAAACCTTATCGATTAGTTCTTGATATTCAGAATATGGATTACTCAAAAATGTTATTCCCCCTCCGCTTCTGTAAAAGAATTCTCCATTTTTATTTTCAATAAAACGAATCATCACTGCACTATCAAGATTAAAACCATCAAATATGCCAAATATACCTGTGTAAAAACCTCTTTTATCTATTTCAACATTATGAATAATTTCTACGGTTTTTCTTTTAGGAGCTCCGCTTATTGAGCCAGCAGGAAGTAGTGAAAAAATAATGCTGCCAATTTTTTCATTGTAATTTTTTTCAAGTTCGCCAACAATTTTTGAACTTACCTGAAGCAATGTTTTTTCGTTTGTAACAAGTTTATCTATAAACCGAAATTTTTCTACTCTAACATTTTTTGAAACAATGCTTAAATCGTTCCGTATCAAATCTACAATAGTATTGTGTTCTGCAATTTCTTTTTCATCACTCAAAAGAATTTTTTCTGCATCTGGAATTGATGCATCAATTGTTCCTTTCATCGGGAAAGACGAGATTAATCCATCTTCAATTTTAACAAATGTCTCGGGCGAGAAAACAACAAATTCATCTTTATATAAAAGTTTGTATTTAGCACTGCTGGCAAAATAAATTTCTTCAAGTGTGAGATTTGTTTTTATCTTTGTTGGAAAAGTAAGATTTATCAAATAAGTATTACCAGAATAAATTTCTTGGTAAACTTTATCAAAAGCCTTTTTATAATCTTCAAACGAAATAGGAAATTTTATGAACTCTATATTTTTATTTATGGAAGAATGCTTTTTTGCGTTAATCTCATAGAATATTTTTTGTTGATTTACTTCTGTTGTTTTTATTATTACCGGATTATTCATATCAAAATCGATAATAAATAAAAATGGGATTTTTTCTTTTCCATAATAATTCATTAATTCTATTGCATATTGAATTTTATCTTCATCTATTAAATCAAAAATTTTCATAGAAAATTCACTTCTTCTGAGTTCTCAAAATATTTTCCACAAAATTGTTGTCCCAGAATTCTTTTACTTCTCCATTATGCAGCCAGTAAATTCTCGGTGGATTTGTTCCAATTAATTCATAAAACTTCACTGCATCTATTTTTTGATATGGCAGATTAGAGCCAGTAATAACTTTGAAAGAATCTACTGAAACATCACCTTCTGAATAGAGCAAAGCAAATATATTTGAATAAACTTCTTGATTTGATTTCAAAGATTCTAATTCCTTTGCAAGCTGCTGACAATGTTCACATTCTGTATTCATTATTACAATAAATTTATCACCCGATGTTAAATCAACTCTTCCTTTTCCTTCAAAATGAGTTAAATCACCAAACTTAAAATCTTTATAAGATTTTAACGGAGAAGCAGCAAACATTAAACCTGATAGTGTAATAACAATTAAAAATGGAATAAATAAATTTTTTTTATTGACTATTCTGAATTTATTTAGTACAAAAATCATTGCCATCAAAAAAATGTTTTTTATAATTGATTCTAGCGGAGACATTGGAATAACTTCTCCAAAGCAGCCGCAGTTTTGATTGTCGTTTTGAATATAGCCTGTGTAAATTAAATAGATTGTAAATGCTGTTAAAAATATATATGATGCTGGGATAACTACTCGTTTCATTTCAATATTTAGGATGAACAATAATCCTAATGAAAATTCCAGACCAATTAACAAACGAACAAAAACTGCAGCTGTTTCTCTTGATTCAAAAAATCCATGCTCAACAAGAATAATTTCAACAATTCCTGGACTAATTAATTTTGAATAAGCTGAAAATAAAAACACAATTCCCAAAAATGTTCTTAAAAATATTATCATTAATTCATTTTTCTTTTGAGAAAGATTTGTTTTGAACATTGTTTATTCTTTCGGGTTTAAAACTTGTTTTAATGCAGAGATTATATTTTCAACCGGAATAATTTCAATAGAATTTTTAATGTTGAGAGATTTATAATTATTATTAGGAACAACCACGCTTTTAAATCCTAATTTATAAGCTTCTTGAATTCTTTTTTCGATATTGTTTACACTTCTTACTTCGCCGCCTAAACCAACTTCTCCAATTACAACTGTATTATTTTTTGCAAATCGATTTGTATAACTTGATGCAATTGCGCAGCAAACAGCAAGGTCTACAGCAGGTTCCTCAATTCTAATTCCTCCGGCAATGTTAAGAAATACATTATGTGATGATAATTTTAGATTAGCTCTTTTTTCTAAAACTGCAAGAAGAATTGAAAGACGACGGTAGTCAAAACCAGTTGCAACTCTCTGAGGATTTCCATAAACCGATGGAGTTACAAGTGCCTGAACTTCAAGTAATATTGGTCTTGTTCCTTCTATGCTCGAAGTAATTACTGAACCCGAAATTTCTTTTTCTCTTTCACTTAAAAAAATTTCACTAGGATTTTTTACTTCGTGTAAGCCATCTTCGTGCATTTCAAAAATTCCGATTTCATTTGTGCCTCCAAATCTATTTTTCTGTGAGCGCAATATTCTATATGAATAACTTCTTTCTCCTTCAAATTGAAGAACTGCATCAACAATATGTTCCAGAACCTTTGGACCAGCAATCATGCCATCTTTAGTTACATGTCCAACAATTATAACAGAACATTTTTTCTTTTTTGCAGTCTGCATCAATTCTGCAGTACATTCTCTGATTTGAGTAACTGTTCCTGCAGTATTTTCCAAATCAGGTTTATAAATTGTTTGAATTGAGTCAATTATAACAACATCAGGTTCATGTTTTTCTATTGCAGTGATAATTACATCAAGGTCTGTTTCTGTAAGAATCGAAATATTTTCTGAATTAATATTTAGTCTTTTTGCACGCAGATTAATTTGATTTACAGATTCTTCACCTGATACATAAATTATCTTGCCATTAATTTTTGCTGCTGCTTGCAGAACCAAAGTTGATTTTCCAATTCCGGGGTCTCCCCCAATTAAAACAACAGAACCGGGCATTAATCCGCCGCCAAGCACTCTATCAAATTCTTCAATGTTTGTTTTAATTCTATTTTCTTCTTCATAATTTATTGAACTTAATTTTGTGAGAGAAATATCAGGAGTGTTTTTACGGTGTTGTTTCTTTTTATCTTCGATAATTTCTTCTACAAAAGTATTCCAATTTTCGCAAGAAGGACATTTACCAAGCCATTTGATTGTTTCATAACCACAATTAGAGCATACATATTTAATATTCAACTTACTCATTAATTAAAAATCCTGTTCTCTTTATAAAATTTTCTATAACAGAATCTTTACTTTCAAGAAAATCCTGAGGTGTTCCTGTAAAATAAATTTTCCCTTCATGAATCATTGCGATTCTTTCTGCAGTGTTTTTAACACTGAACATATCATGTGTAACAATAATTGAAGTTACATTTAGTTTTTCATTTAGTTCTTTTATCAGTTCGTCAATTGAATCTGACATAATCGGGTCAAGACCAGTAGTAGGTTCATCATAAAGAATATATTCTGGATTTGTCACAAGAGCACGAGCAAGTGCAACTCTTTTCTTCATCCCCCCTGATAATTCAGAAGGCTTTAACTCTTGAATGTTTGGCAAACCAATTAACTCCAATTTCTCCTGAACAATTTTTTCAATTTCTTTTTTTGTGAATCCAAAATTATTTTCTATCAATGGAAGACTTACATTCTCAAATACAGTCATCGAATCAAACAATGCAGCGCCTTGAAATAAGAATCCAAATTTTCTTCTGATTTTATATAATTCTTTTTTATTTGCATCATTTATTGAAATTCCATCAACCTTCACATAACCCTCATCAGGATTCAGCAATCCAACAATATGTTTAAGCAAAACACTTTTTCCGCAACCGCTTTTACCAATAATTGCTAAAGATTCTCCTGTATTAATCGTTAAATCAATTCCTCTTAAAACATAATTGCTGCCAAAACTTTTATGAAGATTTTTTATCTCTATCATTTGATTATAACTTACTTTTTTGAAAAGAAATATAAAAAAAAGATAAGACTGATAACTGACGAAAATAAGGTTAATAACTTTTAATAATTTCAGTTCTGCCAGTCAACAAATGTTTGGGAAGATACTTCTTTCATCGTCACTTTATCTTTCACTGTTATTGTAAACAGGTATTTCCCTGAAGAATAGTTTTTCATATCAAGCTGAAGAATTATTTGTGGATTATTTTCAAGTGTTTTGTAATCAGAAATTATGACAACTTCAGAATTTTCTGTTATGCCCAGAAAATCTGAAATAGAACTAATAATTTTCTCAAGACCACTTTCAAATTTTTTATTTATTTTTTTCACAGAGATTTTTTGTTCAAAATTGCAAATACCTCTTTCATTTCTTTGAAGATTGTAAACTTCATAATAAAGATTAATTGTATCATTCTTTGTGAATTGATTTAAAGGATTAGGCTCGATATAAAATTTCCCTCTTCTAATTCCTTTTGATTTTTCTGTTGTAATTTTTTTGCTGAATGAAATATCACTCATTCCAAGTTCGACATTACTGAATTTTTTTATTTCAAAATCAAGACGGTTAGAAGATGTTCCTTTATCCTCTCTTATCATTTCAAATGAGATGAATCCGGAATCGGGATATGTTGTAACTGCTAATGAATTTATAAAATTATTTTTTTCACTTTTCTTTACACTGATGCTATCCAGCTTTCTAAATTGTTCATCGTAAAATTTGTCAAAAAAGAATAATCCAATTTTATATTTAACTGCATCCTTGTGTTTGAATAAAGAATCAGGTACCTCAATTTTATAGTTCAGATACAAATCTGTTTGATACCATTTATCTATGCTTTTGAATTGAAGAACTGAATAATCGACATCGAAACGAGGTCCTTCGAATTTTGGTTCATAAGTTGCATGAACTTCTTTTCTAAGATAATTAATATAGTCCAGTGTATTCCCATTAAATTGTGAGTGAACTTTTTCTTTTTCGTATGAAGGAGTGCTGAACAAATATTTTCCGGAAGAAGCCATATCAGTAAATCCGAAACTGAAATCTTTATAATCCCACACTTCTGTTTTCATCATCAAACCATTTTCGCCTATTGAAGGTCTGATGCGAATAAAATTTAATGGTTCACCATAACGAAGAACCACTTCGCCTCGATTAGTTTTCCATCCTATTAAACCAAGCTCTGGAACACTAAAATGCAAATTAGAAAAAACTACGCGGGAATAATGTTCAAGCAGTCTTTCATTATAATCAGTCATATAAAGTGGGTCATAAACTTTCCAATAAAGTTCAATAAAATTATTTAATTGTCGGTCACTCATTTTCTCAATGACATTTTTGTAGGCAGGCTCAATTAAAAATTTGACCGTGTTAAAAGTAAAATCTTCTTTTTCTTCTTTGTTCATTAGAGAAATTGCTTTTTGATATTCATTGTAACATTCTTTGAGTCTTGATGTTTTGTAATAAAGCAAACCAAGAATTAAATGAATATCTTTATCATCATTCTTTTTGCTCAATAATTTCTTTAGTAAAGGAATCCCCTTCTCTGGATATCCAGCGCTTTCATAAAGTAAACTTAAGTTCTTGTTTGCTTCATAATTCATTGAGTCGATAAGCAATACTTTTCTGTAATATTTCTCTGCTTCATAAAAATCTTCATTAGCATATTTTTGAAGACTTGCATAAAATTCATCGCTTAATTTTCTTACAGAATTATTGTATTCAAAAAAATCTTTGCTTTTAATTTCTGCCAGACTCAAATAAGATGGGATGTGCATGCTGTCAATAGAAACAATTTTTTTGAATTCATTTATAGCACTAACTTTTGCAAAGTCTTTCATTAATGACGCATAAGCGAATCGATAGTCAATGTTAAATGGTTCAAGCAGTGCAGCTTTTTTAAAATATTCATATGCCAAATTTCTTGATTCAAATGTGTGCTTGTTCAAATAAATTTTACCAAGTTCATAGTAAGATGCTGCATCATTATTTTTTAAAACAGATTCCTTTAAGAATTTTAATGCTGTTGAAGAATCCTTAGCTTCCAGGAATTCTTTTGCCTTTAAAAATAATTTGGATTGATTGGAGCTCTGACTCAAAAGAGTTGAAAAAGCAAAGCAGTAAAAAACTAAGAAAATAAAAATTGTATTATTCTTTTTGCTCATTGCTATTCGTTAAATCTAATAGAACTTAATAACAATTGAACTTAAAAATCAACAGAAGCTTTTTTCTCTTTCATTTCTGTTGTGGTGAAGAATTAAAAGAACTAAATTAATTGTAGAACAAAAACAAAATTTAATATGCCATACAAATTCATTGAACATACCGCAGACATTGCAGTTGAAGTTGAAGGGAAATCAATTGAAGAAATTTTTATTTCTGCTTTTAATGCATGGAAAGATATAGTATTGGATACAATAGCTGTTAGAAATGAACAATCAAAAAAATTTTTATTTGCATCAAAAACACTCGAGGAATTACTGATAGAATTTTTGAGTGAGTTGAATTATCAATTGTATACAAAAAAATGGGTGGTCAATTCCATAAAAAAAATATTAATTCAAAAGACTGGGGATATATTTCATCTTGATGTTGAGGTCTTTGGAGAATCACTAAAAAGTAAAAATCATACAATCAAAGAAGAAATAAAAGCTGTAACATTTCATCAAATGAAAATTGTAGAAAAGAACGGGAACTTATCGACAATAATAGTTTTTGATATTTAGGAATTGAAAAGGAGGTGCTATGGAAATAAATGGAATTAAAATAGAAAAGATAAATGATTATCTCTGGGAAATTCCTGCACAAGGTGGTATGCTTGTTCCCGGAAGAATTTATGCATCACAAAAAATGCTTGAAGAATCAATTAAAAACGACGAAGCATTAAAACAAGTAATAAATGTAGCACATTTACCCGGCATTCAAATGTTCAGTCTTGCAATGCCTGATATTCACTGGGGTTATGGTTTTCCCATTGGCGGGGTTGCAGCTACAGACTTAGATGAAGGTGTTATTTCTCCAGGCGGTGTTGGTTATGATATTAACTGCGGGGTAAGACTTGCTCGCACTTCATTAAAATATGAAGACATAAAACACAAAATTCAAAGATTGATAGAAGTACTTTTTCAAAATATTCCAACTGGTGTAGGCTCAAGCGGTGCAATAAGAAAATTATCTCCTTCAGAAATTAAAAGAATATTAAGAAATGGAGCTGAATGGGCAATTGAAAATGGATTTGGCTCGCAAGAAGATTTATTGTTTACAGAAGAGAATGGAAAATTGAAAGATGCAAATCCAGAATCAGTAAGCGAACGTGCAATTGAAAGAGGATTAGACCAAGCAGGAACACTTGGTTCTGGTAATCATTTTCTTGAAGTTGATGTAGTCGAAGAAATTTATGATGAAAAAGTTGCAGAAGTATTTGGCTTGTTCAAAGGTCAAATTGTTATATTGATTCACACAGGTTCACGCGGTCTTGGTTATCAAATTTGTGATGATTACTTAAAACTTCTTGTTCAATCAGAAAAAAAATTTGGTTTTAAACTTCCTGATAAACAACTTGCCTGTGCTCCAATTAAATCTCAAGAAGGTCAGGATTATTTAAGTGCAATGAGATGTGCAGCTAATTTTGCTTGGAACAACCGGCAAATCATCATGCATCTTGCAAAAAAAAGTTTTAAGGAAACTTTTTCTATTTCAGATTCAGAACTTGGCTTTAGATTAATTTATGATGTTTGCCATAACATTGCAAAAATTGAAGAACATGTTATAATTGATAAAAATGGAAAAGAAAAAACAAAAAAAGTTTGTGTCCATCGAAAAGGAGCCACAAGAGCTTATCCAGCAGGAAGTCTGTTAATTCCTGAAAAATATAGAAGTGTCGGTCAACCTGTTTTAATTCCAGGTGATATGGGAAGATACTCATTTATTGCTGTTGGAAAAGAAAAATCTATGGAAGAAACTTTTGGAAGTTCATGTCATGGTGCTGGAAGAGTCCAAAGCCGTCATCAAGCAATGAAATCTGCTAAAGGAAAAGATTTAATTAAAGAACTTACTGACAGCGGAATTGTAATTCAAGCAAAAGGTTACAAAACAATTGCAGAAGAAATGCCTCATGCTTACAAAGATGTATCGGAAGTTGTAGATGTTATGCACTTTGCAGGAATAAGCACAAAAGTAGCAAAGTTAAAACCAATTGGTGTTATAAAAGGCTAAAAAGTCTCCTGTTAACAGCAGGAAAAATCACACACCATAAAATTTTTTTAACTCTTCAAGCAATTTATTAAATGCTTTTGCTCTGTGACTAATTTTATTTTTTTCTTCAAAGCTTAACTCTGCTACTGTTTTATCATAGCCATCGGGAATAAATATAGGGTCATAACCAAAACCTTCTTTTCCTCTTTGTTCATTAATTACAATTCCATTCAATTCACCAACAGTTTCAATAATATTTTTCCCATCATAAAAAACTGCTGTGCACACGAATTTTGCTCTGTGAGGTTCCGGAAATTCAGATAATTCTTTAATCAGCTTCAAATTGTTATCCTCAAATGTGCAATTTGGTCCTGCATATCTTGCAGAATAAACTCCAGGTCTTCCACCGAGCTGCTCAACTACAATTCCAGAATCATCTGCAATAGAAGGTTCATGATAATATTCAAAAATAGTTCTGGCTTTTATTAATGCATTTTCACTGAATGTGGAACCAGTTTCTTCAATTTCAATATTATTTCCCAAGTCATACAAAGAAATTATTTCAAAGGGAGAATTTGAAAATATTGATTTTACTTCTCTAACTTTTCCATTATTCTGGCTTGCAAAAATAATTTTCATTGATTCTCCTTTTTCTTTTCTTCAAAAATTTCATCCATTTTTTCAATTGCAAATCTAAGGTGCGGAATAACAATTGAACCGCCAACAATTAAAGCAATATTAAAAGTCTCATAAAGTTCTGATTCAGTCGCTCCTTCTTCTATTGACCTGTCAATGTGATAAAGAATGCAGTCATTGCATCTTAAAACCATTGATGCAACCAATCCCATTAGTTCTTTAGTTTTAGCAGGTAATGCTCCATCAATGTAAGCTTTGTTATCAAGAGCAAAAAATTTTTTGAAATCACTAAAATTTGAGTTCAATATTCTTTCGTTCATTTCTGCTCGATATTTTCTAAATTCTTTTACTGTTGTTTTCATTTTACACCTTTTATTTTCTCATTAATTCCTTTTTAAGAAACTTTCCTGTAATGCTGCGTTTATTTTCGACTATCTGTTCTGGAGTTCCTTCAGCAATAATTTCTCCGCCATGTTCACCTCCACCTGGTCCCAAATCAATTATATAATCTGCAACTTTAATTACATCCATGTTATGTTCAATTACTATAACAGTATTTCCTTTGTCAACAAGTTGATTTAAAACTTTAAGAAGAATGCATACATCTTCAAAATGTAAACCTGTAGTAGGTTCGTCGAGAACGTACAAAGTTTTTCCTGTGCTTACTTTGCTCAGTTCAGTTGCAAGTTTTACTCTTTGAGCTTCGCCGCCGGATAATGTTGTAGCCTGCTGACCTAATTTCATATAGCCGAGCCCAACATCATACAATGCTTTTATTTTACGATGAAGAACAGGATAGTCTTCAAAAAAGTGAAGAGCTTCTTCAACTGTCATTTCCAAAACATCGGAGATTGATTTTGTTTTATACAGAATTTCAAGTGTCTCACGATTATATCTTTTTCCATTGCATGCTTCACAAGTTACATAAACATCGGGAAGAAAATTCATTTCAATTTTTTTTAAGCCATCACCATTGCATTCTTCACATCTTCCACCGCTTACATTAAAACTAAATCTTCCTGCAGTATATCCTCTCATTTTTGATTCTGGTAGTTGAGCAAATAAATCTCGAATGTGAGTAAATACTCCAGTATAAGTTGCAGGATTTGAACGAGGTGTTCTTCCGATTGGAGTTTGGTCTATTTCAATTATTTTATCAATGTTTTCAAGACCTTTAATTTCCTTATAAGGAAGCGGAACAACTTTGGACTTATAAATTTTCTGATATAATATTCGAACAAGAGTTTCATTTATTAAAGAAGATTTTCCTGAACCACTTACTCCAGTTATTGTAACAAATGTGCCCAAAGGAATTCTCAGATTTACATTTTTAAGATTATTTCCAGAAGCACCAATCAGTTCAATAAATTTTCCATTTCCTTTTCTTCTTGACTCAGGTATTTCTATTTTCTTTTGATTTTTTAGATATTGAACTGTAAGTGAATTTTTTCCATTCGGCGATTTCAAAATTTCTTCTGTCTTTCCATATAGACAAACTTCTCCTCCATGTTCCCCTGCGTATGGTCCCAAGTCAATAATGTAATCTGAATTTTCAATTGTTTCTCTATCATGTTCAACAACAATTACAGTATTTCCCAAATCTCTTAGATTCTTTAAGGAATTAATCAATTTAATATTATCTGCTTGATGAAGCCCGATGCTTGGTTCGTCAAGAACATAAAGCACACCGGAAAGCTGTGAACCAATTTGAGTTGCTAATCTAATTCGTTGAGCTTCTCCTCCAGATAAAGTTCGTGCAGACCTGTTTAGTGTAAGATAATCAAGACCAACATTAATCAAAAATTCTAATCTTGTTCTAATCTCTTTTAAGATTTGTTTTGCAATTAATTCTTCTCGTTCAGTCAATTTTAGTTCTTTAAAAAACTTTAGTGTTTTTTCTATTGAAAGAGAAGTTACCTCGGCAATATTCAAACCGCCAATTTTAACTGATAGTGATTCTTTCTTTAATCTTCCTCCATTACATGTTGAACATGTCAAAGTATTCATGAAAGATTCTGCCCACTCACGAATTTTATTCGAAGAAGTATTTTCATAATAATGCTTAATGTAATTTATTACTCCGCTGAATTTATGCATGTAAGTTACTTCTCTTCCACCACCATAAACATAGGTGAAAGGAATTTTTTCTTTTGTTCCATTTAATAAAATATCAATTTGTTCTTTAGATAAATTTTTGAGTGGGGTATCGAAAGAAAATCCAAAATGATTTGCAATTCCTTCAAGTTGATTAAATATCCAGATAGAACGTGGTTTGCCAAGCGGTACAAGTCCGCCATCATTAATTGATTTATCCCAATCTGGAATTATTAAGTTTACATCTAATTCTTTCTTTTCTCCCAAACCATCACAATCAGGACAAGAACCATAAGGTGAATTAAATGAAAATGAATTAGGTGCTAATTCCTGATAGCTAATTCCACAATGCGGACATGCAAAATTCCTGCTGAACCAAAAATCTTCATTCCCATCGTTTACAATTATATTTCCATTTCCATAGTTTAATGCAACTTCCACAGACTGACGAATTCTATAACGAGAACTCTGGTTAACCTGAAGTCTGTCAACAACTATTTCAATGTCATGAACTTTATAGCGTTCTACCTTAAAATCATCAATCAATTCATGAACAGTGCCATCTACTCTAACTCTTAAAAAGCCGTCTCGAATAATTTCCTGAAATAGTTCTCTATAATGACCTTTTCTTCCTCTTACAACTGGAGCTAAAATTAAAATTTTCTTTTCATTAAAATTGTTGAGAATATTATCAATAATCTGGTCAGAGGATTGCTTTTCAACTGGTCTGCCGCAGTTATAACAAAATACTTTGCCTACTCTTGAGTATAATAATCTGAGATAATCATAAATTTCTGTAACTGTGCCAACTGTCGAACGCGGATTAGTTGCAGAGGACTTTTGTTCAATTGAAATTGTTGGGCTTAGTCCTTCAATTAAATCCACATCAGGTTTTTCAAGAATATCTAAAAACTGCCGTGCATATAAAGAAAGAGATTCAATATATCTTCTCTGTCCTTCTGCATAAATTGTATCAAATGCTAAAGAAGATTTTCCAGAACCTGACAAACCAGTAATAACAACAAAAGAATCCCGCGGAATTTCTAAATCTATATTTTTAAGATTATGTTCTCTTGCACCTTTAATTAATATTTTATTCAGTGTATTCATTTACATAAATTTGTAAAAGTTCAAGATGTTATTTTAGATAAACATAAAACTAAAATCAATGCAATTATAGAAATCATTTACAATCACATGAAGCTTCCCTATTCAATAAAAACAGTTGATGGATTTACAGAATTCAGAATTAAGGAAAAAGGCTCTTTATTTATTGGAATGAGTTTTCCTGTAAGTAATGAATCAGAAGCATTGGAAGAATTATTTAAAATCAAAAAAAAATATTACGATGCTACACACAATTGTTATGCATATAAATTAACAGATGGAACTATAAAATATTCCGATGACGGTGAACCAAATGGAACTGCTGGAATCAGAATCTTAAATGCAATTAATCATTTTGAATTAAATAACATTTTGGTAATAGTCACAAGATATTTTGGCGGAATTAAATTAGGTGTTGGCCCGCTTGGCAAGACTTATTATGATACAGCTTTTCAATGTTTGGAACATTCAAAAATTTTGACTAAAAAACTTTATAATAAAATTATTATCAGCTATCTATATGAAGCATCGAACATTGTTCATAGAAATATTTCAAAGTACAATGCTGTAATAGAAAAAAATTTGTTCAATGAAATTCCGCAGATAGAATGTCTAATCCCTGAAGAAGCAAAGGAAAAATTCATCAATGAAATTAACTCAAATATTCACAGCCAGATTAAAATTCACGAAACAGTTTTTTTCACTTATCTATAAATTCCTCATTTTTCAATAAAATTGACAAAATGTATTGATTTAATTAATTTGAATAAGGACATATATCTCTTTTAAAAAATAATTAAGGGTTAAGTATGATATACACTAAAACAGGTGAATATGCTATCAGAGCAATTCTGTATTTGGCAAGGCAGCCAAAAGAAAAATTAATTATGTCTTCTGAAATTGCCAAAAGCGAGGATATTCCTGCACACTATTTAGCTAAAATTTTACAGAGAATGGCAAAGTATGGATATGTTGATTCATTCAAAGGAAGAGGTGGAGGGTTTAGAATTACAGAGCTTGCAAAGAAAAGTTCAATTCTTGAAATAGTTGAACGAGTAGAAGGACCTGTAATTAATTTAAAGTGTGTAACAGGCTTAAAAGAATGTTCTGAAGAAAATCCATGTCCGCTTCATGATGAATGGGCAGATTTAAGAAACAGAATTTATAATTTGATATCGAGCAAATCTGTCCAAGAAGTTGCAGAAAAGTATGCAGAAACATTAAGCAAGCATAAGTAAAAATATTTAGAGGTTGTTTGAAAGGTAATTAATTACTTTTTGAACAGCCTCTTATTTATTATCATTAAAATAATATTTCAAATAAACCAAATCGCTGCATAAATCATTTAATGCATTCATGCTTTGCATTGTAAGTTGGAAGAACTTTTCGTTGTATATTGTCTTCAAAAATTGATTTGCATTTAAGAGCAGACTTTCCAGAATATTTTTTATTTCTTGAATACTTTTTAGATACTCATTTTTTAATGATTCAAAATATTCACCTTCGAATGAATTATCTCGATTTTGTATAATTCTTAAAACTCCCTGAGAAAATTTGGCATGAAAAGCAAGTTCTTCAAGTTCTTTCATTTTATCTGAACTTAATGCAAGCTCAATAATTCGCATTAAATCTTCTTTGTTCTTAAGTTTTCCTTTAGCCAAATCTTCAACTGCATTACAAATTTTTTCTGCTTCTAATTTATAGTCCATTATAATTTTACCCCCAAACCAATTCCATCACCTATTGGCAAAATTGTGCTTTGAATTGAATTATGATTTAAGAAAAGTTTGTTAAACTCTCTTATTATTTGTGTGGAATTTTTATAAGCATCTGGAACAACTTTCGATGCAGCATATCCATGCCAAAGTAAATTATCAATAAAAATTACTCCATGTTTTTTCAGCAACACTAACGAGTAATAAAACAATTTTTCGTAATCCTGTTTGTCAGCATCCAAAAATATCAAGTCATACTTTTTTGTAAGAGACGGGAGTATATCCAGTGCATTTCCTTCAATTAAATTTATTTTTGATTCCAATTTAGCTTTTTGAATGAATTTACTTGCAAGAGAAATATTGTCAAGGCTTTTTTCGATTGTATCAAGAACCGCTTTCTTTTTAAGTTTTCTTGCAATTCGAATTGAAGAATATGCTATTGCAGTACCAATTTCGAGAACTCTTTTGGGTCTAAGCATCAAAACTAATTGTTCCAAAAACTCTGCAGCTTTCCAATCAAGAATTGGGACATTATTAGCTTTTGCATAATCTTCCATTTCTTTAATTAATGGATCAGGATTACTGCGAAGTAATTCCAGATATTTCAATTGATTTTCATAAATAATTTTACTCATAATAAATTACTTCAAGTAAACCATTTTTTTAGCAAAGAAATTTCCATTTATTCTTAATATACAAAAATAAATTCCGCTTGCTACTTTTCTGCCTTCATCGTTTTCACCACGCCAGTAAAATACATTTTTGCCAATTGAAGCATTATCATCAAAAAGAGTTTTAATTTTTTGTCCTACAAAATCATATACAACTAATTCTGCATAAGCATTATCAATGGAATAAAATTCAATCCTTGTTTGATTATTAAATGGATTGGGGTAATTATTATATAAGTAATATTGAGATGGAATTGGCTCTTTAACATCTGTTGTATCTTCAACACTATAAACATTATAATGAATTAATAAAGAACCATAATTAAACTCGTATGAGCCGATTTGCGGTTCTCGTATTTTTCCATTTTTATTTTCATAAGAAAAATAAAAAGTTACTTTTGAACCTAATGCAAAAGCAGGAAGAGTGAATTTGTATTTTAATTGACCATCATAACTCATCTCTGCAGATTTATAATTTTCATTATCGAATTTGTAGTAAATTATAACTGGTTTTGACTTACTGATAGTTGAATCAACAAAAATTTTATTTAATATAAATTGATTATTTATTTTTTCGAGATTGGGAAATGAAATTGCTCTTCGAGCAGAAATTAAACCATAACCTCTATGATTGTCAGGTTGATTTGCATTATCACCGCTTTCGAGCATTATTTGGCGAATCTGATAATTTGTTAAATGAGGATAAGCAGATTTAAGAAGTGCTGCAATTCCAGCAGTAATTGGAGTAGAATAAGAAGTTCCATTTCCAAAACCATAACCGCCGCCAGCCACAGCAAAAAAAACATATGAGCCTTGAGCTACAAGTTCTGGTTTTATTCTTCCATCATAAGTTGGTCCTCGGCTGCTGAATGTTGTTACTTTATTACTTGTATCAACTGCTCCAACGGAAATAACATTAAATGCATCAGCAGGAGAAATTATTTTTCCATATTTATTATCACCATATTTTGCACCCCAATCTGAATTTCCTTCATTACCAGCAGCAGTAAAAGTTGCAACACCTTTTTGAAATGCAAGATTAATTGCTTTAGCAACAATTGTGGAATTACCATTCATATCCTGAAATGTATAAGAATAATTGCCCGGATCGAAAGTATTATATCCAACTGAACTGCTTGTAATATCCACTCCTTGAGCTTCCATCCATTCAAGTGCAGCTGCATAATTGTCTTCTTCCACATGAGTTTCGGTTGGCACATATTCAGTTTTTGCTAAAAGAAATTCAGCACCGTAAGCTGGACCGATTAAATTCCCATTGTCAAATCCGCCAATAATCGAGAACACAGCTGTGCCGTGTCTATCCTGATTTGGAGCATCTCCTTTTGAAGAATCATTTTCTGTTACATTATCATCTTGAATAAAATCTCTTTCAGCAATCACTTTTGCATTTTTCAAAGCCGGATGATTTTTCCATCTGAAGCCAGTATCAAGCAATCCAATGATAACCCCGCTTCCATTTATCCCAATATCATGCACTAATGGAATTTCTGAAAGCAAATTTTGTTTTAGAGAAAAACCATAATTCAATGAATAATTAGATTTTTTTAGAACTTGTTGAAAATTGCTTTGCTCATTTTGTTCGACTGGTTCAATATTTTTAAGAAGTTTAACCTTTTCAATATTTTTTACAAATGGTAATCTTTCAACTTCGCTTTTCTGTTCATCACTTAAATAACATGAAACAGCATTAAACCATTTCAGAACATGAATAATTTTTATTCCCATGTCTTCTAATTGCTGAATGTATTCTTTGTTAACGGGCAGGTCTTCATAAGTGATGTAGTTATCACCAAGAACTTTTTTTCTTCGTTCAATTGCTTTTGAAGATAATTCTTTTTCTGCCTGCAGAAATAGCGGGGAATTTTTTTTGAGAATTCCTTCTTCTTGCAAACCTTTGTCTTTGAAGTAAACAAAATATTTTGACTGAGCAAAAGTTGTTGAAAGGAGAATTAGAAGAAAAATTGTAATAAGTAATGATTTCATTTATTCTATTTCAAAAAATTAGTGAACTAACTTTGCAATTCTATTTAATCTTACAGAACCAAGGAGTCTGAAGAAATCAGAAAAAGGAATGCTTGGGTCCCAAGACCAGTAGATTAAAAATGCCTGACCAACAATTTTATCACGAGGCACAAAACCCCAGAATCTGCTGTCAGCACTATCATCACGATTATCACCCATCATAAAATAATAATCTTTTTTTAATGTGTATGAGTTTACTGGTTTGCCGTCAATAAAAACTTGATTGCCTTCAACTGTAACAACTCTTCTTCCAAATTCGCGGTCAATTATTGTTCTCCATTGTTCTACATTTTCAACACTTAATGGAATTACATCCCCTTTTTTAGGAACCACAATAGGTCCATAATTATCTTCATTAAAATTTGCGCCTTTTGGAAAAATTCTTGGATTAGGAACCCCCTTAGGAGTAACATAAGGATTTAAATATTGAATATGAGGAGGAATCCACGCTTCTTTTCCATTAACAAAAACTACTTTATCAATTATTTCGATTGTATCACCGGGAATTCCAATACATCTTTTAACATAATTATTAATTTCAGCTGGTTTAAGTTCATCTCGGTCACCTGGATATTCAAACACAACTATATCACCTCGTCTTGGTTCCCTAATAGCAGGCAATTGAAAATAAGGCAGTGCAATATTTGTAAATGGGATTGTACGAGGAGAAGTTGAGCCATAAATAAATTTATTGACAAAAAGGAAATCGCCTACAAGAATTGTTTTCTCCATAGAACCCGTAGGAACTCTTGAGGTTTCTATCAAAAATGTTTTTATCAATAGAGCCGCAAATGCTGCGAACAATAAATTTTTAATAAACTCCCAAAATTTTTGTGATGGTGTTTTTTGTAATGTTTTAGTTTTTTCTTTTTTCTGTAATGACATATTCTACCAATTAATTATTCTAAAAATTTTTAATCTTCAATTTGAAGTACAGCTAAAAATGCTTCTTGAGGTATTTCAACATTGCCAACTTGTTTCATTCTTTTTTTCCCTTCTTTTTGCTTTTCAAGTAATTTTCTTTTTCGAGTTACATCTCCGCCATAACATTTTGCAAGAACATTTTTTCTAAGAGGTTTAATATTTGTTCTCGAAATAACTTTGCTTCCGATTGCAGCTTGAATTGCAATTTCAAACATTTGTCGTGGAATAAGTTCTTTAAGTTTCGAACAAACTTTTAATCCCCAGTTATAAGCTTTCTTTTCATGAACAATAATTGAAAGAGCGTCAACTTTTTCTCCGTTAAGCAAAATATCAAGTTTGACTAAATCTGATTGCCTGTAACCAATCAATTCATAATCAAAAGAAGCATAACCGCGTGATATAGATTTTAATTTATCATAAAAATCAAAAATAATTTCTGAAAGAGGAAACTCAAACGACAAATCCGCACGCTTTGGGTCAATGTAAGTTGTATTCAAATAAACACCTCTTTTTTCTATTGCAAGCTGCATTAAGTTCCCGATATATTCACTTGGAGTTACAATTTGAGCTTTGACATAAGGTTCTTCGATATGGTCTATCTCCCCCTGAGGCGGCATTTCTGCAGGATTATCAACAATTACTTTTTCACCATTTCTTTTATAAACCCAGTATTCAACATTTGGCAAAGTTGTTACAATAGATTGATTAAATTCTCTTTCGAGTCTTTCCTGAACAATTTCCATGTGAAGCATACCAAGAAAACCGCATCTAAAACCAAAACCAAGTGCTGCAGAAGTTTCGGGAGTAAATGTAATTGATGAATCATTCAATCTATATTTTTCAAGAGCATCTCTTAAATTTTCGTAATCATCAGAATTTGTAGGATATAATCCGCTAAAGACCATTGGCTTGATTTCTTTATATCCTGGCAAAGGTTTTTCTGCACCATTTTTAACATGAGTAATTGTATCGCCAACTTTTGTATCTCGTAATTCTTTAACACCTGCAATAACATAACCAACATTGCCAGTTCTAAGTTCTCCAGTTCTGATTCTATTTAATCGAAGAATGCCAATTTCTTCGGCAATATATTTTTTGCCACTTGCAAAAAAAGTAATTTCATCGCGTTCTTTTATTACTCCATTAAACACTCGAATATAAGCAACTGCGCCGCGATAAGAATCAAACACAGAATCAAAAATTAAAGCCTGAAGTGGTGCATCTTCTTTGCCGCTTGGCGGTGGGATTCTCTGAACAATTGCTTCAAGTATTTTGTCTATTCCAATTCTTGTTTTTGCACTTGCTAAAATAATTTCTTCTTCTTTGCAGCCAATTAAATCAATAATTTGTTGTTTAACAGTATCAACCATAGCACTTGGCAAATCAATCTTATTGATGACTGGAATTATTTCCAGACCCGCATCAACAGCCATATAAAGATTTGAAATAGTTTGAGCTTCGACACCTTGAGCAGCATCTACTACAAGAATAGCACCTTCGCATGCAGCAAGCGAACGCGATACTTCGTATGAAAAATCAACATGACCGGGTGTGTCAATTAAATTCAAAATATATGTCTGACCATCCTGTGCAGTATATTCCATCTGAATAGCGTGAGATTTTATAGTAATCCCGCGCTCCCGTTCGAGGTCAAGACTATCAAGCAGCTGCTCTTTTGCTTCTCGTTCAGATACCGTGTGAGTAAATTCTAATAAACCATCTGCTAATGTTGATTTGCCATGATCTATGTGAGCAATTATGCAGAAATTGCGAATGTTTTGCATACTCTATTGAAAAATTTAGTGGCAAATATATAAAGAAGGTAAGGGATTTACAATTTAAACAGTCAGGCAATAAAATATTCCTTTCTTTGATCTTATTAAAATTCATTATCATTCTCTGTTTTACTAATTTTGTGAATGATTAATTAATTTTATTAACATGAAAAAACTGTTCATCATATTATTTTTAATTTACAATATAAGTTTTGCTCAGAAGATTAATTTTGCATTTCTCTCATCTCCTTCAATTAATAAAAGTGGTAATAATTCTGTTTTTGATTCAACAATTTCAAAGATTAATAAAATTGAAAATCTTGATTTCCTGATTATAGCTGGAAATTTAACTTCATCCGGTTCCGAAAGAGAATTTTTAATGCTTAAGTCCTTGCTTAATAAACTTGAAAAACCTTATTACCTTTTGCCTTCAGAAAATGATTTTCAAGATGCAAAAGGATGGATTTATTATCAGGATAATTTTGATGACAAATTTGCAATACGATACAACAATAAAATTTTTATTGGATTGAGCCCTATTATTCCTTTAACAAACTTTAATCATTACACAGTAGAAAATATCAACTGGTTAAATGAAACATTAGATACATTGAAACTAAGTGACGAAATTTATTTTTTCTCGCCCAACCAATTTGAATCTGATATTGACAACTGGAAATTTTTATTAAATAATCTATCACAAAAAAACTTAAAGTTACTTGTAAACGGAAATGCAGCAAAAACAGAGTTAAGAAATTTTAGTGGCTACTCAATTCTTGACATTCATTCATCTCAAAATACAAGCAAAAAAATTTTGGATTTTGTTTTAATAGAAATTTCAAAAGACTCTATAAAAATTTTTGACAACAGCGGCAAAATCATTTCTGTTATCGATAAAACTATTGATATCCCAAAAGAAAAAATTGAAATTGATAAGCTACAATCAATCAGTTCAGATATTTTGCTCAATATCAATTTAAATTCAACAATGTTGACATCTTGCAGTTATTGGAACAACAAAATTTATACATTTGATTATTCTGGATTAATCAGTTGTATTGATACAACTGGAAAAATTAAATGGGAATTTGATGCAAATGGAAATATCATTGGAAAACCAATTATTGCAGATATGATGATTGCAGCTGCAACTTTTCAAGGTGATTTAATTTCCTTAAGTGCAATTTCAGGCGAACAATTTCAATCTATTGGTTTTGAAGACTACATTACAACAGATTTACTTGCAATCAATTACAGTGGCGAAAAAGAATTAATGATTCCAAAACTTTCTCAATCAACTGCAGCTGTAGTTTTTGGCACATCAAGCGGAAAGATTTATTGCTATGATTTAGAAACACTTCAGGAATACTGGTCAAATGATTACTGCAAAGAAATGATAAGTCCCAATTTATTCTTTATTGATAATAAAATTTTTTATACAAGTCTGGATGGATTTCTTTATTGTATTGATGCAAAAGAAGGAATTACAATCTGGAGATGGAAAGAAAAAGCAAACACTGACCTTTCTTATTCTCAGATATTAAGTGATGGTAAACGAATCTTTGTAGTTTCTCAGAATGGTGTTCTTTATGCTGTAAATTTATTATTGGGAAAACTTGATTGGAAAATTGAGAATCAATTTTATCAAAACATTGGTTTATCTGATGATAAAAAATTTGTTTTTGCTGGAACTAAAAACAATGAGTTTATGATAATATCTGCAGACAAAGGTAAAATCGAAAGAAAAATAAAAACAGAAATAAAATTTTCAAATTCATTTTCAAAACCTGTTGAACTTGATAATAAAATTTTCTGGAGTGATAATGGATTTGTTAATCACTTCGATTCAAAATTTAATTTGGTTAAAAATTTATATTTAGGCAGCGCACCAATTCATATTGTAGAAAAAATATCTTCAAACAAATATTTGACATCAAATATTGATGGAACAATTGTAATATTTAAGTCGAGGTAAAAATTGAAAAACTTTGAAGGAATAATATTCGACATTGATGGAACACTCGCATCCACACACGATTTGATTTTCGAAAGTTTCAATCATGTAATTAATAAATATCACAATAAAAGATTAACAACTGAAGAAATTGTAGCTTTGTTTGGACCAACTGAAGATGTAATTCTCAAAGAATGGATGAAAGATGACTATGAAAAAGCAAGAAAAGATTATTTCGATTTTTATGAATCACAGCATAAAGAAATGGCAAATATTTTTCCTGGTTTGGAAGAAGTAATAATACTTATCAAAAGCAAAATAATTCCACTTGGAATATTCACAGGGAAAGGAAGAGACACTTCGATAATTACATTAAAAGCAATTAAACTTCATGACTACTTTGATTTAATTGTTACGGGTGATGATGTCAAAGAACATAAACCAGCACCTGAAGGAATAATAAAATTTTTGAATACATTTAATCTAAAACCAGAAAAAGTTTTAATGGTTGGCGATACAAACACAGATGTAATTGCATCAAGAAATGCGGGAATAAAATGCGCCCTTGTTTTATGGGATGATTTTTCAAGAAACAATTATTCAAATGCTAAGGCTGATTATATTTTTTACTCTGTAGAAGAATTTAAAAAATTTATTGAAGAAAATATTCAATAATATACTTTAGTCGACATCTTAAATTTTATTTGAGACATCTAAATTTTTGATTCTAAATTCCTACTGGATAAATGAATGATAATCTTGGTTCAATCTTCTTTTGCGGTTTATAACCAATAACATTATCAGTTTTATCTCTCAAAGGTGTATAAGTCCAAGAATAAACTACTGAAAGCAAAAAGTATTTTTGAATTTTATAACCAAATTCTGCAAAGAGATAAGAGCGGTCATCCATCTTAAAAATATCTCCAAAATTTTTTATCTGAATTTTATCATACCCTGCACGAAAGAGATAAGGAAAACTTTCTGGATTAATAACTGTCCACAAGTGAAGCATTCCGCTCTCAGGAACTCTATCTAATTTTTGAAAACTTCCAAGAATATTATATGCACCAAAAAAATTCAGCAGCAGTTCTCCGAAGTAACCATTTCCCTCATCTGCAGCTTTTAGTTTTTGAACTTTACTAATTACCATTCCAGTTGATTTATCAATTCTGAATCTTTCAATTTCATACAGAGAATTAAAGTAAGAAGGCAAATATTTTTTTCCATTGAATCTTCTTTCTAATCTGGCTTTTAATGAAATTAAGTTTAATCCCTTAAAATCAAAAATCAGTCCTAAAGCCGAGCCGCTTCCAAATTTTATAATTTTAGAATGGTCAAAGTATATATCGAAATCGAGCAGACTTGTTCTTAACAATGGAAGTCCAATATCCACACCAACAATTGTTATTTTACCTTCATCAATTAATGGCAGAAATGTGTTATTGATTGGATTATAATCACCGGATATTATTCCACACTTTTCATCTGAATCTGTAGTTAAAGTTGCACCAAGTTCAAGATTTCCAAGTATTGGAACCGAAGATAATTGTGTAAATCTAATTGGTCTGATATAACCTCTAAAACCCATCACTCCTGATTGTCCAAAATTTCCATAGACAGATTCAAATCCAAAATTATTGAAATCGATGTCGAATTCTGTTCCGATTTTTCTTGTATCATAAGCAGGGCTGTTGTTGTAAAGATACATTATGCTTCCATGTCCAAGTGTAGCATAATCAAGAGCGCCAATTCTAAAATAAAGCGGGTCATGTTTTCTTCCGTATCGAACATAACGAATTATACTTAGATAATCTGTGAATTCATTAAAATTTTCTTTACGAATTTTTCCTTCAGGAGTAAATTCTAAATTTAAATCCAGACCAATGCCTACTTTTGAAAATTGAATTTCCGGAAAAATTCGAAATGCATAATGCGGTCTTCCATCAATCCATGTCAAACCAAAACCTCCTCCAAGCATTGCCTCGTTTTGATTTAACTGTTGAAATTGACCAAGTATAAGACTTGATAGAAAAAAGAAAATTATCGTGAATAATTTTTTTAAGTCATTCATAAATTCTATGATTTTTGTTCTTACCTTCTTGCAAGCCAGAGTTCTGGATTTTGATAATTTCTTTCATTCCAGATTTCGAAATGTAAAATATTTCCTTCAAGACTTTCACTTACTCTGCCAATTACCGTTCCTGCTTTTATTTTATCTCCTTCTTTAACTTTTATATCGCCAACATGACCATATACAGTTCGATATTGATTATTGTGAGTTAAAATAATTACGCTTCCAAATCCTGGAATCCATTCAATCGTAGAAACAATTCCTTCTGCAACAGCAATAATTTCCTGTTGGGATTTTGTTGCAATATCAACACCATAATTCAAGGTAATTGTATTTAATTTTTCATTTTTATTTTCTCCAAACTTTCGTGCAATTTTTCCTTCTTTAACGGGCCAGAGCAATTTGCCTTTCAATTTGTCAAAGTTTTCAAGCTTTGTGTAATCAAGAACTGATTCTGAAATTTTATTCTTTGTTTTCTCTTCAAGCATTTTTGCTTTTTTAATTCTTTCTTTTTCAACCAAACTGAAAATTAAATTCTTAATTTCTATTTCAGCTTTTCTTTTTGCATCAATCTCTTCCGCAATTATTTTTTTATCCCTTCTTAATGATGCAATTAATTGTTTTCTTTCTGCTTGTAAAGATGCAAGTTTTTTTTGCTCTTCAAGTTTCCGGGATACAAGAATTTCTTTCTGTTCTTTTTCCTGCTGTAGCTGATTTTTATACTTTGCTAAATTTATTTTGCTTTGAGAAAGAAGTTTTAAATCTTTTTCATTTTGCTCAGAGATGAATTTCAAATACTTATATCTCTTAAGCATCTTGCTGAAAGAATCTGAACTTAACAGAAATTTTAACATTGAGGTGTTTCTATTCTTGTAAATCCAGACAATATAATTTGAATATTTTTGTTTGAGGAGTGAAATTTTATTTTCTATTTCAGCAATTTTTCCCTCAGTCTTTTTAATTTCTGCAGACTTCTGATTTTCTTCAGCTATAAGATTATTAATTAGTTTTTGTATTAAAAGACTTTGCTTACTGCTTCTTTCTAAAAATTCGAGACTCTCTTTTTCTTTTTGTGATTTGCTGCTCAGTTCTTTTTCTAATAATTCTATTTCCTTTTTAATCTGTTCAAGTTCTTTGTTTTTAATTGCTATGCTGTCTTTCTTTTGAGAAAATGAAAGATACGACAGCAAAAGAATGAAAAGAATTATTTTTATAAATTGATTTACCATTCTAAGATTTTTGCATCTTCAGGAATTTCTATATTTATGTTAGAAATTTCCTTGTTAACATTAATGTTTCTGTATTCAATTTTTAGATGCTGGTTATTTCTGAAATCATTTATTTTTATTTCATATGGAACAGGGACATTATCGAACATTTTGAAATTTGAGTACTTCCCTTCAATTAATTTTTCTCCTTTAAGATTTTGAATAATACTTTCTGAAATTGAAAGGTCATCTGCATTAACAAGATAAATTTTCTCCAGCGAGTTAACTGAATCAATATAAGTTAATTTGTAAAACTTATTTTCGTATTCAAATTTATCTGGTTCTTTTCTCAATTTATCAGAAAGATTTACAGAACCTGTAAGTGCATCAATTACTTCATTCAGTGATAATTTTACTTTCAAAATTTTCTGCAGAACATCATCTCTTAAATTTCCTTTATAAATTTTATTGTTAATCACATCGTAAAACAAAAATCCATTTGAAGAAACTACTGCTTGAGCAAGTTCAATTCCAAAAGGACCAAAGAAATCAACTCTTAAAGAATCTGGCTTTTTTAAATTAACTTCAAAATTACTTTTTGCATTAAACTCTTTGTTTTGAACACTTATGACCCCACTTCCTTCAAAACTTTTTATTTTTCTTCGATTGGCTTCCAATTTTATGATTAGTCTGTCAGGAGAAATTAGTCTTTCTTTCTCAATTGTTTTAGTTGGTGCACAAGCAGATAAGATTGACAAAATTATTGAAAGAAGTAAATAAAAATATTTTCTTTTCACAGCTCACCCTTTTCTAATTTTTGTTTGATTTTTTCATTCGATGGTTCAAGTTCAAGTGCTTTCTGCCAGAATTCTTTTGCTTTCTCCTTATTACCAAGTTTAAAATAAACATCACCAAGATGGTCAGTTACAGTAGCACTTTTTGAATCTTGCTTGATGGATTCTTCAATATATTTTTTTGCTGTTTTATAATCTCCAAGTTGATAATAAATCCATCCAATCGTATCAAGGTAAGAAGCATTCTTTGGCTCTTTTTCAACTGCTTTCTTCGACATTCTTAATGCTTCTTCAAGCTTAATTCCTCTTTCAGCAAGCGAATAAGCATAATTATTCAGTATCAATGCATTGGTCGAATCGATTTTCAATGCTTCGCTGTAAAGAGAATCTGACATTGCAAAATTTTTTTGAGAATCATAAATCAATGCTGCCATACCGATGATATCAATATTTTTTGGGTCAATAGCTAAAGCTCTATTAAGAATTTTGAGTGCTCCTTCTTCATCTTTTAATTGATTCAAAGTATAACCATAAGCAGTTAAAGAAGTAATATCATCAGGATTAATATTGACAGCACGTTCAAGATAAATTTTTGCTTTTTGATGTTCATTATTCTGTGAAAGCGATAATCCATAAATTAAATTAATTGCAAAGTCATTCGGAAATTTTTCAACTGCATTTGCGAGAAGTGAAATTACATCCGAATATTTTCGTCTGTCGAATAAAAGTCCTCCTAATCTAATCCACAATTGCGAATTCCATTCTGCAAGTGAAACAGCTTTTTTGAAATATTCTATTGCTGAAGAATCATTTTTAAGTTTAATCTCAATTTCGCCAAGTGATGCATTTATCTGCCAATCTGTAGAATCTTTATTTAATTTTTCAAAAAACTTTTTCGCTGTAAAAAGATTAGTTGAATCTTTTTCTGAAGCCATCATGAACAGCGATGCAATTTTAAGTTTCTGGTTAAAATCGATTTCTCTGCTGTCAAAAATTTTTTCATAAACCTGAGCTGCATCATTCCATTTATCCTGCTGAATAAAAATATTTCCCTTCAGTTCAAGAAGACCAATATCATCAGGATAGCTGATTAAAGCTTCTTCACATATTTTTAATGCTTTATCATAATTTTTTGTTTTAATGTATGAATCAATCAACAATTTTTGAAGTTGTAAATCAGAAGGATTAAGCTTTATTAACTCTTCAAGGAAAGTTATTGAATCTTCATTATTCCCAAGTCTCTCGTTTAAATCAATCATATTTACAAGCACATTCCAATCTGGACCAATCATATCAATAAGTTTTTTATAGATAGCGAGAGCTTGTTTAGGTCTATTTTTCTCGTAAAGTTGTGCTAACTGAAAATAAGCCGCTGCATCAGTTGAATCCATAGAAATAATTTTTTCATAGACTGCAATTGAAGAATCTTCGAGATGAGAAGCATTATAAACAGAAGCAAGAAGGAAAAGAAATTCTTTGTTATCAGGTTCAAGCTGTGCTGCTTTTTTGGCATGCAGAAGTGCAGAAGCTAATTTATTTATTCTGTAATAATTTTTTGCAAGGGCATAGTGAATACCGGGTTTTTCAGCATAACTTAATGCAATATTATATTCATTTATTGCTTCCTGAATATTCCCTTTAATTTCCTGAATTGAACCGTTAACAAATTTTTCTATTGCTAATTTTTCATTATCTATTTTGACAGATGATGAAGGTAAAGATTTTTTACTTATGTCAGAAGAACAACTTACAATAATTATCAAGCTTAATAGGGATAATAAATATTTCATAATCACCATTTAATTTTATTCAAAATATAGTTTATCAAGGATTGATTAACAAGTTTGTAAGAGAGAAATCATATTCCAAATTAAATTAAAATGCATAGTTCAATAGAACAGTTTTCCAGTCTAAACATGCATAAAAGTAATTTTAACTATGCATTCTCATAATTCTTTAATTCGATTCTTAATTAGTGGCAAATGTAAAATTCGATAAAAGCTTTTATATTAATTTTGTAAAAAAATTTTTTCGATATGAATACATTTGACCTTGCAATTTCTTACACATGGGAATATGATGTTGAATTTGTTGAATTGACAGAATTCATATTTCAAAAAGATGGTTTTTCAACTTTTGTAATCAGCAATTATAATGTTTTTGAAGTTATAGATTCACTAAAATCGAAGCAGCTCCATTTTCGAGCTTATTTAGACAGAGCTTCCGATGTTGATTCAGATTTTGAACCAATTGCAGCAATTTTATCAAAAAGAAAATCCTACTTAATCAATCCTCATAAAAAAGTTCATAAATTCACAAATAAATCTTACATGCACAAATTGCTTTCAAAGAAAAATTTTGATTTGCCAAAAACAATATTACTGCCGCCTTACTATTTCAATCACAATCTAAACATAAACGAAGAAGAATTAAAGCAATTGGGAATACCATTTATAATCAAACCAGCAATTGAAACTGGGGGCGGCGAAGGTGTTGAGGTAGATGCAACTACGCTTGCTCAAATTCAAAAAGAAAGAATTAAAAATCAAACTGAAGAATTTTTAATTCAGGAAAAAATATATCCCAAAACTTTAAGTGGAAGAAGAGCATGGTTTAGAGTGTTCTGGGCTTTTAATAAAGTGATTCCAACATGGTGGGACGACCACACTCATGTCTACGAATCAATTACTTACGACCAGATTAAAAAATATCATCTTCAGCCTTTGCATCGAATTACTAAAAGATTATCAAGAATAACAAGAATAGATTATTTTTCAACAGAAATTGCATTAACAAGAAAAAATAAATTTGTGTTGATTGATTACATCAATGACCAGTGTGATATGAGATTAAAATCAAAACATCACGATGGTGTGCCTGACGAAGTAATTATTCAATTCATAGAGCAAATGAAAAAGAAAATTAAATCACTCAAAAAATAAATCTTCTTCTACTGTTTCTAAAATGTTCAAATAACTATTATATCTTTCTTCATTTATCTTGCCTTCCTGGCATGCCTTAACTACTGCACATCCTGGTTCATGATGATGTGTACAAGTGTTAAACTTGCAATCATAGATGTAATCTTTGAAATCTTTGAAGTAATGACTCAAATCTTCTTTTTTGATTCCATAGGGGTCAATTTCTCTTATCCCCGGTGTATCAATTACAAATGTGTTTTCATCAACTTTTTTCATTAGAACGGTTACTGTGGTGTGTCTTCCTTTCAATGTATAATCACTGATTTCACTTACTTTGAGATTAAGTCCAGGATAAAGTTGATTTAACAGACTTGATTTTCCAACTCCAGAATGTCCCCAGAACAAATTAATTTTGCCTGTCAAAAAATATTTCAACTCGTCAAGACCAATCTTATTTATTGTGCTTGTCTCAAAAACATTGTAGCCAATTTGTTGATAAAGATTTACCCATTTTTTTCTTTCATCATTTATATCAAGGTCAATTTTGTTGATTACAATTACTGGCTGAACAGAAGAACTTTCTGCAACGACAATCATTCTATCAATTAATCGATTATTAAATTTTGGATTGAGCCAGCTTGAAACAATTATAAGATTATCAACATTAGTAGCAATAATTTGTTCTAATCTTTCTCCTCTTATACTTGCCCCCTTAATTCTTGGAGCTTTTCTTGAAATTTTATTTCTTCTTGGGTAGATATCTGTTATTACACCTGTTCCATCATTATTCAAATTAAATTCTACAATATCACCAACTGCAGCAATGTCGAGTGTTAGCAATTTGTCTTTCTTAATAGAAAATTCTTTTTGAAATTTCCCTCGTAAAAAACATCTTACTTCTTTATTATTCTCATCAAATACATAATAATTTCTGCTTTCTATCTTAAAAATTATTCCTTTAATAAACACCTCCTTTAATAATTTTATTTTGCAAATCTATCTTTTGAAATCTTTAAAAACAAAAAGCATCTTATTTCTAAGATGCTTTTTGTGGTGAGCATTAACCAAGTAGGAGTGTGTATTAAAAACTATATCTTATTCCTGCAATGAAATTATTTTTTGTTATATCCTGATAAGTTCTTGAAATATTATTTCCATAATTATCGCCAAAATCTTTCCACCAGCCGTAAGCATAAGTAATATTAAAAGATAAATTACGATTTGGATTTAAGCCTAATCCTACCGTAATAAATTTTTTGTCATACTCTGCCGGGTCATCTTTATAAGGAGAAGGGAGAATCATAAATCCGCCTCTTAGTGCAAGATTTATATATGGAATTTCATACTCCACTCCAGCATGTAAATTTATTACCTGTCTGAATAATTCTTTGATATCACGATTGTTACTTTCTATGTCCCTAATATCTAATCCGCTTGTAAATTCCATTTGAGTATAATCGATAAACTTTGCATCAAAGCTTATTAATAAATTTTTCTCATTAATTGCGGCACCTAAAGAAAATTCATAAGGTGTATTAATTTTATATTCACTTCGATTTTCTATTGGAGGATTTAATGAAAATCTTGTTTGAGCGAACTGACTATAAGCATCAACAAAATAAGTTTCTCTTATTGTGAATTTTCTTGGTGTTTTGATTGAAAATCCAATATTGAATTTATCATTAATTCTTGTTAGTAAACCTAAATTTAAATTCCACCCAGAAACATCCCAGCGAATAATATCATTCATGTAGAAAGTTTGAAAATCACGAGTTTTTGGTTCACTTGGGTCTAAAAGGAAATTAATATTATAGTAATCATTCACATCATCTTCCCAGTATTGGCGGTCGCGTTTAAAATCACCATTAATAATATTCAAAGTTGCACCAAGAAAAACATCTTTCTGAATTTCAACTGCACCAGAAAACGACCAGCTGTGCAATCCTCCATCTTGAGTAATCTTACCACTCTGGTTTAATCTCCCGTTTATTAAAGTTGTATCATAAACATATTTGTTTGATTTATTATAAACTGGGTAACTAAGTGCAAGTTCATATGCAATATCATCGTTATTACTTGTTAGATCCTGAATTAATGAATTGTTGTTAGGATTATATCCATCAAATTTCATTGTATAGTTAAAATCTTTTAATTGATTATAACCAAGTGCAAATACTAAACTGCCTCTTTTTGTTGGCATAGGGAAAACAAATCCAAACTCGCTCAATTTTGTTATGCTGTTTGAATAGTCCACATTTTTATTGAAGAAAGTAGTTGAATTATTAAAAGAGTTATAGGAAAGTGCTCCTGAAAATTCTGACTTTTTAATCAAGCCAAATCCAGCAGGATTAAATAATGATGCAGAAAAATCATTACTCAGAGCTGTATAAGCATTTCCAAGAGAAAGTGCTTTTGCACTTGTTAAAATTTCTGGTTCAGTTAATCGTAAAGCATCTTTAAAATTTTGTGCTTGAGTAGTTACATTCAATATTAACAAACCTGAAATGATTAAGATTATTTTTTTCATATCAATCTCCCAGCAATAAGTTTAATAGAGAAATTTTTATCTTCTTCTTCCACTATCACCGCCTGAACGACCTCCATCACTTCCTCTTGTTGATCCACTGCTTGAACTTGACCTTGGTGGAGGATTATATGATGGAGCCGGAGCTCTCGATTCACTTGGTGGTGGCGTATAACTTGGCTGCGATGACCTTCCTGAACTGTTATTATCAGCACTTCTATCACGTGATGAATTTTCTCTGCTTCTTTCACCTGTCTGTTCTCTTGTTCCTCTGTCTCTTGTGGCTTCTATAGGATACTTAATTCTTGTCTCGCTTCTTTCTCGTTTTCGTTCAATATTAGTATTGGCACTTTCTTTTGAGAGTGTGCCTGAAGTATTATCTCTGGTTCGAGATACACCTGTTCTGCTTAAATCCACATCTGCTGGTTTTGTTGTGCCAGTTCTGTTATCAATAATACTTGACCTTCCACTTCTATAACTATCACCTCTATCCCGAATATCAACATTCCTTCCGCCATCAGTATTTCTCAATCTTGTGTAAGTATTTCTGTATTTATAAACTCCAGAATTAGAATATCCATAATGCCAGTAATTTGGATAATACCAGTAATCATAATATGCCCAATAATTATAACTGTATGGATAATACCACCATGGAACATATGGATAATAAATATCCCACCAGAATGGGTCATAGTAGGTTCCAATAGTTATACTCCAACTGGGATAATAACCCCAGTAATATCTTCTGTAATTTGGATAGAAGCCATCATAATAATAATTGTAAATATTTACTTCTCCGCGATTATATGTTGTATCTTCTTGTTCTTGATAAGTATATTCATCTTCATAATTATAATCATTGCGAAGAGCCAATTGAGTATAGCATCCTCCTAAAGTTAATAATGGAATCAATAATAATATTTTAGCTAAAGTTTTCATTTTTCACACCCCTTTTTCTGTTTCTTTGACAAAAATTATGCCTTAAATAGTTTAAAAGAAATGCTAAAAAGGAAGGACTAATAAATTAATTGTATATTTCTATGAACTTATATGTTCGATTTAGAGAACAGTTAAAAAATTGATTTTACATATTCTACAAAAATTCCTCTATCGGCACGACTGCTGTTGAATTTTTTATTATCAAGTAAATCTCTAAGATTAATTCCAATAGTAAAACCATCAGCAACTGTCCATCTTAAACCCATATTTAAATAACCATTTCCATTTCCAAGAGATAGCCCAGTATTGTCATTTACTGCGAAGTCATATTCACCAATTAATGAAATTTTATTTCCAATTGTTTTTTCAAAACCAATTGCTAAGTTTAGGTCTTTATCATTATCATCTCTTTCGAGTGAGTAATTAACAGAACCATGCAAACTTAAGTATCCAAAGAATTCAAAATTTTTTGATGCGGCTGCAAAAAATCCTGTGGATTTAATTTGATAGCGATTTAAATCTCTATCAAAAGTTCCTTTGCCTTGAGAATCAAAACCAAGTGTGATTGCAGGGGAGGATACTGTTTCATTAATTATTCTTATTCTCACATTCACACCAGGTAATTTGTACCAATCTATTTTACCCTGACCAATTATGTTGCTTCCGCCGTAAGAAATACCAAAACTAAAATTATCAAAAACACCAACTTCAATTTTTGAAATAACTACTCCAAGAGGCATTACATCTAATGATACTCCAACTACACCTTTATCAAGAACTCCTGCTGTTGGAATATCAATTAAATTTCTGTATTCATATTTTGCATCGGTACCCGAAGTGCCTTGAGATAATATTTTTGTTGATAATGCCAATAAAAAAAAGTACAGGTAGAAATTTTTCTTCATAACATTATTTTTCAATTATTATTGATAAATAATACAATATTTTTTTCTCAATACCTAAAAATTTTTTATTCACTATCTTTTTCTTTTGAAAGTTGTTCCCTCTTTACTATCCTGAAGTATTATTCCGAGTTTATTCAATTCATCTCTGATATAATCTGATAAAGCAAAATTTTTTTCTTTCTTTAATGCAAGTCTAACATTAATCAGCAGTTCTATTAATTTATCTTCTATTGCTTCTGATTTTTGATTTTCGAATAACGAATCAAAATGAATTATGCCAAGAACATTTTGTGCAGTATCACTCAGAAATTTTTTAACATCGTAATAAAATTGAGAATTTATTTTTTCATTTTCAGAAATTACTTTATTGACATTTTTGACAAATTCAAAAATTACAGCTACTGCTTGTGGAGTATTGAAATCATCATCCATCACATTTTCAAATTCTTCATAATATTTTTTGAAATCAAACTGGGGATAAACTCCATCATCTGCCTGTTTTTGAATTTCCTGCTCAACTTTTTCGGCAAGGTTTTTAATTTTTTCAATTCCTTTTTCTGCAGCAGATAGCAGTTCTTCGCTGAAATTTAGAGGACCACGATAGTGAGTTTGTGAAAAGAAAAGTCGAATTGCTTCCACAGAATATTTTGAAAGAATTTCTCTTGCAGTAAAAAAATTACCAAGCGACTTCGACATTTTTTCGTTCTGAATATTTAGAAAGCCAAAATGAAGCCAATATTTTACAAACTTCGTTTCATTAGCAGCTTCACTTTGAGCAATTTCATTTTCATGATGAGGGAAAATTAAATCATTGCCTCCAGCATGAATATCTATAGTATTTCCCAAATGTTTACAACTCATTGCAGAACATTCGATATGCCAGCCCGGTCTTCCTTTGCCCCAGGGACTATCCCAGCTTGGTTCACCTTCTTTTGCTTTTTTCCATAAAACAAAATCAAGAGGATTTCTTTTAGATTCATTTACTTCAACTCGTGCACCAGCTTCAAGTTCTTCAAGATTTTTTCCGCTGAGTTTTCCGTAATCCTTAAATTTTGTGATATCATAATAAACATTGCCATCAACACTATAAGCATATCCCTTTTCTTCCAATGTCTTAATCATTTCAATTATATCTGGGATTGATTCCGTAGCGCGAGGATTTTTTACAGCAGGTTTAATTCTTAATTTTTGAATATCTTCATAAAAAGCAGCAGTAAAAAACTTTGCTATCTCTTCTGTTGATTTTTTACTTTCTTTTGATTTATTAATGATTTTATCATCAATATCAGTAATATTCATTACAAAATTTACATTATAGCCTTTGTATTCAAGATATCTTCTTACGATGTCTGCCATGATAAAAGAGCGAGCATTCCCAATATGGAAGTAATCATATACAGTTGGTCCACAAACATAAAAAGTAACATTGGGCGGGTTAACAGGAATAAATTCTTCTTTAGTTTTAGAAAAAGTATTATAGATTAACATTAATTTTCCAAAATTTGGGAAAAAAATATACAAATAGTGCGCTGTTTATACAAATTTAATTATGGAATGAAATTTGGTGATAAATACGATAAAAAGATAATTAAACATAAAATAAAATTAGACTTTGACATCTTACATGTTCTTTTTATATTAAATAAAGGAAAAAAAATAAAAATATCTTAATAACTTGAAAATCATGATTTCATCTTCTCAACTTCTTAACTAAAGGAGGATCTTTATGATTCGAAAACTTACTTTCATTTTATTTGCGTGTATTCTCTCGACTACTCTAATGGCACAAACAGTTAAATTAGATTTTCAGCCATTTGGAGTTTCGCCGAGAGATGTTGCAAGATCCACAACCGATATTTACACTTATCCATACAATGGATTAACAAATGTCGGTGTAGGAACATTAATGTATTTTAAGGCATCAATTACAGGGAAAAAATTTGAAAATCCAGTTTACACAATTACACGTAAACCTGCAGGTTCTACAGCAACTATTGGGGCTGACAAAGATATTAAAAATGATTCAACACAAGTAGTTACATTTACACCAGATAAACTTGGTGTTTATGAAATCACTGTTACAGAAGGTTCTTATACCAAATCAATTGTTTTCAATGCTGCCAAATATTTGGGTTATACAAATACTGTTGTAAATGGAGTTGATAAAAAAGTTAACTGCCAAACATGCCATCCAGGAAAAGTAGAAGAATGGTCAAAGACAAATCATGCTACAATGTTTACTCGTGCTATGAAAGCTACTCCTGGATTGAGCGGTCCCACTGATCATTATGCAAGTTATTGTGTACCATGTCATACTACTGGATATGATGCAAATCCAACTGCAGTAAATGATGGATTTGACGACTTAGGTTTTGTTTATCCTTCTAAAATCACCCCGAATACTTACGATACATTGTTAGTGAAATTTCCTGATGCAATGTTGAGAGCAAATATTCAATGTGAAAGTTGCCATGGTCCAGGAAGCGGACATCTTGGTGTAACTTCTGATTCAAGAATGCAAGCAACTTTTTCAGCAGATGTTTGTGCATATTGCCATGATTCAGGTACTCATCACATTTTCCCTGAACAGTGGGATGCATCTGTACATTCCGGAGCTACTTCATATCCAACTGGTCCTGGACGTGAAGACTGTGTACCATGCCATACAGGAAAAGGTTTTGCACAATATGTTAATGGTATTACAAAAGCAGACCCATATTTTGATGCTTCATATACACCAATTACCTGTTCAGGATGCCATGATCCACACAGTGATAAAAATGTTCATCAATTAAGAAAAGTAGATGCAGAACTTTTAGCCCCAAATAACACAACAATTAAAATTGATGAAAGTAATGCAGGAACTGGTGCTCTCTGTTTCAATTGCCATCGTTCAAGAACAGAAGCAAATGCAGCTTTGAGCGGAACTATCAATGTAAGATTCGGTCCTCATCATGGTCCTCAAGGAGATATACTCGTTGGAAATAACATGTTAGAGCTTGCTGGAGTAAAATTAGCAAAATCCAATCACTTCGGTGCAACTCAAGAAGCCTGCGTAAGATGCCACATGTACAGCGCAAATGCAGTAACAGGTACAACTGTTAATCAATGGGGTGGACATTCATTCAGCATGAGCACATTTAAGAAAGATGAAAAAGGTAATTTCATTCTTGATGCAAGCGGAAGAAAAATTCCTGATAAAGATAACATGGAAGCCTGCGCTCAATGTCATGGAAGCACTTTTGGAACATCATTCGAAGATGTTAAATTCTTCCTCAATGGAAATGGTGACCATGACAATGATGGTGTTGTTGAAGGATTACAAGAAGAAGTTCATGGAATGATTGAAAAAATTATGGCTGCTTTACCACATAAAGCAGATGGAACACTCGATGGTCCAAAATCTTCATGGACAAAAGACCAATTAAGTGCATACTGGAATGCAATCACAGCTGAAGAAGATAAGAGCGGTGGTATTCATAATCCAAAATATGTTGTTACAGCATTAAAAGGTGCCATGAACTTACTTGGAATCCCAACCGATGTTAAATCTGATGAACAAACAATTCCAAGCGATTATGCACTATTCCAGAATTATCCAAATCCATTTAATCCAACAACTTATATCAGATTCCAGCTTCCTAAAGAATCTAATGTTAAATTAACAATTTATGATGCAATCGGAAGAGAAATTGTAACATTGGTTAACAATAGATTGAATGCAGGAACACATACAATTGAATGGAATGCAAAGAATATGGCTTCAGGCGTTTATCTCTATAGAATTGAAGCCGACAATTTTGTTAAGACAAACAAAATGTTACTGCTCAAATAATCTTCATTTTACCTCCTTCTTAAGCCCTCTGCTTGAAAAAGCAGAGGGTTTTTTTATGCCTTTAATAAGATATAGTTTTTATATTTTTGTAAAACAATTTTGAAAAAAATGAGAATTGAAAAAGATTCATTAGGCGAATTGCAAATTCCAGATGATGCACTTTATGGAATTCATACTTTAAGAAGTTTTAATAACTTTCCGCGCAGTGGTGAAAAAGTCAACCTGCATTTAATAAAAGCTTATCTACAGGTTAAACTTGCAGCAGCAGAAACAAATTATAAATGCGGAATTCTCTTAAAAGAAAAATATGATGCAATATCAGAAGCAATTCAAGAATTAATAAAAGAAACAGAAGCCTGCATCAAAGGCAATTTATCTTCTATCTATGAAAAAATTATTGTTGACCCTTATCAAGGTGGGGCAGGAACATCTCTTAACATGAACATCAATGAAGTAATTGCAAATACTGCACTGCAAATTGCTGGTAAGAATTATGGTGAATATGATTATATTCATCCTATTGATGATGTTAATATGAGTCAATCAACAAATGATACTTTTCCAACTGCACTTAAAATTGCTTCAATAAATTTATTAAGAGAATTAGCAGATTCATTTGCTGCGCTTCAAAATTCATTACAAAAAAAAGAAGAAGAATTTAAACACATCTTAAAACTTGGAAGAACTCAATATCAAGATGCAGTTCCAATTACACTTGGTCAGGAATTTGGTGCATACGCTCAGGCAATTGCTCGAGACAGATGGAGACTTTATAATGCAGAAGAAAGATTGCGTTCTGTAAATCTTGGTGGAACTGCAGTTGGCAATTCAATTACAGCACCAAGAGAATATGTTCTAAATGTAAATAATATTTTAAAAAAAATTACCAAGCTGCCAATTGCAAAAAGTGAAGACTTAATTGATGCAACACAAAATCTTGATGTATTTGCAGAAGTTCATGGACTTGTTAAAGCTGGAGCAGTTACAATTATAAAAATTTGCAATGATATTAGATTTATGTCCAGTGGTCCAAATGGAGGAATTGGAGAAATTAACATTCCACCAAAGCAGGCAGGTTCAAGCATAATGCCTGGCAAAGTAAATCCTGTAATTCTTGAAAATACTATTCAGATATGTGAACTTGTTAAAGGTCATGATGTTATTATATCGAACATTATTGGAAGCGGACACCTCGAACTCAATCCATTTGTTCCATTGCTTGCTCATCTATTTTTGAAATCACTCGAAATGCTCAGGGACTCAAATATAAATCTTGCATTAAATTGTATTGATGGAATAACAGCAAATGAAGAAAGATGCAAAATTAATTTAATCAATAGCTCTGCTATAGCTGCATCATTAATTACAACTTTTGGATATGATGCAATTCAAGAATTAGTAAAATATGCTTATGAAAATAAAATTCCATTTGTAAAAGCATTAATGAAAAGCAAGCTGCTTGATGAAAAACAATTATATAATATTATATCAAAAGAATTGGGAGTGAACCTTGAGTAAAGTTGCTCAATCCGAAAGAACTCATATTGCTTTTGTTGGAAGAAGAAATGTTGGAAAATCTTCTTTGATGAATAAATTTATAGGTCAGGATCTTGTAATTGTAAGTGATATCCCTGGAACAACTACAGACCCGGTTAAAAAAGCTATGGAGCTTCTTCCTTTTGGTCCTGTAGTTTTAATTGATACTGCTGGAATAGATGATATTGGTGAACTTGGAGAAAAAAGAATTTCAAAAACAATTAAAACAATTTCTGAAGTTGATTTTGCGATTCTTGTTTTGGATTCGCAGCAAAGATTAACTCAATATGAAATCGAACTGATAGATAAGCTGAAAAACTTTAATGTTCCTTTTCTTGCTGTAATTAATAAATCTGATTTGGGAATTAATTATGAATTAATTGAGGAACTTCAAAAATTTGATATAAAATATCATCCTGTCTCTTGCTTAACTGGTGATGGAATTTATGAACTAAAAGAAAAAGTATCACAACTTCTTCCTGTAGAAGACGAAATTCCTTTAATTGGAGATTTGGTCAAACAGCATGATTTAATAGTTCTGGTTGTTCCAATTGATTTAGGTGCACCGAAGGGAAGATTAATAATGCCGCAGGTTCAAACAATTCGCGAAGCTCTTGATGAAGACACAATTGTTGTAGTTGCAAAAGACAAAGAATTAAGAGCAGCATTAAGCAAATTAAATCAAGCACCAAAATTAGTTGTTACTGACAGTCAGGCAATTATGAGAGTAATTGCAGATGTTCCTGATGAAGTTCTTCTTACAACTTTTTCAATTTTAATGGCAAGATATAAAGGTGATATTACAGAATATGTAAGAGGACTAAAAAGAATTGAAGAACTTGAAAACGGTGATAAAGTTTTAATTGCAGAAGCCTGCACTCATCATGCTCAGGAAGATGATATTGGTAGAGTAAAAATTCCGCGCTGGTTAAGACTTCATACAAAAAAGAATCTCGAAATTGATATTGTTAGCGGTCATGATTTTCCAGAAAATTTATCTGAATACAAATTAATTGTTCATTGCGGCGGCTGCACTCTTACACGAAAAATGATGCAAACAAGAATTAAACAAGCACGTTATATGGGAATTCCAATTGTAAATTATGGTATAGCAATTTCATATCTTCATGGTGCAATGCCAAGAGTTCTTGAACCATTTTCAGAAGCAATTGCTGAGTGGGAAAAATTATTTCAACGAATTGATACTTAATCACTTCTTAATTTTTCTAATAATATCTTCATATCTTCTGGCAGTTCAGAATCAAGAAAAATTTTTTCGTTTGTGTGTGGATGAACAAAGCCAAGTGTTTTTGCATGAAGTGCCTGCCGTTTCATGATTTGAAGCAAATTTTCTACTCTGCTTTTCATCTTAGGAAGATTTGAACCATAAACAATTCTTCTTCCGCCATAAGTTGGGTCGCCAAATACTGGATGTTTAATATGTGACATATGAACTCGAATTTGATGTGTCCTCCCGGTTTTTAATTTCAATTTTACCAGCGAAGCAAATTCAAATTCTTCAATCACCTCATAAAATGTATGTGCATATCGTCCTTCTGTTTGGCTTACAGTAAAAATTTTTCTATCCTTATTTGATCTTGCAATATTTCCTATTACTTCCCCTTTCTTTTCTTCAAATAATCCCCAGCATACAGCCCAGTATTCACGTTCGATTGTATGAGCAGAAAATTGTTTTGCAAGTTGAGCATGTGTCCACTCATCTTTTGCAATAAGCAAAAGTCCGCTTGTATCTTTATCAATTCTGTGAACAATTCCTGGTCTTCCGGGTTCATTAAGTTTACTTAACTTTTGTGTATAATGAAGTAATGCATTAACAAGGGTTCCACTGTAATTCCCTAAAGCTGGATGTGCAACCATGCCAGCAGGTTTATTCACAACAATTATATAATCATCTTCATAAACTATATTTAATGGAATATCTTCTGGTTCTGTTTCTTCTGGGCGTGGAGTTACTGGAATTGTAATTTCAATTTTATCGCCGGGACAAATTAAATAATTCGGTTTAACTGCTTTATTATTAACAGTAACAAGATTTGATTTAATTAATTTTTGTATTCTTGAGCGGGTTGCATTTTCAACTGAATTGGCTAAAAAAATATCTATTCTTTCTTTCTTTTTCCCCTCAGGTATTTCAATTTTAATTTTCTTCTCTGTTATTATCTTCGACATTTTTTACAATTGGATTTGAACTCTCAAGCTCTAAATTTTCATTTGCAACTGATTCTTTTGTAACTAACAAATTTTTTTCTTCAGTGGTTGTTTCTTCAGCAGATTTATGAAATATTATCAAAAGAATAACACCGATTGTTACCGAAGCATCTGCAATATTAAAAATAGGCCAGCGGTCATATGTTCTTCCAAAAATTGTGAAATCAAAAAAATCTACATTAAAAAAATCCACAACTCTTCCATAAAATAAAGGTGCATAACCATAAAACAATCCATAAAAAGCTCTGTCAATTAAATTTCCAATTGCACCTCCGAGAATTAATGCAAGTGCAAATCTCACAATAAATTTTTTATCTCTTGATTTATACAAATAATAAAAGATTCCAATACTTGCAAGGAGAGAAAAAATAGATAAAATTAATTTCGATGAATTATTAACATCAATTCCAAATGCCAAACCTGGATTTTCAACAAATGTTATCTTAAAAAAATCTCCAATTACATTTATACTTTGACCATATTCCATTCCATTTGCTTTGATATTCAAAAATGGAATGGTTCCTCCTTTCACAAGAAATTTTGTAACCTGATCAATTATTACTACAATTACAGTTGTGTAAAGAACTTTCAAGATTTCTACCTTTTATGTTGTTTTCATTTTCTGTTTAACTTGAAGACAATGCTGAGTATGAGGCACTGCCATTAATCTTTCTTTTGGAATTAATGGGCAAGTTGGACATAAATTTTGTGGTTCATCAATACATTCAATGCAAATACCGTAAGTTCCATTTTCAATTCTTTGAAGAGCATCATCAAGATAACCTAAAAATTTATTTTCACGTTGAGCCCAGAGATATAATTTTTCTCTTTCCATTGCATCGGTTCCCTGCTCTGCCATGTGAAGAGAATACGGCGAATTTTCATTTACATACTGCCCGGTTGATGGATCCATCATTTGTTCTTTTAATGCCTGAAGCTGTTCAATTATTTCATTTCTTTTTTCAAGAATAATTTTTTTGAATTCTTCTAAATCTTTTTTCGAGTATCCCTGAATTTTTTTGACTTTCTTTGTTGGTGAAATTACTTCAACATGTTTTCCTTTTTTCATAGTTACCTTTTTTTCATTTTGATTCGACTTAGCCATTACCTTCCCCTTCTTTGAGTTTAACTTGCTCGCTGTTTTTTTTGTTGTTTTAGATTTAACAGCGGTTTTCTTATTTGTTTTTTTATCAGTCTTTTTTGCCATAACTCCTCCCATGCTTCAGAAAATTAATTATTTTGCTTTGCAATTATAATCTCACATTCATAATCGCCAATCTGCCAGTTTTGTTTATAGCCATTCATTTTCCCTTCATATCGTATTGATTCTGCAAGAACTTCATTTGAAATATAATCAGAAAATTTTTGAATATAGTTCAAAAATTTATCGTCTCCTTTAACATCAACAAAAATTCTGTCCACAACATCAAAACCTGCATCTTTTCTCATATTTTGAACACGATTAACAAACTCACGAGCATAACCTTCTGCTATTAAATCTTCTGTTAGTTCTGTATCTACTGCAACTGTAACCCCTTCTTCACTTTCGACGAACCAGCCTTCGATTTCGTGACTTACAATTTCAACATCTTCAAGTGTAATTTGAATGTTTTGCCCTTCAACTTCCACATTAAGTTTACCAGATTTTTCGAGTTCAGCAATTGAATTTTTATCGAGTTCTTTAATTACATTTGTTAATGATTTCACAAGCTTACCATATTTGGGACCAATAACTTTAAAATTCGGTTTTGCAGTTTTATTCACAATTGAAGAATCATCTTCAAGAACAATTAATTCTTTGATATTCACTTCTTCCAGAATTACATCCTGCATTTTTCTTAAGGCATCCTGTTTTTCTTTATCAACTGCCACCATTATTTTTCTTAATGGTTGACGAACTTTCAAATTGTGTTTTGCTCTGATTGAACGAGTAAGATAAACAACTCGTTGAGCAATATCCATTTTTTCTTCAAGTTCTTTTTCAAAGTATGATGGTTTAGGAAAATCTGCAAGATGAACTGATTCATAATTTTCTTTTTTTGTAACAGTGTTAAGATTCTGATAAATTTCTTCTGCTATAAACGGCGCAAATGGTGCTGTTAATTTTGAAATTGTAATCAAGCATTCATACAGAGTTTGATATGCTGATAATTTATTTTTATTAATTTCAGATTTCCAGAATCTTCTTCTGCTTCTTCTTACATACCAGTTAGATAATTGGTCAATTGTAAAATTAGCAACCTGACGAGCAGCTTTTGTTACATCATAATTATCCATTAATTCTTCATATTCTTTGACAAGCGAACTCAATTTAGAAATTATCCATCTATCAATTTCAGGACGTTCTTCATAAGGTATTAATTCTTCACTGAAATTAAACTTATCTATGTTTGCATATAGCGAGAAGAATGAATAAGTATTTATAAGAGTTCCAAAGAATTTTCTTTGAACTTCGAGCACACCTTCTTCATCAAAAAGTGTAGGTTTCCATGGCGGACTGGTTGTAATTAGATACCATCTTGTTGCATCGGCTCCATATTTATCAAACAAATCAAATGGGTCAACAGTATTGCCGCGTGATTTGGACATTTTCTGTCCTTCTTTATCGAGTATCAATTCATTCACAATAACATTTTTGAAAGCTACATTATCAAAAAGCATTGTACCAATTGCATGAAGCGTATAAAACCATCCGCGTGTTTGGTCAATTCCTTCACAAATAAAATCTGCAGGATATTTTTTCTTGAAGGTTTCAACATTTTCAAATGGATAATGGAATTGAGCAAAAGGCATTGCACCGCTGTCGAACCATACATCAATCAATTCAGGGGTTCTTTTATAAATTTTTCCATTCTTCTCAAATTTAACTTCATCAACAAAAGGTTTATGAAGGTCGATTTCTTCTTCAGGTAAATCTTTAACCAGAATTCTTTTTCCGTCTCGTTCAACAAATCCTTCTTTCAATTCGGCGATAGAACCAACAGCAAACATATCACCGTCTTCACTAATCCAAATTGGAAGAGGGGTTCCCCAGTATCTATCTCGAGATAATGACCAATCTTTATTTTCTTCAAGCCAGTTACCAAATCGACCTGCACCGACTTCAGGCGGATACCAGTTTATAGTTTTATTTAATTCAATCATTCTTTGAGCAACTTGAGTTGTACGAATGTACCAGCTGTCGCGTGCATAATAAATCAATGGATTATCGCATCTCCAGCAGTGAGGATATGAGTGCATATAATCATTTGTTGCTCGGTAAATCAAACCTCTTTCTTTTAGATTTCGAATTATATCTGGGTCAACACCTTTCTCTTCATGAGTTTCGAATTGAATTGTTTTAATCAATCTTCCTGCAAAATCTGTAACTTCTTCTGTAAATCTGCCGCTTTTTGTTACCGGCTGAATAAAAGGCAAATCATATTTTTTTGAAACTTCATAGTCATCTGCACCAAAAGCTGGAGCGATATGAACAACACCAGAACCATCTTCTGTGCTGACAAAATCACCTGCAATAATGTACCATGCTCGTTTGTTTACAGGAATGTATTGGAATAATGGTTCATAATCTCGATTCAGCAAATCAGAACCTTTTAATTCTTGAAGGATTGTGTAATCTTCTTTAATTACAGAAAGTCTTGCTTTGGCAAGATACATTACGCCGTGCTTTTCTGTTTTAATTTTCACATAATCTATATCTGGACCAACAGCAAGTGCAACATTTGAAATTAATGTCCAGGGCGTTGTTGTCCAAACAAGTATTGAAGCATCTTCATCTTTGAGTTTGAACTTAACATAAACATTTGGGTCTTGAACATCTTTGTAACCAAGTGCTAGTTCATGAGATGAAAGAGGGGTTTCGCAGTGTGGGCATTGAGGAACAATTTTAAATCCTTTGTAAATTAATCCTTTCTTGAAATATTCAGAAAGTGCCCACCAAACAGATTCTATATATTCATTTGTGCATGTAATGTAAGGATTATCGAGGTCAATCCAGTAACCCATTCTTTCAGTCAGAGTACGCCAGCCTTCTTTCATTTCAATATGATGATAGACAAGTTCTTTTGCTTTTTTATTGAAAGCAGCGACTCCATACTTTTCAATATCGGATTTTTGAGTAAATCCTAAATCTTTTTCCAAAGCTATTTCGATTGGCAAGCCATGAGTATCCCAGCCAGCTTTTCTCTGAACTCGGAATCCTTTCATTGTTTTGTAACGGCATACAAGGTCTTTCAAAGTTCTTGCCATTACATGATGAATTCCCGGTTTGCCATTAACAGTTGGAGGACCTTCATAAAATGTGAAAGGTTTGTTTTCATCTCTTGAAGAGATGCTCTTTTCAAATATTTTATTTTCCTGCCAGAACTTTAGAATTTGTTCTTCAATTTCAGGATAATTAATTTTTTCACCGAATTGCTTAAACATCTTTTTCTCTGTATTTAGATTGTTAATAATTATTCTTCTTCAGATTCGTATTTTTTTATTAATTCTTTTTCTGCAGCAATAAATTCTTTTAGTTGTGTTTCAATATATTTTTTCTTTTCCAGAATATCGTCTGCAGCTTTTTGAGCATCATAAAGAATCTTATCTGCTTTTAATCTTGCTTCTTCAACAATAATTTGTGCTTCTCTTTGAGCTGAAGTTAGTATTTTTTTTATTTCATCTAATTTTGTTTTTCCTGCGTTGCTTTCTTTTTGCATTATAAGAAGTTCACATACAACCATTCCAAATAATCCCATTGCACCAAGAGCTATATTTCGAAGTATATATAAAATCATATTTTCTACAAGTAAATTGCTCAAGCCAAAATATTCACTAAAAAATGAAATTAAAATCACGGTTAAGAATGCAGTAGAGACAATAACAGCAAATATTACTTTCCCGCCATGGTTGTAACCAAGTGTTTTATTTATCAACCATCCACAGGCAAAAGCAAAAATTGAAAGAACAAACCAGACTGCAAAATTTTGATACCCAGCTTGAAATATATCAGTGCTCAAAAAATTAGATGCAAAAATAATCAAAGCAAGCAATACGGCGGTAGCATAATAAATTGTTTTTTTTTCTTTCATAATTTTTTAATTACCTCTTTCATAATTAATGTCATTTTGGGTTCTGCTTCGTTTGCAGCAGCAATAATATCTTCCAGTTTGGCTGGTTTTAAGGCTTCTGGAAAACATTCATCTGTAATTATGCTTAAGCCGAGGACTTTCATTCCCATGTGATTAGCCACGATATTTTCAGGAACCGTTGACATTCCAACTACATCAGCTCCAATTGCTCTTAAAAATCTGTATTCTGCTTTTGTCTCTAAATTTGGTCCTGGAACAGCAACATAAACTCCTTTCTGAACTTTAATTTTATTTTCGAGAGCTGCTTCTTCAGCGAGTTTAATTAATTCAAGACTATATGGCTCGCTCATATCTGGGAATCTTGGTCCAAGTTCATCTTCATTTTTTCCAATTAATGGATTATCGCCAAGTAAATTTATGTGGTCGACCATAATCATAATATCACCTCTTCTAAAAAGAGGATTCATACCACCGCATGCATTAGAAACTATCAAAGTTTTAACACCAAGAAATTTCATCACACGAACAGGATATGTAATTTGTTGCATTGTGTATCCTTCGTAGTAATGAAATCTACCCTGCATGGCAACAACATCTTTTCCGGAAATTTTCCCAAAAATTAATTTGCCATGATGAGATTCAACAGTTGAAATTGGAAAGTGAGGTAAATCTGCATAATCAATTTGATGTTCAATTTCGATTTCTTTAACCAAGCCGCCAAGACCTGTGCCGAGAATTATGCCAATCTCATAATTCTTTGTTGTTCTTTTTCGAATTACTTCGAGTGTTTCATTAATCATGTTGATTAATTTACTCATAGTAATTTCTCCAATATATCATCTACATTTATTTCTGTTTGATTTTCTTTTTCTTCTGTAATCTTTTCTTTCTTTTTAATTTCAGGTTCTCGTGTTTGTGCACCTAATTCAAGCAAGTTCGATTGTGTTTCAATCATTGCTTTAATTTTTGACACAAGTAATTTTTTTTCTTCTCTTAATTTAACAACGGAATCACGAATTGCACTTGCATTTTCTTTGGCTTTCTCTACAATTTGAGATGCTTTAATTTCTGCTTCTTTCAAAATTAATGCAGATTGTTTTTTTGCAGAATCAATTGCTTTAGTGGTAGATTCGGTTGCACTTAACAAAGCATTCTGTAAATTTTTTTCAATCTTTTTGAATTCTTTAAGCTGTTCTTCTTTTTCTTCAAGTTCTTTTAATAATTTTTCATTTTCATTTTGAAGACGTTCAAATTCATCGGCAAGTTTTTCAAGAAAAGCTTTGACTTCATCGCGGTCGTAGCCGCGGACAGATTTGTTAAACTCCTGATTCTTAATTCCAAACGGGGTAAATTTCATTTTTACTCCCCTTAATTTTTAATTCTTTCACCAAAAATTGCTGTTCCAATTCTCAGCATTGTCGAGCCTTCTTCAATGGCAATTTCAAAATCATTTGTCATGCCCATTGATAGTTCAGTCAAATTAAATCCTGCATAATTCAATTTTTCTTTCAACTTTCTAAGTTGAATAAATGATTTTCTAATCAAGTCAGCATCATCAGTAAATGGAGCAATAGTCATCAAACCAATTAAATTTAGATTTGATGCTTCAAAACAATATTGAGCAGTCTCAAAAATATCTTTTTCATTTATCAAACCATACTTAGTAGCTTCGTCCGAAGTTTTAATTTCCAAAAGAACATTTTGTTTTTTATTAATCTGTAAAGCTTTTTTATTAATTTCTTCAGCAAGTTTGATTGAATCTACAGAATGAATAAAATCTGCTGCTTTGATTACATACTTAACTTTATTTGTTTGAAGATGTCCAATAAAATGCCAACGAACTCCATTTGATAATTTTTCATATTTATCTTTTAATTCCTGAGCTTTATTTTCTCCAATATCTTTCAAACCTGATTCAATTGCCTGCTTAATTATTTCAACTGGTTGTGTTTTGGTAACTCCAATTAATGTAATTTCACTTCTATCTCTTCCGATTGAAATACACTTGTTCAGAATTTTTTCTTCAATTCTTTTAATGTTATCAGCTATCATTTAGATTTTTTTAATCATATACAAATTTTAAGGTTAAAAAAGTATCCGTTTTGATTCTAAAAGTCAATGAATTTAATTAGTTAATATAATTATAAAAAAGGGGCTAACAAGCCCCTCTATTTTTTTGTAAGTGTAAAAATTATTTTTAACTGCAGCCTGTGGTAGCACCGCAGGTCATGCATTTTAGACAGGTTCCATTTCTTACCATTGTCATGCTTTGGCATTCTGGACAAATATCGCCGGTGTAGCCTCTTTCTCTTGCTTTCAATACTGGATCGTTTGCTGTTATTAATTTAACTTTTTCTCTGATGCTGTTTCCATTTTTATTATCATTAGTTTTATTATCAAGTTCAATCATTCTTTCACTTACAACTTCTTCTCCAATAATTTCTCCTTCAACTAATGAACGATACTCACCGCTGCTTGAATTACTTTTACTTGTAACTTCTTCCTCGTCAACATGTGCAAGGTCGTTCCTTCCAAGATAAGTTACAGCAAGTTCTCTGAAGATATAATCAATCACAGATGTTGCCATTTTGATTCTCTTATGTCCAGTAACAATTCCGCTCGGTTCGAATCTTGTAAATACAAATGCATCTACAAATTCTTCGAGAGGAACACCATGCTGCAAACCGAGAGAAATGGCAATAGCAAAACAGTTAAGCAGGCTTCTAAAAGCTGCACCTTCTTTATGCATATCAATAAATATTTCGCCTAATTGCCCGTTTTCATATTCGCCTGTTCTTAAATAAACTGATTGACCATTTATTTTAACCTTTTGAGTGTAGCCAGTTCTTCTATCAGGCAATCTTCTTCTCTTGGCAATGTATCGATGAATAATTTTTTCAGCAATTTTTACTATGTCGTTTTCTTCTTTCTTCTCAAGAATTTCTTCTGCTTCTTCTTCAGTAATTGTATTTAATGGTTGAGAAAGTTTAGAACCATCACGGTAGAGTGCATTTGCTTTGCATCCTAATTTCCATGAAAGCATGTATGCATTTTTAATATCATCAATTTCAGCTGAACTTGGAAGATTAATTGTCTTTGAGATTGCGCCTGATATAAAAGGCTGAGCAGCTGCCATCATGTAGATATGTGCTTCGTAACTTATAAATCTTGTTCCTTTCTTGCCGCATTTGTTTGCACAATCAAAAACTGGATAATGTTCATGTTTGAGAAAAGGAGCTCCTTCAACTGTCATAGTGCCGCAAACATAATCATTAGCAACAGCAATTTCTTCTTTTGTAAAGCCAAGTTCTGTCAAAAGGTCAAAACTAAAATCGTTGATTTGTTCATCAGTAAAGCCAAGATTATTCTTTAAGAATTTTTCTCCGATGGTGTATTTATTAAATGCAAAACTCAAATCAAATACTGTAGGAAGAACTGATTCTATTTTATTAATTATTTCATCTGTAAATCCTTTTGCTTTTAGAGATTCATGATTGATATAAGGACAGCCGACAAGTGTTCCTGAACCTTTTGCATATTTTACAATTTCACGAATCTGGTCTTCATTGTAACCTAATTTTTTCAATGCTGGTGGTATTGATTGATTAATTATTTTGAAATAACCACCTCCTGCCAATTTTTTGAATTTTACAAGTGCATAATCTGGTTCAATTCCTGTTGTGTCGCAATCCATTACAAGTCCAATTGTACCAGTAGGAGCAATCACGGTAACTTGTGCATTACGATATCCATATTTTTCACCGAGTTCTAAAGCCAAATCAGCATCTTCGCGTGCAGCTTCTAGTAAATCAGAAGGACAAAATTCTGGATTTATTCCCATTGGATAAATTGATAAGCCTTCATATTCTTTGTTCGGAACATTATAAGCAGCTCTTCTATGATTTCTAATTACTCGAAGCATTGCATCTTTATTTTCTTCATATTTTGGGAAAGCACCAAGTTCTTTTGCCATTTCAGCAGAAGTAGCATAAGCATGCATGTGCATTATTGCCGTAAGAGCTCCACAAATTGCAAAAGCTTCTTTGCTGTCATATGGAATTCCTTGACGCATTAATAACGAACCAAGATTTGCATAACCAAGCCCAAGTGTTCTAAATTCATAACTTCTCTGTGCAATTTCTTTGCTTGGATATTGAGCCATAAGCACGCTTATTTCAAGAACAATTGTCCACAATCTTACAGCATGACGATAAGCTTTTATATCAAAAACTCCTTTTTCATCATCATAAAATTTTACAAGATTAAGTGATGCCAGATTGCAAGCAGTGTCATCAAGAAACATATACTCGCTGCATGGATTTGAAGCTCTAATTTTGCCACTGTTTGGACATGTATGCCACTCATTGATTGTAGTATCGAATTGCAAGCCAGGGTCTGCACACGACCAGGCTGCATATGCAATTTGGTCCCACAAATCTCTTGCTTTTAAAATTTTGAATGGTTTTGGTTCTCTTCCTTCCTGTTCAGCTTTCTTCTTTTCTGTCCTCCAGTATAACTTCCAATCTCCATCATTCAAAACTGCCTGCATGAACTCATTAGAAACACGAACAGAGTTATTTGAATTTTGTCCAGAAACAGTTGCATAAGCTTCGGAATTCCAATCAGTATCATAAACAGGAAAATGAATTGACTTAAATCCCATCTTTGCAAGTTTAATAACTCTATCAATGTAATTTTCTGGAACATGTGCTTTGCGAGCTTCAATTACAGCTTTACGAAGTTTTAGATTAGTTTTTTTATTAAATCTATCATTCTCTGGATGTTCATCATAGCAAGCTTTCATGATGTTGTTAAGATGATAATTACAAATTTTTGAACCAGCCACCAATGCCGCTACTTTTTGTTCTTCAACAACTTTCCAGTTAATATATTCTTCAATATCTGGATGGTCGATATCAAGTGTAACCATTTTTGCTGCACGGCGTGTTGTTCCGCCAGATTTAATTGCACCTGCAGACCTATCTCCAATTTTCAAAAATGACATTAATCCTGAAGATTTACCACCTCCACTTAAAGGTTCATTTGCACCACGAATATCAGAAAAGTTTGTTCCGGTGCCCGACCCATACTTAAACAGACGAGCTTCTCTAACCCATAAATCCATTATGCCGCCTTCATTCACAAGGTCATCTTTGATTGACTGAATAAAACATGCATGAGGTTGCGGATGTGTATATGCATCTTCAGATTTTTTTAATTCACCAGTCTTAAAATCAACATAATAATGCCCTTGTGCAGGTCCATTAATTCCATATGCCCAGTTCAAGCCAGTATTAAACCATTGAGGTGAATTTGGTGCTGCATATTGCTTAGCAAGCATAAACATTAATTCATCATAAAATGCTTTTGCATCTTCTTCTGTATCAAAATAATTTGCTTTCCATCCCCAATATGTCCATGTTCCAGCCATCCGATGGAAAACTTGTCGGGCATCTGTTTCCGAAGTATATCTATCTTTTTCTGGTAGTTCTTCAAGTTTGCTATCTGCAGTTGATGGTTGAAGCCATTTTGGTACACCATCTTCTTTTACTTTTTTAAGAAGTTTGGGAACTCCAGCTTTGCGAAAATATTTTTGTGCGATTATATCTGTAGCAACCTGAGACCAATCTTTTGGGACAATAACTTCGTCCATTCTAAAAACTATTGAGCCATCAGGATTTTTGATTTCTGATGTTCTTTTAACAAACTCGATGGACTCTAATGGGTCTTTGCCTGCTGTTGTAAAGAGACGATTAATTTTCATTTACAACTCCAATCTTTTTAATCTATTAATAAAATACGCCTGTTTAATTTGGCTAATATTATTTGTGAATTTTCAATAAGGAAGAGTTGTTACAACATAATAAATAAATTTATATCAAGCAATAACTTTTGTAATAAGCAGAAAAATTATTCAATTGTTTTATTGTAAACTTAATTGCAAAATAAAAAAATCATTTTTAAAGAAAAGATTGATTTTTAAAATTATATTTTTAATGAACTAAAAAATTTTTAGGGTATTAAATGGTATCGTTTATCAAAAAAATTTTCAATGATAATGAGACAAACGATTCAGAGAATCAGCAAAAGAAAATTCAAATTGCTACAGCTGCTCTCTTTCTGGAAGTAGCAAAATCTGATAATCATTTTTCGAAAGAAGAATTTATACTTTTCAAAAAAACATTAAAAAAGATGTTTAATCTAAATGAAGTACAGATTGAAGAACTTGTTGATATTTCTGAAGAAAGAATTATCAAGAGTGTAAGTTTATATGAATTCACAGATGTAATTAATAATCATTTTAATGATGATGAAAAATTCGAACTTGTAAAAAACTTATGGAAATTGATTTATGCTGATAATGTTTTGAATAAATATGAAGAACATTTAATCAGAATAATTTCAAATAACCTAAAGCTCAGTCATCGTGATATGATTGCAGCAAAATTTGCTGCAAGGGAGTCGTAGTTATTTCAATGACTTATATTATATCTCTTTGCTCTTATTGCTTTACAATACTAAGTAAATCTTTCCTAGTTATTTTTAATAAATTTTTCTAAATCCATTTTTGTAATTGCATTTTTACATTATCGCAATTTCTTTATTACAATAGTCTCTTTCTTCATGTTTAAAAATTTTCCCCGAGGGTAATTCCGCATGTAAGATATTTCCCATTTAATTCGACTTCATATTACACAGCTTCTTTATTCTTATTCACAATAGTTGTAACTAAATTCCAGAGTAAATAAAATTTATTTATCATTTACGATATGACAGTTGAAACTAATTCTGTGCTTTTATAAAATGGATTAGGATAATAGGAAGGTCCATTAATACCGATATATTAAATTATTTCTGGGTCAAATTTATTTTACTGAATCAAATATTTTCCCTTATTTATTTAGTAAACTTTTTTACCTCTGAGAGAAAAAATTAATTATACATGAAGAAAATTCTAAGACATAAAAAAGGAGAGGTGTAAAATTCCCCTCCTTCTGATAATATAAATATCTGAATTACAATATAATTTAATTAACCTTTATATTAACGCTTTTAACAATTTCAGAAACAAAATAATATTTTTTACCGCCAGAAGTTGTATAGTTATATGTATATCTTACTACAAAGAGCATACAATCACCATTGAATGAAGATAAATCTGAGGTTGGAATTGTGTAGCTGCCATTATCTGATAATTCTTCATAAAATTTTGATTGACTGCTATTGACACCAGTAATCTGCACTAAAATTTTTGAAGTTGAAGATGTATTCGACCATTTAATTTGAATACCATTTGCTTTACTGACAGCTGAATTTGCTGATGGTTGTATAATACTAAAATCATTTGGACTTTTTACGCTGCCAGTTAAAGATGGAATTCCATTACCTCCGGAAACATTCCAGCTATGATTTGAACCATTCCAGCTTAAACTCAAAAATTGCATTGGATTCGACGGATCTGGTACCATGTATAAAATTTTTCCACCCTGATTAATTTTTCCCAATGAAGTTCCGTTAACACTTACACTTCCTGCATCAATTCCATTCCCAAACATTGCAAAAGCAATATCTGTTTCAACAGCCGGAAATCCAACTAATGATATTTGTGAATATCTTACCGCAGCCATTACTCCATTAACATCTTGCTGATTAGCAAAATTAGGTATTGGTTGTCCAGTAGGATTAGTTGTATTTGACTGCTGATTTGGTTCAGTGGGATTATCTTCATTTTTGCATGATGAAAAATTCAAAACCAAAATCATGAGTAATAAAAGTCTAGTTATTTTTGTTAACATCTTTCTCCTCCTTATGTGATATATTATTAATACTTAATAACTCGGGTTTTGCTAATATGTATTCTATATTAATTTTATTACAAATATTAACTACCATTTCAATATTAGTAACTGTGATTACATCAAAACCTTCTCTTGAAAGAATCTCTCTTAATTTTTTCAGTAATAGAGTATTTGGTTCTACAACGAGAATACTCTTATTCATGTAATTAATCCGAAGTTTTGTTGATATTAATTCAAACAAAAAAAGGTGCCCTGTAACAAAGGCACCTTATACACAAATTACATTCTTAGAAAAATCCCTCCTGTTATATAACCAATACCATAACCAGCTTCTGCAAATAAGCCAAATCCATTACTAAAAGCATATCGAACTCCAGCATGTCCTCCATATAATAAATAACTAGATGTTGCAGAATATCCTAATCCATAAGCAGGAAGATTGTTTGGTTCAGAAACATTAACAATATTGTAACCCAATGTAACACCTGAATATAAATCTAATTTATCCTCAGGTTTCATAAAATGATATTCACCTCTTGCACCAACTATAATATAATTATACTTCCACTCGTATGATGAGGTAATTAATCCAAACTTATAAGATGATCCTGCATAACCAACAATACCACCAATTGATATTTTATCTGTCAATCCATATTGAATTCCTACACTCAATGGTGGAATTGTAGCATCTCCCGATATACCTGCAAGACCAATGCCTGCGCCAATGTTAATTGTTTTAGCTTCTTTGTTATAACCTTGTGCAAAATTGATAGTTGCAAAAAGAAATAAAACTAAAAAAGTTACTTTAAAAAATGCTTTCATGTTTAACTCCTGATTTTTTTTTTTGATGGCATAATTTTGAGTCAAAGCTTATGCCATTAAAAAATTTGAAAAAGTGTGTCCAAATTAGAAGTGAATAATTGATTGTTGCATAAATGCAACTAATCAACTGAAAAGCTTGTGAGATAATTATTACATATTTATAAGAAGCTTATGTTAATCAATAATTCCAAGATTTGAGATCAATTTATGAAGATGGCTTCTGCTTACATTAAGAATTTTTGCTGCTTCTGTTTTGGAACCAGTTCTTCTCAAAATTTTTGTTATATAATATCTTCGGAATTCATCCTCAGCCTCTGCTAATGATTTTTCGCAATTAGAATCACAATATTCATCGACTATTTCTTGTGGTAAATCTTTTTTTTGAATAACATTCGAATCAGACAAAATAATTGCTCTTTGAACCACATTTTCTAATTCTCTAATATTTCCAGGCCAGTTATAATTTTCTAAAATGCTTATAGCTTCGTCTGTAATTAAAATGTTACTTTTATTCCCTTTATATTTTTCAATAAAATATTTCACAAGTTCTTCTATATCTTCTTTTCTATCCCTTAGAGGTGGTAATTTTATTTCTACTACTTTTAGTCGATAATACAAATCTTCGCGAAAGAGCGCCTCGGCTATTAATTTCTTTAAGTCCTTGTTTGTTGCCGAAATAAATCTAACATCAATTTTCTTAGATTCGATTCCGCCTAATCTTTCTATTTCCTTTGTTTGAATTACTCTTAATAATTTAGCTTGAAGGTTCACACTCATTTCTGCAATTTCATCTAAAAATATTGTACCACCTTCAGCTAATTCTAATTTTCCTGGTTTTGTTTTAGTAGCACCTGTGAACGCTCCCGATTCGTATCCAAATAATTCTGATTCCAATAGCTCAGCAGGTATTGCACCACAATTTATTGCAATAAAAGGTTTATTTCTTCTTGGACTATTGTTGTGTATTGCTCTTGCAAGGATTTCTTTACCTGTTCCATTTTCTCCCAATATCAAAATTGAAGCATCAGAACTTGAAACCTTTGCTGCTAATTTTAATACATTAATTAGTTTTAGATTTTTACCTATAATTTCATCGCATTTGAATTCTTGTTTGAGTTTTTCAAACTCAATTCTTGGTTTATCTTCTAATTTTTCTTCGAGTTCTAAAATTTCACTTGAAATTTGTATACCTTTAACTACTTGCTTAGCAAAAGAAATTAAAAAAGTTAAGTCAGCTTCACTAAATGGATTTTTTTCTTTTCTTCTGTCTACATAAACTGCCCCATAAATATTTCCACCAGAAATTAAAGGTACACACATAACAGATGTTAGTCCCAATCGAACAATACTATGACTTTTAGAGAATTCATCTTCATTTTTAATGTCATTTACTTTAAGTGGCATTAAATCCTGCAATGTTTTTTGAATTATAGATATGCTCAAATCTTTAGCATAACTTTCATTTGTCTCATCCATATTTTTTGTTACTAGTTTTGTAATATTTTGTTTATCATCAACAAGCACAATAAAACCTTTGTCTGCATCGAGTTCCTTGATAAGAATCTCAATAGCTCTTTCCATTAATGAAATCATTTCTCTTTCTGATTGAAAAATCAATCCTGTTACATAGAGTTTCTCATATCTTAATTTTTCCAGTTTTATATTTTCGCACTCCAATAACATTTGGTCTATATCTTTGATAAATGTATTTATATATCTTCCAAGTTCATTAAAAAAGAATAAATTTTTTTTGCTTATGGCTTTTAATAAATTTTTAGATAGTTCATAATCAGATTTTTCAATTGCAGAATCAATTTTTGCAATTGTTTCAGAAAATTCTGAAGCTTGTGTATTAACAAGATTGGAGATTGATTCTAATAATTCATGTTTTTCCAAGTTGCCCCCTCATTAAATTATTTTATTGTTTCTATTTCCAATAATATTTCTTCAATAGATTGATATCTTTCTGCTGGATTTTTTTTCAAACAGTTCATTATAATGCGTTCAATTCTGTTATCAATTGCAGGATTGATTTCAGAAGGTTTAACAGGTTCTGTATTAAATATTGAATGAATAACTGCAATTTCATTAATGCCTATAAATGGCAATTTGTTAGTTGCCATTTGATATAAAATTACACCCAATGAAAAAATGTCTGCTCTTTTATCAACCTGTATATTTGTAATCTGCTCTGGTGCAACATAACCCAATGTACCCATTATTGTACCTAAAGTAGTCATTGTAGTAACAAGAGGCGATTTAGATAAACCAAAGTCCATAATTTTTACTTTGTTATCCTTATCAAACATAATATTGGTAGTTTTTAAATCTCTGTGAACAATATCTTTTTCGTGAATTGCTTTCAATCCATTACAAATTTGTTTTGCAATAAATATTATTTTTTCATTTTCTATGAGAAAATTATTTTTTATGTAATCATCAAGAGTTCCACCACACAAATATTCCATAACCATATAACTATATTTTTGAGTTTCTCCGAATTCAAAAACCTTTACAATATTTTCGTTATTTATGCTTGCAAGAATTTTTGCTTCATTTGCAATTAATTTTCTATTATCATCGTCATTTAATAAAATTGGATTAATTAATTTTAAGGCAAATATTTCTGATGAATAAATATCCTTTACTTTCAATACTTTTCCTGTTCCACCTGCACCAATAACTTCTAAAATTTTATAATGTGATATATACTTACTTTCTTTTCTCTCAATTATTTTGGCTGAAACAAAAACAAATATGAATGCTAAACCTCCAATACAAAGGGGCGGGAAAAATAATCTTGCATACAAATTAAAATTAATGGTACAGAATAATAACACAAAGTAAATTATTAATAATGTTAATGTTACATATCGTTTTAGTTTTTTTGAATTTTTTACTCTGCTGTTATAATTAAGGATTAAATACAGTACTGCAATTGCCACAAGAAATTTTATTAACTCTTGCTGCCAGTTCATTAAATTTGTTGTTCTAATAAAATATTTCGATAAAAGTATTGCTTGTCTCTCAAGCCCTCTAGATTCATAAATTTCATTAATAGAATTTACTTTTGCTTCAATTGTTCTTTTAATTCCAGATGGAAAAATTACTTTTACTTTATAATTATAATCTGGATTGATGCCAAAATGTAATTCGGAAAAATTTTCATGCGATAAAGAATTTCCTCCCAAGCCATTTTGTCTTAATGTAACATAAATTAACGAATCTCTTTCATTATATCCCAATAAATATACTTTTGCACCCAAAGCAAATCGATTACTGATATCACCATACAATTTTACTTTAACAAAATTATTTATTAGGGAATTGTTTCGATAAAAAATTGCTCTATTCCCTTCTCCCAAAGCTAATTTCGAACTTCCTATGAAAAGGTCCATATCACCATCGTTATCATAATCAGCAAAGGCAGGTGTCCCTATAAAATTTAATCCAATACTTTTTCCTATTTCATTAAATCTAAATTCAGGAGAATTTAAATACAGCTTAGAACCAATAAATAAGTCAAGTAACCCATCATTATTAACATCTGAAGCAGCTAATATTCCACCTGTAGGATATGGATGAAAAAATCTCCCCGTTAAGCCAGCTTTTTCTTTCATCTCAATGAAATTTGCCTTACCATCATTAATTAGCAGTTTAAGTTCAGATTCATTGTTGAATATTAGTAAATCTATATAACCATCATTATTAAAATCGTTAGCTATAGAAGAGTAAGTACTTGGAGAAATTAGAGAATAAAAATTTGGGCCATCTTTCTCGGTAAACTTAAAGTTGCCTTGATTTAGGTAAAGAAAAATATGCTTGTAATTTACTGGAATTTTATATGTGATAAGAATATCGATTAGATTATCGTTATTAAAATCTGATAATGTAAAACTAAGGGAATTATTATTAACAATTTTTTTTATCCCAGAATTTTGAAATACATTTTCAAATTTTCCAGCACCATTATTTTTAAGAAGCAAATCATAATTTTCAAACGAAACATAAACGTCAATATTGCCGTCATTATTAAAATCTGCCGCTTGTGCTGAAATAACATTAGTGTTTTCAGTCAAATTATAATTTTTAATAAAATTTTCGTCTTCGATTTTTCTAAAGCCAAAGTTTCCATTTCCAAAGTATAATTTATTATTAACTACATCCAATAAATCTACATATCCATCATTATCAAAATCTGCTGAAACTATGTTTTGTGAAGAAACATTTGAACTAATTTCTTTGAATGATTCTGCTTCTAAAAATAATTTTCCGCCCTTGTTTTTGTATAAAATTGATGGGCTTTCTTCCAAATGTGTTAATAAATCAACATATCCGTCATTATTATAATCTATAAAATTTCCTGCCTGCCCTTCATTTCTAATGGATAATAAAGAAGTGACATCAGAAAAAGAAAATTTCAAATCGTGATAATTAGTATAAATACCATTATTACCAATAATCCAAATCCATACTTTGTCATCTTTCTCAATTACATCTAAATCTTCAAAATTATCATTATATATTTTAATAGATTCATCTTGCATCCACTTTCCATCTACTAATTCTAACAGAGTGGATTTATCCCCCACTATATAAGCTTTATTTTTAGAAATTACTTTTACTGAATTCAATTTAAAATTTACATTTGTACTAACTTTTATCCAATGTCCATTATCATATTTCAAGATAGTTCCATTGCTGCCTACTGCATACCCAAAGTTTTCGTCAACAAAAGATACTTTCATTAAGTCATTTTGAGTTAGAGCGGGATATTTTTCCCAAATGCCATTTTTATAACAAATTATCAAACCATTTTTACCAACAGCCCAGCCAAGATTACCATTTATCATTTGTATATCGTGTAAATCATTTGCGTTCAAATTTTCGTTCTGTTTTCTTTTATAAGGATTATTACTCACTAACCATTTTTTATTCTCATAGTAAATTATGTTTCCTTGTTGTCCTGCGAGATAAATCTTGCCATTCTGTAAAAAAGAAATTCCGCGCCACATTACAAAATCTCTATCATCCCACATAACAGTAGGCAATTTTAATTCTTTTATTGATTTCAAATCATAAACTTTCATGTGTGGTTTATAATTTTCATGATGTGAATTATGAGTAATCCAATAAATTAAATCAGGTTTTTCGATATGAATAAGCGGGAAGTCAGAATAGCTGTGCTCGGCAATTACCTCCCAGATCCCATTTTTATATAAGTAAACTTTGCCTGCAACATCATTTCCTTTGCCTCTTGAAATTGCAACCCCCAGATTTTCATTTAGCATGTCAATCTTAGCCCCCAAATCGACATATTCCTGCTGAAACCAAATTTTATCTACTTTATTACTCACTTTTAGATTATCAGTAGGATTGCAGCTAATAAAAATTAACAAGATGCAGATAAAATATTGCTTCATCTATGGTAATATTTATTATAATAATCTATAAAATTCTATAAAGGTTATGCGAGTAGATTGTAATTACGACAAATTATAATGGATGGTTAAATATACAAAATAATGTAAAATTATAAATTGATATTTTTAACAAATGCTTGATAATATTTAAGAATAACTTTTACTTAAGTTAAAATCTTACTTTTCCTGCAGCAATTTTTCTATCACTGTAATTATCTCTTCGCTTTCTGGTTTTACTTTGCTTCTGAATCTTGCTCTTATATTTCCATTTTTATCTATTAAAAATTTTTCAAAATTCCATTTCACATCTCCTTTTTCAACATAATTGCTATTTATTAATCTGTCATATAAAGGAGATTTATTTTCACCAAGTATTTTTATTTTGTCAAACAATTTAAATGTAACATTATAATTGGTTGAACAAAATTCTTTTATCTCATCGTTTGTGCCAGGCTCTTGTCCGCCAAAATCATTACAAGGGAATGCTAAGATTTCAAATCCTTTGTCTTTATACTTTTCATAAATTTTTTGTAAGCCTTCGTATTGAGGAGTAAATCCGCATTTACTTGCTACATTGACAATCATTAACACTTTACCTTTGTAATCAGATAGTTTTACTTCTTTGCCATTTATATCTTTTACTGTTAAATCATAAATTGAATTTTTCATATTCTTCTCTCCATCGGCATAAATTTGATTTAAGAAAATTATAATAACAAAGAGAAATAAATTTTTTATTAAAGTTTTCATTATACCTCCTAAGTTTTTTTGTAAAACTTCATCGGAGTTAAATTAGTTCAACTGCAGAATGAGGAAATTATTAAGATTGATATTAACTGCAGGCAGCAATTAAGAAATATCTTTCAGTTTATTTTTGAATTCTTTGTGAGATTCAATTATAAAATACAATACAGAAATAATTATTAATGTCATTGATGATGTAATTATTAAGAATAAATTATTATTCATATGATTATTGACAAAAGAGATTCCTTTCTTAAGAAAATCATTCAATTCATTTGACAAATTAATTGATGATGATTCTTTAACTACTATCCATAAAACCACTGAACATATTGTGAACAAAACGAAAGTTAAGAATGAAAAAACAGATACCATAAATTTATTTACGCTTCGTTTAATTGCATTGGATTTTTCCGAAATTAATTTCATTACTTTTTCAGTTATATCTTCAGGAGCAGAATATACTTCAAGGTTTTTTAAAACCTCGTCAACAAAACGAAGAGCTTTTAATTTTTTTAATTCATTTTCATTTTTTTCTAAAATTTTATTGAGCTCATTAATTTTTTCTGTGCTCAAAGAATTATCTATATAATCATTCATCAATTCATCAATATAATCATTCATAATAATTCCTCCTGAAAATTGTGCTTTAGAAGTAAATCTCTCAATGCATTTCTTGCTCTGTGCAGCATTACTTTTGTATTTACAAGCGAAGTTCCTAAAACATTGCTAATTTCATTAATTGAAAGTCCATCCACATAAAATAAAATCAAAACAAGTGCATTGCGGACTGGCAATTTATCTATCATCTTAAGAATATATTCTTTTGGATTTTCTGTTGATGAATAAATTTCATTATCATAATCTGCGAGGTCAAAATGTTCATCGATTGAGGTCATTTCCTGTTCTATTTTTCTTTTCTTTGAACTTAGTTTTGTCAAACCAGTGTTGTAAACAATTTTATAAAACCATGTTGAAAATTGCGAGTCGTATCTAAACGAATTAAGTGAATTAAATGCTTTCAAAAAGCTATCCTGCAGTGCTTCTTCGGCATCCATTTCATTTTTTAATAATCTCTTGAGCAAATTAAATGCTCTGTCTTTATAACGATTTATTATTAAGGAAAAATCAGCAGTATTTCCTTTTTTGACAGACTCTATTATTTCTATGTCAGTTAAATTTTTCATCACTATTTGTGACTAACATTTCCCTCAAATGGTTACATTTTGTTGAAAATATTTATTCATGCATAAACCTAATTTAATCTAAAACAATAATCAAATATTACTGTAACCTCTCAAATAATCTTATAGTCATAAGCTATAGAAATAAATTATAATATTGAATAACAGAAAAATTTTATCAATAAAAAAGGAGAATTAAAATGGGCGAAGGAATCATAGCTTTATTTATACCAATAGTTGCAGTGGTTGTAACTGGAATTGTATTGGTAACATTTTTTTACTTTCGTTCTAAAGAAAAACAATTAATGATTGAAAAAGGGCTTTCATACGAACAAATGATAGAGATGTTAAAATCTCGAAAAGATGAATATGGGTTACTGAAAGCCGGAATTATTATTCTTTTCTTTGGAATCGGTTTGGGTACAGGAATTCTAATTGAAAGATTTACTGGAATTGAAGAATGGGTTCCACTTCTTATTTTCGTGATGCTGGGCTTGGGATTTATTACAGCATATTTTGTTGCACGAAAATTATCAGAGAGAGATAAAAAAAGGTCGAGCTGAGCCCGACCTTTAATTATGCTAATTCATGTTCTTCGAGCCAGTGTTGTGCATCAAGTGCTGCCATACAGCCAGTGCCTGCAGCTGTAATTGCTTGTCTGTATTTTTTATCTGCAACATCACCTGCAGCAAAAACACCTTCAACGCTTGTCTTTGTTGTTCCTGGTTGAACAATGATATAACCTGTTTCATCAAGTTCAAGTTTGCCTTTGAATAATGATGTATTTGGCTGATGTCCAATAGCCATAAAAATTCCGTCTGCTTGAACTTCCCATGTTGAATTGTCTTTTGTACTCTGCAATATTGCACCAGTAACAAATTTTCTTCCGTTTTCTTCTTTTCCAAGAATCTCTTTTATAACCGCACTTGTAATGAATTTAATCTTTGGATTTTTCTTGGCTCGTTCAAGCATAATTTTGGAAGCTCGAAATTCATCTCTGCGATGAACAATTGTAACTTCAGAAGCAAATTTTGTAAGATAAATTGCTTCTTCCATTGCAGTATCGCCGCCACCAACAACAAGAACTTTTAAGTCCTTAAAGAAAAATCCATCACATGTTGCACATGCTGAAACGCCATAACCCATATATTTTTTTTCACTTTCAATACCTAATAACTTTGCAGATGCACCTGTTGCAATTATTACTGCATCGGCAGTATGAATTTCATTTTCTGCTTTAATTACAAAAGGTCTTTTTGAAAAATCAACTTCGGTTACACTTTTGAAAAAACACTTAGCACCAAACTTGCAAGCTTGTTTTCTCATTATGTCCATAAGTTCCGGTCCCTGAATTCCATTTTCAAAGCCCGGATAATTTTCAACTTCTGTTGTTATTGTTAATTGACCTCCAGGCTGCATTCCTTCAAATACTATTGGATTAAGATTTGCACGTGCAGTGTAAAGTGCAGCTGTTAATCCTGCCGGTCCTGAACCAATTATAATTACTTTATGATGATTATCACTCATAAAAAACTCCAGAATTATGTTCAATAAAATTTAATTTCTGCAGATTAGATGAATATTTATTTAATTCGATTCATTTATGAAATTAAGAATTTTGCATTTCTTTTTAATCCATACAGCTTAGTTCTTTTAATTGGACTTGATTCAAACCTCTTTTGAAATTCTTCTTCATTCATTTTCATAACTTCTTCAATATGAAGTTCTTTATTTTCTATTGAATTAAATTCATGATTCTTATTTGGTTTTGAAAATTTTTTATTCCATGGGCAAACATCCTGACAAATGTCACATCCAAAAATCCAGTTGTCAAATTTATTTTTAAATTCTTCTGAAATTTCTCCTTTATTTTCTATTGTTAAAAATGAAATACATTTATTCGCATCAACCACATAATCATCAACAATTGCTTTAGTTGGACAAGCATCAATGCAAGCTGTGCAGGTGCCGCAAAAATCTGAAATTGGTTCATTGTATTCAAATTCATAATTAGTTATCATCTCGGCAAGAAAAATCCAGCTTCCCAATTCTCTTGTTATAACATTTGAATGTTTTCCCATCCAGCCAATTCCGGATTTTACTGCCCACACTTTATCCATCACAGGTCCAGTATCAACATAAAATTTTGATTCAAACGATGAATCAATTTCTTTCAGTTCATCTTCAAGCAATTCCAATTTTTCCCAGATAATTAAATGATAATCTTTTCCCCAAGCATATCTTGATACTTTTCCATAACCATTATCATTCCTAAATTTTCCATCTTTATAATAATTAATTGCAAGTGAAATTATACTTTTAGCATCTGGCAGAATTTTCCTCACATCAAGCCTTTTTTCAAGATTGCGATTCATATATTCCATTGAAGCATGATAACCTTTGTTTAGCCATTCTTGAAGATGTTCTATTTCTTCGTTCAACAATTCAGCGCGTGCAAATCCTATTAAATCAAACCCAAGTTCTTTTGCTTTTGCTATTACTATTTGATTCGTCAATTTCATCTTTGCTTCAGCTTTCCTTTCCAAAGAATTTTTTACCAATTAAAAATTTTCCTGTAAACTTTTACATAAACATCATCATTAATAATTTTGACTTCATAAGAATCCAATCCTTTTCTTCCATTTGCAAGATTTCCTGTAGTTAACTCAAATGCCCAGCCGTGAATTGGACATAAAACTTTATCATTTTCTATTTCGCCTTCATAAATCAAATGAGTTTTTTGATGCGGACAAATGTTACTTAATGCATAAACTTTGCCATCTACTTTAAAAACTGCTATTTCAACATCATCAATAAAAAATTGTTTACCTTCGTTTTCTTTCAATTCATTATACTTACAAATTTTTACATATTCATCATTCATCATTTTAGTTCCGTAAATTTATCCTTAATCATAAAACCTTTTTCATTTTTAGTTATGGTTGCTGCAAGTGTAAAAGGATCATGTTCAAAAAATAAAATCCAATTCTGTTCAAAAGCTTGATTTAAAATTTCTTTTTTCTCTTTAAGTGTAATTAATGGCTGCAAATCATATCCTGTTATATACGGCAATGGGACATGAGATGTAAAAGGGAATAAATCACCACAAAAAAGTAAAGTTGAAGATGAATCCGATATTTTAATCAACTGCTGATAAAATGTATGGCCATTTGAAATCAGCAATTGAATTTCATCATCAAAAAATTCTTCTCCATCTAAAAAATGAAGTAAGCCTAATTCATGCAAGGGTAAAAATCGATTTGAAATAAAACTTCCTCTATCACGTTCTGATGGATTGATTGCCCACTCAAAATGTTTTTTCTGAACAAAATATTTTGCATTTGGAAATGAAGGAACCCACTTACCATTTTCTAATTTTGTAGAACCTCCAACATGGTCAAAATGAAGATGAGTCAAGATTACATCAGTTATTTCTTCAGTCAGAATCCCAATCGTCTCAAGTGATTTTAATAAATCATATTTTGAAAAATCTAAGTTGTAGATGCGAGTAAACTTTTCGTCCCAATCATATCCAATTCCTGTATCAATTAAAATTTTTTTACTGTTGCTTTTCAAAAGCAAACAGCGTGCATTTAGTTCAACACGATTTAATTCATCAGGCGGATTTGTATTCTGCCATAGTGGTTTAGGAATGATACCAAACATTGCTCCGCCATCAAGAGCAAATTTGCATGTTTCGATTGGATATAATTCGTATTTGCCGATTTTCATTTTTTCTCTTTATGTTTAACTATAATTATTTCAAAACTATCTAAATTTAGCAATAAACTTAGGAAATATTATGAATAATCGAAAAATAAGTTTTGGTTCTTTCTTACATAACTGTATAATTTTTTTAATATTTTCTTTTTCTTTGATTAGCTGTTCGTTCTTTCAAAGGTCAATTACAAATAACTCAACAGAAATTAAAGTGATGACGTTCAATATTCGTTATGGCAGTGCTGATGATGGAGAAAACAGCTGGGAGTACAGAAAGAAAATACTTTTTGATGTTGTGCTGGATTATAATGCAGATATAATTGGAATGCAGGAAGTATTAAAATTTCAGTTGGATGAATTGCTGTTGGAATTACAATCTTATAGTTACGTTGGTGCAGGAAGAGATGACGGCAAAACTGCCGGTGAATATTCACCAATTCTTTTTTCAAAAGAAAGATTTATTCTTGATACGACAGAAACATTTTGGTTTTCGGATACACCTAAAATTCCCGGTTCAAAAAGCTGGGGAAATAATATTACAAGAATATGCACATGGGCAAAACTTTTTGACAAGTTTACCCGCAAAAATATTTATGTTTTTAATCTCCATCTTGACCATCAATCTGCAGAATCAAGAAGAAAAAGTGCGGAAGCATTAATTAAAAAAATTAACGAAATGAAAATTTCACAACCAATAATTTTAACAGGTGATTTTAACTGCTCGGAAGATGAAGAAACAATTAAAACAATTCTTAATTTTGGATTGATTGATACATATCGAATTCTTCATGCAAAAAGTAATAATGAAGGAACATTTAATGGATTTAAAGGAGATGACACAGGCAGCAAAATTGATTTTATTTTTACCTCAAAAGATTTTAAGTCTGTCGATTCAAAAATCATCAAAACAAATTGGAATGGTAAATATCCTTCAGACCATTTTCCAGTGACTGCGGTAATAAAATATATTTATTAAAAATTATTGGAACGCAAAGAATATATATCCCCTTTGCGTTCCTTTTATTTAAAAATCTCAAATAAAATTATTTCATATAAACTAATTTTATCGATTTACTAAATCCTTGTCCTCTTACCGTAAATATGTAAATGCCAGATGCAAGTTCTTCATTATTGTCGTTTTTGCCTTCCCAAAGTAATTCAATTACATTTTTATTATTATCATTAATTTCAAATGTTTTTACAACTTCTCCCAATATATTATATATCTTCATTGAAAAATCACTTGCGTATTTTCCTGCTGGCAATGTAACTTTAATGTTAACCTGTGAATTAAATGGATTGGGATAAGCATCAATCTTAAATTCTTTTGGCAATTCTTTTTCATCATCTACCGAAATTAGAACTCCACCATTCCAGCCTCTCTGCTGTTGAATACACTCAAGACAAATAGTTGTATCTCCTGGTTCAAGACACAAAAATGATGTGTATGTCGATAGTACATTAAATTTTATGCTCTGATAAATAATTTCATTGATATCTGTATTTGTTAGATTATTTCTTTCAATATTAGCTATATACCACCCAATCCACATTTTTTCTGTAAGACTATCAGCCTCTTTGATATCTTCTTCATTAATATTAATTGTAGATATAAATGGTTTGGAATTATAAATACCTGAAGATTTAATAACAAATGGAAAAGAACCGACATATTTGCCTATATGCATAATTGGTTCGTGGACATTTAAGCTCGAACTTGTATTAATATAACTGTATCTGCTGAAACAAAATCCACTTTCAAGGGTTGTATATAAATCAAATGAATTAATTTTACCGCTGATTAAACTCAATAAATAACTCATAGTTTTTATAGGTTCTTCAGAAGAAATTCTTTTATAATCGCCGCCTGTTATTCTTGCGAGATTTTGATAAAAATATTCATTCCCTAAGTATGAATAATTATTAAAATAATAGTAAAAGATTTCGGCATTGTTAAAATCGAAAATGTATGTTCTTGGTAATTTCTTATAGTAATTTTGAAGGTCGGTCAATAATTGATTTGCTGTTTGATAATTCCCAAGCTGATCAGAATTTGAAATTAAATAAATAATTCCTTCATCATTACTACTTTTTATAAAATCATATGCATCTTTCAATAATGTAGGAAGATTGCTGTATGATGATAAATTCGAACCATTTAATTTAGTTAACACATTACTTAATGTTACTGAATCGGCATAAATCCATTCACTTGATAATTTATTTGTAGATAGACCCGAATAAAAAACATTAAATCTATCGCTATCACTAAAATTAGAATTTATCAATGTCTTCAACAGATTTACTATATCATTTTTGCTCAAACTGCTTTTTCTTGAATCATAATCAATAAGAAATAGAACTTTTTTGCTTTCCAGTTTAATTAATGATTTCCCGGGAAACATTGCTAATTGATAAAAACCCTCATTTGCCAAACTAAATTTTTTCAGATAAAGGCCATTATGCATTGGATTTGGAAATGAAATTGATAATGAAGATAGAAGCTTTGTTGGCTTAATTAATCTAACATATTTATAACTTGATGGATATTCGCCATTGTCTTCTGCATCTATAAAATTTTGATTCAATGTTTTTAGTTCAGGATTGCTGAACTCATCTTTTGCATAAACTGCAATATCTACCTTATTGATTGGTTTATTAGAAGTATTTAATATTTGTACTGGTAGAGGAATTTCTACAGAATTTTCATACCAATTGTTAGGAACTAAGTATTCAATTTTAAATTTTCTGTTTTGAGGCGGGATTAATGGATAAACTCTTAATTCATACATTAAACTATTTCTTTTGTAAAGAACTGCAGGGTCTCTTCTTCTTTTTACTATTCTTTCATAAATTGTTGATGCAGTCCATGTATCGAGCAATATTCCTTTGCTTATTTCTTCACCACACCAAAGCCATAAATCTGTTACAATACTTCCTTCTGGTAATGCAAAGTTTAAAACTATTTCGAGCTGTGTATTTGAGCTTACATTAGATGTTGTGTAGACGCTTAATGTAAGGTCTACTTTACTAAAAATGCCTTCTGGTTTAATGATTATTTGTGCTTCATCAATTGCAGGGCTGTAATTCCCCCAGCTTTGAGGATTAATTATCTGCAATGTAGTTTGTGATGAGATTAGTGAATAAATTAAAAAGAAAAATGAGAAGAAAATAAAAGTAAATTTTGTTTTCATTTCTACCCTCGGATATTATTAAAGAATTTAATAGTGCAATTATAATACCTGAAAAAGTTCGTTTTATAAAAAATTTTAAGCCCTCAAATAAATCGGATACGAAAATAAGTACTCAACTGTGAAAAAAATTCACAGTTATTTAAAATAAAAAAGGCTCGACAAAGCGAGCCTCAATTTTTTTATAACAATTATCTTCCAATACTATCAAGATATTCTTTCTTTTTTAATAGTGTTTCTTTATCCTCAACATGATTTGGGTCAGGAACACAGCAGTCAACTGGACAAACAGCAGCACATTGAGGTTCATCATGAAATCCAACACATTCAGTGCATTTATCTGGCACTATATAAAATCTGTCGGCAGAAAAAAATCCAGTTGCACCAGAAGGAGCGGGGTCGTTTTCTCCATAAGTTTTATCCCCTAATTTCCATTCAGCACCGCCTTCATAAATTGCAGTGTTTGGGCATTCAGGTTCACATGCACCACAGTTGATGCACTCATCAGTTATCATTATAGCCATAATAAATTCTCCTTAATTTATGAAAAATTCGTTGTTTGATTTTTATTATCAATTAAATCAACAATTTTTATTCATTGAATTCGAGTTGCTGCATAAAATTTGATTAAAAATTTTTCATCACAAGGTAATTAAATATCAAAACACAAGAACAATATTTCATTCTTAAAAACACTGTAAAGCAAAATTCTTAGAATAAAGTTAAAGAAGATAAATGATTCATACAAAAAGAAAATGCATTAAAAGTAACTAATACTTTGTTAAAAATATAGAATTCTTAAACTTACTACCAACTGCCGCTTGCCCCGCCACCTCCGAATGAACCGCCTCCTCCGCTAAAACCACCGAATCCACCCCCAATTCCACCACCAAATCCACTTCCTCCACCCCAGCTTCTTCCTCTGCTGCCACCCATAGAACCAATAATCAGCCATGGAATTATGCTTCCACCTCCCCTTCCGCCTCGTGCTAGTAATAAAAAGATAATTAGCATTATGATATAAATAAATGGAAATTTAATATCATCTTTTTTCTCTTTTTTGTCGCTTTTATATTCTCCTTTTGTTGCAGAAATTATTGCATCAATTCCAGCTTTTATTCCTTCAAAATAATCACCTCGTTTAAAATGTGGACGAACTTCATTTCTTAATATTGAACTTGCAAGTGCATCAGGGAGTGCTCCTTCCAGACCATAACCTACTTCTATTCTCATTTTTCTGTCGTCTTTAGCAACAAAGAAAAGAACTCCATTATCATTCTTTGCGGTTCCAATTTTATTTCTTGATGCAACTTCATAAGTATATAATTCAATTGGATATCCGTTCAAAGTTGATATCATTAAAAATACAATTTGATTTGAAGTAGAGTCATCAAATCTTTTTAATCTATCATTCAGATAAGCGAGCTCTGAATTTGAAAGAGTAGAAGTAAAATCATTTGCATAATACTTTAGTATTGGAAATTCAATTTGAGCATTAAGAACTACAAAAGGAATTAATAAAAGTAAAATAATTTTTTTCATATAAAACTCTTTAATCAAAACTGAACCTTAGGAGCCTGTTCAGCGTTTGGTGCTGCTTTGAAATATTGCTTTTCTTTGAATCCTGTCATATTAGCAATTATAGAAGCAGGAAATCTTTTGATTTGAGTATTATATTCCTGAACAACTTGATTAAATTTCATTCTTTCTACAGAAATTCTGTTTTCAGTTCCTTCGAGCTGAGCTTGAAGCTGGAGAAAATTTTCATTTGCTTTCAATTGAGGATAATTTTCAGAAACGACGAGCAGTCGTGAAAGAGCACTGCTTAATCCATCCTGAGCCTGTTGAAACTTTTGAAAAGCTTCTGCATCACTAAGCTGGTCTGCTGTAATTCTAATTTGTCCAACTTTTGCTCGAGCCTCTGTTACGGCTGTGTATGTTTCTTTTTCAAAATTAGCAACACCTTTAACTGTTTCTACAAGATTAGGTATTAAATCATATCTTCTTTGATATTGGTTTTCTACTTGGCTCCATGCTTGATTTACACTTTCATTTAAGGAGACTAATCTATTATAAACACTCACACCCCAGCTTACTGTTAGTAAAATAGCAATTATAATAACAGCAGCAATTCCAAGTGCAATTAATAGACCTTTTTTCATTTTACCTCCTATTTATGATTAGGATTTTCAATTTGTTAAACTTCTTACTGGAGCAGGAATTCTTCCGCCTCTGTTTATAAATTTTGCACTACTCAATTTTCTTACACCCATCACAGGTGCTTTTCCTAATAGGCCTCCATAATCAACAAAATCTCCTTCTTTCTTTCCAAAGGCAGGAATAATTCTTACAGCGGTAGTTTTATCATTTATAACTCCGATTGCAGCTTCATCTGCAATAATGCCGGCTATAGTTTCGGCAGGAGTATCACCTGGAATAGCAACCATATCAAGCCCAACAGAGCAGACCGCAGTCATAGCTTCCAACTTTTCAAGTGACAGATTGCCGGCTTGAACTGCGCGAATCATTCCCATGTCTTCACTTACAGGAATAAAAGCCCCGCTTAGACCTCCTACAGATGAACTTGCCATAAGTCCAGCTTTTTTAACCGCATCGTTCAACATAGCCAGAGCTGCGGTTGTTCCTGGTGCACCAACATCTTCAAGGCCCATTGCTTTAATAATATCTGCAATGCTGTCTCCCTCAGCGGGAGTAGGTGCAAGTGAAATATCAACTATACCAAATGGGACACCATTTTTTTCTGCCACTTTTCTGCCGATTAATTCTCCTGCTCGTGTAATTTTAAAAACAGTTTTCTTAATAACTTCAGATAGCTGATGCAAGTCTACTCTTCCTGCTTCACGAATTGCATCAAGAACAACTCCAGGTCCACTTATTCCAACATTAATCACAACTTCTGGTTCAGAGACACCATGAAATGCTCCTGCAACAAACGGGTTATCTTCAACTGCATTTGCAAACACTACTAATTTTGCACAGCCTATCGAATCTTTATCTTTAGTAAGTTCAGCTGTTAATTTTATAACTTCAGACATCATTATTACTGCATCCATATTAATTCCAGCTTTGGTGGATGCAACATTCACACTTGAACAAACTCGCTTTGTTTGAGAAAGTGCATAAGGAATTGATTTAATTAATTCCTTTTCTCCATTTGTCATTCCTTTTTGTACTAATGCAGAATATCCGGCAATGTAATCAATGCCAATTTCTTCGGCTATTGCATCTATGGTTTTTGCAATTTCGATAAATTCTTCTGAATTATATGAATCGAAAGGAATTGAAATGGGGGTTAATGATATTCTTTTATTTGCAATTGAAATTCCAAATTGTGATTCAACTTCTTTTGCATTTTTGACATGATTTCTTGCGTAACGAATAATTTTATCATAAATTTTTTGTTTTGTCACCTCAATATTTCTATCATAACAATCACGCAAACTTATTCCCATTGTAACAGTTCGAATATCGAAATGCTCAATTTCTGTCATTCGAATAGTTTCAAGAATTTCTTCAAATTCATATTGCATATTTATTCCTAAATTTTTTCAATTTCATTTTGAAAAACGACAATTATTAATTTCTTACATATTAATTCAATAGCTAAAAATTCATTGCACTTTCATTGTTCACACTTACAAGTTTATTGTTTTAAACTATGGTTACAATAAACTAACATAGCTGCTAAATCCTATGCATATATCTAAAAACATCTTCGTGCTGAAGATAAATTTTTATTTTAAGTTCTTCGGCTACTTTTGCCATTTCATTTTGAATTTCTTTCAAATCTTTATTTGATGTTGAGATATCAATTATCATTATCATTGTAAAAAAATCTCCCATTATTCTCTGACTTAAATCCTGTATATCGCAATTCGATTCTGCCAAAGCCTTAGTAACAGCTGCAACGATTCCAGGTTTATTTAATCCAAATGAAGTTAAGATTACTCTTCCAGAAGTAACTTCTCCGCTTTTTAATTTTAAATCATAATCTGTCATCGATTCAATTTTTTTTCGAACTGCTTCTTTAATTTCAGCTGGGGTTGCATCTTTTCCTAATTCATTGACTGTTTCAAAAGTAATTTTTCTTATTTCTTCTTCTGTAAGTTTCATGGCTTATCGCCTCTATATTCATTTTGTAAATAATTAAGAACTCTATTTGAAATAGAAATATTTTTTTCAACTACAAATTTTTCTGCATTTTGAATATTGCCTCTGTAAAATCTCAACCATAACAAGCTTCCTATCACAACACCATCAAAAATTCTATCTTCCGAAAAAGATTTTGCAGTTAAATAGCCAAATAACAAATTATATCCAAATGAGATTAAACCAGAAAACAAGTGTCCTGTATAAATTTGTCCTGCACCAGGCAAAATATAAGAAATTACCTTAGCAAATGTAACCGAATATTTTTCTTTAATTACATTTTGCGATATAATAGCCAGTTCATGATAGGGCTGAAATTTATTGAAATAAAATTTTGCTTTTTCCCAGTCATCACTGAAAATGAATGTCCATCCTCTCCAATAATTTAATGAATCCAGATTTTGACTGAATTCAGAAGAATTTTCGATATCATTTAAGATTTGTAATGCTCTTTCGGGTGTTCCTCTTAGCAAATTTATTTTAACAATTTCAATTTTAGCTCGATATTTTTCGGCTGAATTGTTTGAAGAAACTTCTGCTAAGGAAAAATATTTAATAGCATCATCAAACTTGCCGCCTGCTTTATAACATTTGCCAATATTGAAATTGCAGATGTATGAAAATGTTTTTGATGTATCAAAAAAATTTAATCTTTTGTATTCGGTAATCGCATCATAATATTTTTCAGACTTATAAAGTTTATTCGCATAATTCAGTTGTTCCAACAAACTTTGTGCATTAACAGGAAAACTAAGCAACAGCAAAAAGAAAAAATATTTTTTCATCTGCAGTTATTTCTCCAAAAAGTTAATTTGGGGTAAAAGAAAGTCACGCTGTTCAAAGTAAAGTTTAATCTCGTTTCTGAAATTGAATTTAATCTTAGCATTATAAATTTGTGCTGATGCTATTGAACCATAAATATTTCCAGCATAAGTTAAAACAGAAATTCCTGTAAAGAGCCATCCTCTAAAATTGTGATGATGATTAAAATTATTTACAGCTAAGAAAGCGAGAATTCCTGTTGCTGCAAAAGCTGTGATGCCATCAGTAATTTCTCCAGTGTAAATTTTACCCAGTCCAGGCAAAAACGCAGACAACAAACCAGCAGCAGTTTGACTTTTATAATGAGGATATTTTTTCATTAGATAAAATTTTTTAATCATAGTATAATTTGAATCATCGAACGCAGAAAAAAATTCATTTGTATCGGGCAATATTGAATTATCAAATAAGTGGGAAATAAATTTTAATCTTTTTAGATGCTGTGAATATTTATCGCTTAAATAAATTTCTTTTTCAGTCAATTCTCGAAATGAATAAAAATCTGATGAACTGTTTAAGCTCATTAAAAAATTTGTTCTGAAAAACTGGAGTTTTGCTTCTTCTTCAAGAGACGAGTTAAAAAACAAACTTTTAAAATTTTCTGCTGCTTCTTCATATCTTCCAATTCTAAGGAAACAATCAGCAAATTTGAAACGAACTGTATCATTGTTTTCTGCTTTCAAATATTCACGAAATTCTTCAAGTGCTCTTAAATAATCTTTTTCTGCATAAAGATAATTGCCAAATTTCAATCGATTAAGAGGAGAGTAGATGTTAGAGTTTTCAAAAGATTGTGCAAACGAACCACAAAAAGAAAAAAATAAAACAACAGTAAAAACGAATCTTTTATTCAAAAAAAATTTGAGCATGCTATTTTACAAAAGATGTTGGCGGAATATAAACTATTTTTTGTGGAATTAAAGTATAATTATAAACAGGGTCATAAAATTTACCGTTTGCGTATCGAGGATAATGCCAAGTCCCTTTGAAAAAATTTATATCTCTAGTAAATCTATCTACAAACATCAAAGTGCCTTTAATAAAATTTGTCTCGTTGACTGCTTGAACAAAAAATTCAGAACATGTAGGATGAAATGGACAATTATCACCATCATAATCTGATATTAAAAAGCTATAAAAATTCTTTAGATAGCCAATTAAATTACTTGAAGAAATATTTTTTTTAACATCGTAACTTTTTTCTAAAATTATTGAATAAGGTACTTCCTTCTTATCCCACTTAACCCAATCTGTTTGAGCCTTTGCAAATGCTGAGAGAATTAAAATAAGTGTTATTAATTTTTTCATAGTGTAATTATCAATAAAATCATAAATTAAAATAACAAAAAAATTCTAACCAATTAATCATATTTTTCAAATACAATGATAAAATTTTATAAATAATCTTTATCTTTTAATAAGATTTAAGAAGAAATTTAGAATTTCTTATTTCAAAACATAACGCTAAAAATTATGCGATTAAATATGAAAGAGAATCAAAAAGTTCAACTCAAAGGATTAACTCTCGAAGAACTTCAAAATTATTTTATTTCTATTGGAGAAAAGAAATTTCGAGGTGAACAGTTATTCAACTGGATGTATAATCATTTAGTATTCGATGCTTCTGAATTGAAAAATTTTTCGAAAGAATTAAGAGAAAAAATAGATGAAAGTTGCGAGCTAAAAACTCTAACACTTGTCGATAAACAATATTCAATTTCAACAGGGACACAAAAATATCTTTTTGCAACTTATGACAATAAAAAAATAGAATCAGTTATAATTCCAGATAAAGAAAGAAATACACTTTGCATTTCCACTCAAGTAGGCTGTCCACTCGATTGTAAGTTTTGTGCAACAGGATTAATGGGTTTCAAAAGAAATCTGACTGCAGGTGAAATTGTAGACCAATATTTACATTCTGCAAAAGAATATGGGAAAGAAAAAATCACAAACATAGTTTTCATGGGAATGGGGGAACCGCTTTTAAATTTTCAAAACACAATTAAAGCCGTTGAAATTTTCACTCATGAATTAACAAAAGGTTTAAGCAGAAAAAGGATTACAATTTCAACTGCTGGAATACCTCATAAAATTATTGAACTTGCAGACTTAAATCTTAGAGTAAAACTTGCATTTTCACTTCATTCAACATTTGAAGATGTTCGAAGCAAAATAATGCCGATAAATAAAAAATATTCCTTGAAAGAAAATCTTGAAGCACTTAAATATTATGCAAAGAAAACAAAAACAAGAATCACATTTGAGTATATCATGTTAAAAGATATAAATGACAGAAAAGAAGATATAAAAGCTCTAACAAAACTTTGCAGTCAGCTTCCTTCGAAAATTAATGTGATACCTTTCAACAGCATAAAACACATGAGCCCAGATGGAATATCAGCCGAACTTGAATCAACTCCATACGATAAAATTCTGCAATTTGTTGAACAATTAAGAAATAATAATATAACAGTATTCATAAGAGATACACGCGGCGACGATATTGCAGCAGCATGCGGACAATTAGCAATCAAACACAACTAAATTAAGTGCTTGAATGTAGATTAATATTTATTTATTATCACAACGAACTAAAGAGACAATTTAGAATTATGTCTCGATTATATAAAATATCATTTTTTGTTCTGCTATTATTCACTCCAATTCTGATAATTTCTCAATCCGATAATCAACAAAAAATTATTCGAGCAAATAGTGTTCTAATTCTACCTTTCATTGAAAATGAAAAATACCCATATGCATCAGATGAGGTTAGATTTTCATTAGTTACTGGTTTTCTTCAGAAAGGTTATAATGTAATTGAAAATGACACAATCTGGAATGAGCTAATTAATTTGGATTATAATTTATGGAACATTTCCTCCGAAATAGCAGATTCAATTTCAAAATATGTCAACACAGATTTGATTGTTTATGGCAAAATAGATGAAGTAATAAATACAAGAGAAACAGGTCTAAGCCGCAACAGAATAGTTTATAAACCCATACTCGTCAAAATTTATGACACAAGAAAAAAATCAATCATATTTTTTGAAAGAATAAATATGATTGAATACTGGGGCATGTTTGAAAATGTAACTTCGATAAGTGATTTAGGATTAAAAATTGCTACTGAATTACGCAATCGAGGTTATTAAAATATGCGAAACGAAAAATTAATTATCACACTTTTATTTATAATTTTTGTAAGCTGTGAAGAAAGCAGTGTAATATTCGATTCAAAAATAAAAATTTATCAGATTCCAGGATGTCAACCTGCAATAAGTAAATTTTCTAATTCATTGATTGATTCGTGTTTTAATTACACTTTTTTTGATAAGCTTAAAATCAATTTTTGTGTAAGTGGAAATTGCTGTCCAGATGAAAATCGATTTTTGATTAATTATAAAATTTACAATGATACAATAACTATTACATTAACAGACACTGCAGCAAATCTTTGCAGATGCATTTGTAATTATATTATTCATGGAGAATTTGAATCTTTGCCTTATGATGGTTATATAATTAAATGCATTCAAAAAACAGCTAACGAATCAAAAATTCTTTATAATCAAAAAGTTTTTGGTGCACATTAAATATTAAATGTTGATTCAATGTTAACACAAAAATATAATGCTTCAAGTTTATCATAATAAGTAATATTAAATTTTTAGCCTATATACAAAATGATATTCATAATTTAACTATGAACATTCTTTTTGAAGTTTATTGTAAAATTAAATTTATTACCATAGAGTTTATAAAATTCAAAACCTACAGTCTCTGCAAGTCTTTTAATTTCTTCAGCTGTAAGTTTATCTGGATCGCCGCCCAATTCTGAAATTGACAATATTCCACCTTTTTTCAACATTCTAAAAAATTCATTAAAATATTCTGTTTTATTTTCCACTTCGCCAACAACTGCTACTAAAAATATTCTGTCAAAATAATTATCCTTAAAGTCAAAACTTATTCCATTACACAAATAATATTCTACATTATGAATTCTTTTTTTGTCAATTCTTTTTTTAGCATAATTAAGCATTTCAGGTTGTATATCTGCTATAACTAAATTACCATTAGTTAAATTCTTTGCTACATAAACACTATAATATCCTGGACCCGAGCCTACTTCTAAAACATTAAAGTTATTTTCCAATTCAAGTCTTTTTACTAATTTTTTTGGTGATAAGAAAATATTTCTAAATGGAATTAATAAAGTAAAAGCCATTTGATGAGGGAAAACACCCTTTGAAGTAAATCTCTTAATAATTTCTTTTTCCATGATAAATTAGAGTTGTATTAAAAAATTGACAACAAATATAAAAAAAGCCGTGATATTGCTATCACGGCGCAGTAAATGAAATTATTATTTTACTGAAGCAAATCAAATCGATCGAGCATCATTACTTTATTCCATGCTGTAACAAAATCCTTAACAAATTTTTCTTTGTTATCTTCGCATGCATAAAATTCTGCCACGGCTCTTAATTCGGAGTTATGCCCAAATATCAAATCAACACGTGTAGCTTTCCATTTTAATTTACCAGTTTTTCTATCATAACCTTCAAAGGTTTCTTTTGTATCATCAATTGCTTTCCATTCTGTACTCATATCAAGCAGATTGACAAAGAAATCATTTGTTAAAACTCCCGGACGGTTGGTAAATACGCCATAGTCCGAGTTATCATAATTTGCTTTCAAGACACGCATTCCGCCAATTAAAACTGTCATTTCAGGAATTGAAAGATTAAGAAGTTGTGCTTTATCAATCAGAAAATGTTCTGAATGAATTGATGTTTTTGCTTTCAAATAATTACGGAATCCATCAGCAAAAGGTTCGAGATAACAGAATGAATTTACATCTGTTTGTTCTTGCGTTGCATCCATTCTACCAGGTGTAAATGGAACAGAAATATTATAACCAGCATCTTTAGCTGCTTTCTCAACTGCAGCACAACCTCCAAGTACAATTAAATCTGCAAGTGAAATTTTCTTGCCATCTTTCTGATTAGAATTAAATTCCTTTTGAATATTTTCATATACTTTTAAGACTTTAGATAACTGTGGAGGATTATTTACTTCCCAATTTTTTTGTGGTTCTAATCTAATGCGTGCGCCATTGGCACCCCCGCGTTTATCAGAATTGCGATATGTTGATGCAGATGCCCATGCTGTTACAACCAGTTCAGAAATTGAAAGTCCAGATTCAAGAATTTTTTTCTTTAACTCCTCTATATCATTTTCATCAACTAATTTATGGTCTAATTTAGGAATTGGGTCCTGCCAGATTAAGTCTTCTTCTGGAACTTCAGGACCAAGATAACGAGATTTTGGTCCCATATCTCTATGAGTTAATTTAAACCATGCTCTTGCAAATGCATCTGCAAACAAATCAGGATTTTCATAAAACTTTCTGGAAATTTTTTCATACTCAGGATCAAATCTTAAAGCAAGGTCTGTAGTTAACATTCCTGGTAAATGTTTTTTATTTGGGTCATATGGATCGGGAACTGTAGGTTCTGCATTTTTTGCCACCCATTGATAAGCACCAGCAGGACTTTTAGTTAATTCCCATTCATATTCAAAAAGGTGTTTGAAGAAATCATGACCCCACTTTGTAGGAGTTGTAGTCCAAGTCAATTCTGGACCTCCGGTTAAAGTATCTGGACCTTTGCCGGATTTATATTTGTATTTCCATCCCAAACCTTGTTCTTCAATATCAGCAGCTTCGGGCTCAGGTCCCATTAATTTTGGGTCTCCTTGACCATGAGCTTTTCCAAAAGTATGACCACCGGCAATAAGTGCAACTGTTTCTTCGTCGTTCATTCCCATTTTTGCAAAAATATCACGAATATCTTTAGCTGCAGCCACAGGGTCTGGATTTCCACCAGGTCCTTCTGGATTAACATAAATTAATCCCATTTGAACAGCAGCAAGTGGATTTTCAAGTTCTCTATTTTCAGAATAACGTTTATCATCACTTAGCCATTTAGTTTCTGAACCCCAATAAATACTTTCATCTGGTTCCCATGCATCCTCGCGTCCGCCGCCAAATCCAAATGTTTTAAAACCCATCGATTCCATTGCGACATTTCCAGCAAGAATCATCAAATCTGCCCAAGAAATTTTATTTCCATACTTTTGTTTAATGGGCCAGAGTAATCTTCGAGCTTTATCAAGATTTGCATTATCAGGCCAGCTGTTTAATGGTGCAAATCTTTGCAGCCCGCCATTAGCACCGCCTCTGCCATCAGCCATTCGGTATGTACCCGCACTATGCCAAGCCATACGAATAAATAAAGGTCCATAATGACCAAAATCGGCAGGCCACCAATCCTGAGATTGTGTCATTAATTCTTGTAAATCTTTTTTAAGTGCATAATAATCAAGACTCTTAAAAGCTTCTCTGTAATTAAAATCTTTATCCATTGGATTGGATAAGGAAGAATTTTGCCTGAGTATATTTAACTTCAGGCGATTGGGCCACCAGTCTTCATTTTTTGTTCCCATTGTCCCCGGTTTTGGTATATGTACTGGACATTTGCTTCCGTTGTTGCTCATGTTTTACCTCTTTAATGATTAGATTAATAAATTTTTTATCCCTCTATTTTCAATTAACTTTATTACAATTATCACATAAATTATATTATAAATCAAATTGATTATCTTTATATGCTTATAAATAATTTTTATAAGAAATATGACACTTACTCAGCTTGAATACATAGTAGCAGTAGAAAAATTCGGTAACTTTTCAGAAGCAGCTCAAAGCTGTTTTGTTACTCAACCTACTTTGAGTATGCAAATCCAAAAACTTGAAGAAGAACTTGGTGCAATAATTTTTAAAAGAGATAAACATCCAATCGTTCCAACCGAAATCGGAAAAAAAATTATTGAGCAGGCAAAACATATTCTTAAAGAAAAAGAAAAGCTTCATATAATTCTCCAAATCGAACGAGGAGAATTTATTGGTTCATTGCGTGTTGCAATTATCCCTACAATTTCTTCTTACTTACTTCCAATGTTCTTAAAAAATTTTATAAAAAAATATCCAGATGTTGAATTGATAATTGATGAAGTAACAACAGATGAAGTTATTGCAGGTTTAGAAAAATCTTATTTTGATATTGGAATAATTGCACTTCGTTCTAGCAGTGAAAATTTATTAACAGAAACATTGTATTATGAACCATTCGTAGCTTTTCTTCCTCCCAACCACAGACTCATGAAAAAAAAGAAGTTGGACCAAACAGATTTAGATGTAAACGATATTCTTCTTTTAAAAGAAGGACATTGTTTGCGTGAACAAACACTTTCTATTTGCAGAACCAGCGAGAGCTCTTGGATTGAAAAAAGCAATAAAGTTGTTTTTGAAAGCGGCAATCTCGATACTTTGATTAAATTAGTTGAACAACGTTTTGGAATGACACTTCTACCTTATCTTGCAATTCAATATATCAAGGATAAAAGAAAGCTTAATCAAATTAAAGAGTTTAATCAGCCTGTGCCTAAAAGAGAAGTTGGATTTATTTATTCAAATACTTTCATTAAAAAACATCTTTTGAATGCTCTCAAAGAAGAAATTTTGAAAGTTATTCCTGATGAACTAAAACAAAATAAAGATGGGATGATAATTCATTAATTATCATCCCAAATCAAATTTACAATCTGAAAAAATACTTTATTTCTGTGTTTGCACAGTTTCAAAATAGTCTTGAATTAATCTGATACTTTCTTTTGCTGCAGCATTTATGTATTCTGCTGTTTCTCCCATAGACTGACGATTTGTTGCATCCATCTGCATTAATCTTAATCCTAATTGAGTCTGAAAGCTGTTCAATGCTATAACAATTTGACTCATATCTCCCATAATTTTATGAATTCTTTCTATTGGTCTAAATAGAAACAGCGAAACTAAATCTGCTATTCCAAAACCGCCCGCTATTAAAGCTTCAAGCTCTTTGATGTTTTCATCATAGGCTGCATAAAAAGGAACACTCAATAAAATAATGCCAATTGCAAACATTATTACAGACAATACCACAATTACCCAGTAGGTAACTGCAAGTTTTCTTCGTAAACTTTTCAAGTCAATTTTACCATCAATCATTGAACCCTGAAGATGACGCACAATAAATTCATTTGCTTTGCGACGCTGCTCTGCGTCCATTGTAACAATTTCACTTGCTACTTCTGTCATATTTCACCTCTTTTTTTATTAAACAAATAATTTTGAAAGCGGTGCAATTAATTTGCTGATTTCAATTGCTACATCACCTAAATCCTGAATACGCTTTTTTAATTCTGCTTGAGATAAATTAACCCGTGAAGCTTCTTTAACAATCGTGATTAAATTCTCGTATGTTTCAAGATCAGTTGCATCTGGAGTTATTTTATCAATTTCTTCTTTGGATAAACCAAGTAATTGTTTCAACTCTTCCTTGTATTTTCCTTCAAAGGCTTCTCTGTTTTCTTTGAGCTTTTGTTTAACTCTTTTTCGAAAATCATCAAGATTTTTACTCATTGATGCCTCCAGATTATTTAATTATATCACCAAACAGTTTATCAAACTGTTCAATTATTTTTTCAGTGTTTTCTTTTTTTGATTTTATTTTTTCAGTCAGTTTAGAAACAGCTTCCGAAAATGTTGAGAGTTTTGTGCTTATATTTTGTTGAAGATTTCCCAAGTTCATTTTCAACAATATTTCATTTTGAACATCTTTTACTTTTAAGACAGATGCAAGATGAGCTGTGACAATCGAATTTGCATATATTATTCTATTATATGCATCAATTAAATTTTGTTTTATCGAATCCCTTTGATGCAAAAGAGGTTTCAATTTTGAATTTCTGTAATCATCAATTTCATAATGCAGTTCTTCAAGAATGATTTTCGTTTTTTCTAAGTCAATTTCTTTTTCACCTTTTGAATTTTCTTTTAACAATTCATTTCCAAATTCATCCATAATTCTATCGGTTTGATATGGCACATAAACTTCATCAATAAACCTATTAACATCAGAAATTAATCGATTATAAAACACATCTAATAATTCAAGATGAGCTTTTTGCATCGCAGAAATATCTCTTCCAACAGTAACTGAAAGTTCAATCGATTCCTTCGGTATTGATGCACAAGCGGTAATAAGAAACACTGAGGAGAGAATTAAAGAAACATAAAATGAAATTTTTTCTTTACTCATTTTGACCCTCTAAATTCAATTGTGAATAAGTAAGAAAAGAACTTTTGGGAGGAAGCGCATTAATTTTTTGAATAAAATTAAAGAGAATCTGTTTTGTAATCAATAAATATTTTAAAAGGTTTCTTTACAATTATTTAACAAAATATTATTAACAACTATCATAAAAATGAAGTAATTTTAGTTTAGGGTGTATGAACTTTTGGAAAAAATATTGGGAGAAAATATAGATGGCTTATCAATTAATTAAAAAATCGGAATTTGACAGAGTAAGAAATTTCAATGGAAAGTGGGATTTAAAATTAAAACTGTTTGCTGATATGTGTCGTTTTAACACTTTTGTTGCAGTTAAAAAAGCAGGCTCAGGACATCTTGGCTCATCATTCAGTGCTATGGATATTATCACATACCTCTATCTAAATGAATTAAATATTCTCGAAGTTGGCATTAACAGCGAAGAAAGAGATATCTATTTTTCATCGAAAGGACATGATGTTCCTGGACTTTATTCACTCTTCTATGCATTAGGAATACTGCCTGAAGAAAAATTATTAATGCTCAGAAGATTAAATGGACTTGATGGACATCCTGATGTTCGCATTCCTGGTATTGAAGCGTGCACAGGTTCACTCGGAATGGGAATTTCAAAAGGAAAAGGAATGGCATGGGCAAAAAAATATAAAAATAAGTGCGGACATGTTTATGTTATGACTGGTGATGGAGAATTTCAAGAAGGTCAAATTTGGGAATCAATTCAATCAGCTGCACATCAAAAAATTTCTAATTTAACTGTAATAATGGACCATAACAAATATCAAACTGATATGCTAGTAGAAGATGTTAACAACATAGAAGATGTTGTAATGAAAGTAAGTTCATTTGGTTGGCATGTAGTAAGAATTAATGGTCATGATTACGAAGAATTAAAAAATACTTTCTCAAATCTTAAATATGTAACAGACAAGCCCAAAATGATTATTGCCGATACAATTAAAGGCAAAGGTATTTCTTTTATGGAAAAACCTTTTACCGAAACAATCTCTGGAAAAACTTATTACAGATGGCATAGTGGTGCTCCTGATGATGAAAATTTCACAAAAGGAATTATCGAATTAACAACATCAATAAATAATCTTGCAAAAGAACTCGGCATTGAAGCTATTGAAATTCCAGATAATCAAGTTGAAGGAAAGATTTCAACAAAGGCAGATAAAGAATTTGTGACAGATGCTTTTGGCGATGCACTTGTTGAACTTGCAAAAACAAATGAAAAAATAATTGTACTTGACGGCGACCTTTCTGCAGATTGTAAACTTAGAAAGTTTGAATATACTTTTCCTGAGAGATTTATTGAAAATGGAATTGCAGAACAAGATATGGTTTCAATGGCTGGAGGATTAGCAAGAATGGGATTACTGCCTGTCGTAAATTCTTTTGCAAGTTTTCTTGCTGCAAGAGCTAACGAACAAATTTATAATAATGCATGTGAGAAAACAAAAATAATTTATGCCTGTCATTTTGCTGGATTAATTCCTGCCGGACCCGGGAAATCGCATCAAAGTGTTCGTGATATATCATTATTTGGTGCTTTACCCAATGTTACCATAATTCAACCTTGTAATTCTTATGAAACAAAGAAAACTCTTCAATATTGTGTTAATGAAGCAAAAGAAAATTGTGTAATCCGTTTAGCAATAGGTCCATCACCCGAGACAATTCAACTGCCTGATGATTATGAATTTATTCCAGGAATTGGAACCGAACTAACTGATGGAAAAGATGCAATCATTTTTGCTTATGGACCTGTAATGCTGCATGAAGCTTTAACTGCTCATAGAATTTTGAAAAAAGTTAACTATGGATTAAAAGTTGTAAATATGCCCTGGTTAAATAAAATTGATTTAGACTGGATTGAAAGCATTACAAAAAGTTATAAAAATATTTTTGTATTGGAAGACCATTCAATCACTGGCGGTTTAGGAGATAGAATTTTAGAAGCACTTGCAGATGTTCATCATTTTCAGGGAAAAAGATTTGACATCATTGGACTTGATGATTATCCTGAATGTGGCACACCTCAGGAGGTATTGCAATATCATGGCTTGGATGGAATGTCAATAGCAAAAAGAATTTCTAATATTGACAATCTTGATAGCATTATTCAGGAAGAAGAAAAAAATTACAATGATTCATCGCCACAATGATTAAAAATTTCCCATTTTCTAAAAACTAAATAATAACATTTATCATAATTGATAAACACAAAATTATTTTACATTAAAAATGCAATTTTATTTTGGCAAAATTCTTGAAATAACATTGAGACAGTATTAATAAAAAATTATGGAGAAAAAAATGGTAATTACTGATGATTGCATAAGCTGCTCTGCCTGTGTTGATGAATGTGAAAACAATGCAATTTACAATGCAGGAGAAGAATATACGGTAAATGGTGAAACACGCCCGCCAATTTCTGAAGAACATACATTTATTGCACCTGAATTATGCAATAATTGTAAGTCATGTGTAGAAGTATGTGCTGTTGATGCAATTGTAGAGCAATAATATATTGCCCCCTCTATAAAAAAACCCGATTCAAATAAATGAATCGGGTTTTTTATTTATTAGATTAGACTTAATTTGCTTGTTCTAAATAAGGTTTGATTTTCGACATCAAATGATATTTTGGAACTGCACCAATTACAGCATCAACCATTCTTCCATTTTTGAAGATTCCAAGTGTAGGAATGCTCATAATACCGTATTGAGCTGCAACCCCATAATTTTCATCTGTATTAACTTTTACAACTTTTAATTTACCTGCATTTTCCTTAGCAATTTCTTCAACAATTGGTGCTACCATTCGACAAGGGCCACACCAAGGTGCCCAGAAATCTACAAGCACTGGAAGTTCTGATTCTAAAACTTCTTTTTGGAAATTAAAATCTGTTCCTTCAATAATATTGTTATTCATCTATAAACTCCTTTAATTTTTGCTGCTGATATGATGCAGCAATTTACATAAAGGATTCAAAATGAATATAACAGATTATGAATTTATTAACTGCTAAAATGCTAAAAATAAACTGGAAAAATTTTACACTTAATTGAATTACTGATTGTGAAATAAATTATAAATTTTTACTTAACCAACATTAATTTTATACTTTTGCTATACTTATTTGCTTTTATCGTGCAGATATAGATTTTTATAAGAGGGTGACATAAAGCATTTACTGATTCATCAGCAGACCCAACTGCCCATAAATTTGTTGGGCTGCTTCCACACAGGCTAACATATAAAACAGATTTGGCGGAGAGGAAATTGTATCTACACTCCACACATAATCCCTTCTTCCTGGCTGTGGTTCGGTTATTCCTTCTCCGCAGGAATTAATTATTACTATAACTATTATTGAAACTGCAAGGATGATTTTTTTCATTTGAATTGCCCTCAGCGCTCTTTTGTTTACTACTTACAAAATCTTTTTCCTTGTTATAATAATTAATGAAAAAAAATCAACTCTTATTTGAAATTTTATGCAATAAAGAAAAGTATGTTGTTATTTTATTAAATTAATTTTGATTTAGAATTTTTATAACCTCATTATGAATTGTGCCGCCTGTTGCTACAATGCTGTTCCCTTTCAAAGGATTATTTCCATAATAATCTGTTATTGTGCCGCCGGCTCCATTTATTACAGGTATTAATGCTGTTAAATCCCATTGACTCATAATTGGGTCAATCATTATATCAGCATAACCTGTTGCAACAAGATAATAACCATAACAATCACCCCAGGTTCTAAAAAGTTTTACTCTTCTAATTAAATTATTCAAGCCAGTTAGACTGCGATATTTCTCAAAGTTGTTATAGTCTGTAATGAGAAGCACCGCAGCAGAAACATCTTCACATTTTCTTACATTAACTTTATTCCCATTTAATTCTGCTGATGTATTATCTCCAATTAAAAATTCATCAAGAACAGGCAAATTAATTGCACCTAAAATTGGTTCATCGTTTTTAAGCAATGCAATCAAAGTTCCGAATAATGGTGTTCCACATATAAAACTTTTTGTTCCATCAATTGGATCGAGTATCCACTTATATTCTGCATCAGGATTATAATCGCCAAATTCTTCTCCAATTATACCATGGTCAGGAAATTCGCGCATGATTAATTGACGCATAATCTCTTCTGATTTTTTATCTGCAATTGTAACTGGTGATGAATCATCTTTTGTTTCAATAATTATTTCTTTGCGGTAATATTCTTTTATAATTTTTTTGCTTTCATCTGCTAAAAGCTTTACAAATTTTTTTAAGTATGATAGTTCATTCATTCTGCAACTCTTTATTTTTTCTAATTAATCAAATTACAATTCAAAATTATAGAATTATTTTTCTTATCCAAAACTCTTTATTTTAGCAGCACAAAAAATTAAAAATATGAATATCGTACAAGCAAACAGCGAAACAATAGCAAAAGCAGCCGAGATAATTCGCAATGGTGGTCTAGTTGCTTTTCCTACAGAAACAGTTTATGGTTTAGGTGCAGATGGATTAAATCCAATTGCAGTTGCAAAAATTTTTGAAGCAAAGAAAAGGCCTGCTTTTAACCCTCTTATCCTACATATATCACAAAAAGGATGGATAAAAAAATATGCAATTTATGATGATGAGAGAATCGATAAATTAATCGAAAAATTCTGGCCTGGTCCGCTTACTCTTGTTCTTCCCAAAACTGATGTTGTTCCTGACATTGTAACATCAGGAAATCCAACTGTTGCAATACGAATGCCCAATCATAAAGTTGCATTAGAATTAATTGAAAAAAGTAAAACTCCTATTGCAGCACCAAGTGCAAACAAATTTGGTCATTTAAGCCCCACTCAAGCTGAGCATGTTAAAAAAAGTCTTGGAGACAAAGTCGATTTAATTCTTGACGGCGGAAAATGTAACATAGGTTTAGAATCAACCATTATTCAGTTTGATGGAGGAAATTTTTATTTGCTGCGTCCTGGCGGTTTATCGAAAGAAGAAATTGAAGATACAATTAAATGCAGACTGCTCTTAAATTTAGAATCAACTAAACCTACAGCACCCGGACAACTTCCATTTCATTACTCGCCTGTTAAACCAATATTATTTTTGAATGAGGAAAATCTAAAGAAATATACTAACAAAAAAATTGGGGTTCTTTATTTTAATGAAGAAAAATTTCAATACAACTTTGCATCGGTTAAAATTTTATCACCATCAAAAGATTTAAGAGAAGCTGCAGCTAATTTATTTAAATCTCTGCATGAATTTGAAAAAGAAGAAATCGATGTAATTTTAGTTGAACCAATTAAAGAAGAAGGATTGGGATTGGCTATTATGGATAGACTCAAGAAGGCAATAAAAAAATATTCAGATAAGATTTAAAAATATTGTATATTTAAACTGAAACTTATATTTCTTTTAGGGTGCATTAAAAAAATATGAATACCAGCCGAAATCATAGTAATCGAAAAAATAAAAATCCCCACAAAACTAATTTTTTTGAATCCAAAGAAAACATTAAACTTCTAATACACGCCATAAATTCAGTTCATGAATGCATAAGTGTAACAGATTTAAATCATAATACAATTTTTGTTAATCAAACTTTTCTCGATACTTATGGATATACGCTTGAAGAAATTCTTGGGAAGAATACAGAAATTCTCCGCTCAGAAAAAAATGACCCAAAAGTTCTTAAAGAAATAAACGAAGCCACACAAAAAGGCGGATGGCATGGAAGGCTTATAAATAAAAGAAAAGATGGAAGTGAGTTTGTTATTGAACTCAGCACATCCGTAGTAAGAAATGAAAAAGGCGAACCGATTGCCTATGTTGGCTTGAGCAAAGACATAACAGAACTTGTTGAAACAGAAGAAAAATTACGCGAAGCCGAAAAAAAGTATAAAGAACTTTTTCTGGAAATTAAAGATGTTGTATATGAAAGCACAATTGAAGGAAAATTTGTTGAACTTAATCCTTCGGGAATGGAATTTCTTGGTATTAAATCTTTAGAAGAACTTAACAACATTAATATAATTTCTGACCTATATGTTAATCCCGAAGACAGAGAAAGATTCAAAAATGAATTAATCAAAAATGGTTTTGTAAAAGATTTTGAAATTGAGATAAAAAAATTAAATGGTGAAATTGCTGTTGTAAGAGAAACTTCTGTAGCCGTAAAAAATAAAGATGGAGAAATCATCGGTTACCGCGGAATTTTAAGAGATGTTACTGAAAGAAAAAAACAAGAGGCTCAGCTGAAAGAATTAATTCAAAAATTAGAAACACTCAATCAAGAATTAAAGAACTCAAATGCAGCCAAAGACAAATTTTTCTCTATAATTGCTCATGATTTAAGAAGTCCATTCAGTTCGCTTTTAAGTTTTTCTGAATTTTTATATCAGGATATTGAAGAATTAAGCAAAGATGAAATAAAATCTTTTGCAGAAAATATTAATGAAGCAGCAAAAACTGTATTTTCACTGCTTGAAAATTTATTGCAGTGGTCACGAATTCAAATAGGAACTATATCCTTCAATCCGAAAAATTTTCTTATTCACAATACAGCAAGTAAAGCTATTAATCTTCTTTTACACAATGCAGCTATTAAAAATATAGAGATAACAAATAAGATTAATAAAGAACATACTGTTTATGCAGATGAAGATATGATTTTTTCTGTACTTCAAAATTTGCTTTCCAATGCAATCAAGTTCACAGATGAAAAAGGAAAGATAATTTTTAATTCAGAAGAAAAAGATGGAATAATTGAAGTATCGATAAGCGATACAGGGATTGGCATGGATGAAAATGACATAGAAAAATTATTTAGGATTGACATACCATTTACTAAAAGTGGAACAAAAAATGAAAAAGGAAGCGGTTTGGGATTAATTCTTTGTAAAGAAATGATTGAAAAAAACGGCGGAAGAATATGGGTAAAAAGCAAACCTGGCAAAGGAACAACATTTACATTTTCACTTCCAAAAAACAAAGTCGACCAATCATAATTTCATGAATCATACTAATCAAATCACAACAATAATTTTAATCTTCTTTGAATCATAAAATTGAGGTTTCATATGCAAAAAGAATTGATACTCGAAAAAATAGAACAGGCATCAAAACTACTTTCAGAAAAAGAAATTGATATGTGGCTAATTTATGTTCGAGAAACAGGAAACATTAAAGATCCGATGATGGATATTCTGGTTGGAACTAATGCAACATGGCAATCGGCATTTATAATTACAAAAGATGGAAACACACATGCAATTATTGGTTCACTTGAATATGAAAACATGAAAGCTGTTGGAACTTATAAAAATATTCATCCTTATTTGAAATCGATTAAAGAAAAGTTGCTGGAAGTTTTAGACCTGATTAAACCAAATAAAATTGCAATTAATTATTCAAAAAATTCAAGTCTTGCAGATGGTTTAACTTATGGATTATATCTCGATTTATTAGATAATCTTAAAGAAACTGATTATATAAACAAGCTCGTTTCTTCAGAGGAACTTGTAGCAGCTCTTCGCGGAAGAAAAACTGCAAAAGAATTAGAACTAATTAAAGAAGCGATTAAAGAAACATTAAAAATTTTTGATGAAGTTAGCAGCTACATGAAACCAGGAATGACAGAAAAACAAATTGCATCTTTTGTTCATGACCTTGTAAAAGAAAGAGGATTTGAACTTGCATGGGATAAAGAATATTGTCCTTCTGTTTTTTCAGGACCAGATACTGCAGGAGCTCACTCTGGTCCTACTGACAGAATTATTCAGCATGGACATGTTGTTAACATGGACTTCGGATTAAAAATAAATGGATATTGTTCTGATTTGCAAAGAACATGGTATGTATTAAAGCCAAACGAAAATAATCCTCCTGATGAAGTTCAAAAAGGATTTGATGTTATAAAAGAATCAATTACAAAAGCAGCTAACGAATTGAAAGCAGGCAAAAAAGGCTGGGAGATTGATGAAGTTGCAAGAAATTATATTCAGATAAACGGCTACAGTGAATTTCCTCATGGGCTTGGACATCAAGTAGGTCGTTCTGTTCATGATGGAGGTGCGCTTTTAGGACCAAAGTGGGAAAGATATGGAAATCTTCCTATGCTTGAAATTGAAGAAGGAAATGTTTTTACAATTGAACCAAGATTGACAATTGAGAATTATGGAATTGCAACAATTGAAGAAATGGTTTATGTAACAAAAGATGGATGCGAATTTTTATCTAACAGACAAAATGAAATTTATTTGATTCGATAATTATTGCTTATCAAGTTTCCGATTCAGAATAATTATTATTCGATAAGATGTATAAGCAAAAAATGGTGCGGCAATTACATCAATTGTGTAATGAACGTGCTGAATCAAAACAAATAATCCAACTAAAACTGTTGAAATCAGAAAAATAATTTTTAGTTTTCTGTTTTTTGCAGCGAGAAAAAAGACAAACATAGTGGCTGTATGACCAGAAAAGAAAAGGTCTCTTAATAAAGTATTTCCCCCGCCAAAGAATTCAACAAAAGGGTCTTTAAGAGGAATAATTGTAACAGGAGCATTCAACGGCAGAAGAAAAATTGTTATTAATCTTAAAAGAGCTGTTAAACTATAAGATTGAATTGCAATAAGAAAATTGTCTGGATGAAAAGTAAGATGAACCAAAATAACTACTACTCCAGAATAAATCAGAACAAAAGTTAACCAGGTTATATCAATAGGTTTAAATAAACTTAAAATCGGATCGTTGAAAGAAAAACCGGTGCGGGTTTCGTTATATTCAAGAAATTTTGCAAGTGATAATAAAACTATTAAAAGCAAAAAAGATGAAACGAAAAATTTCGTTCTAAAATTTTTATCTATAAGTTTCGGCTGCCATATATTTTTTAAGTTTCCCAATCTGCTCAATTAATAATTATCAAATTTTTATTAACACAAATAAATAAAAAACTCTGCACATCTGTGTATTAAACACATGATGTGCAGTAAAAATTTGTCTAATTTCTTTGTAAATAATTATCCCCATCTTAATGATTTTTCTGCCACTGGGCATGATAAAATATATTTTCTCAAATCACTTAATTTTGCTGTAGCAAGTGCAATACATGAATCTGCAGCTCCATAATATAATCTAACATCATCACCATCTATAATCCAGCCGCAAGGAAATACGACATCATCAACATCACCTTCTTTTTCATAATGTTCTCTTGGACCAAAAATCCATTCATCACTTCTGCGCAGTACTTTGGTTGGGTCTTCTAAATCTAACAATACAAGACCAAGTCGATAAATTACTCCGCTTGCAGTTTTCTTTACACCATGATATAAAACCAGCCATCCTTCAGGAATTTGAATTGGAGGAGGCGACAAACCAATTTTATTTGCATCCCACCATGCACCTTCTCTTGCTCTAATCAAAATTCTATGTTCTCCCCAATGAATTAAATCTGGTGAAAACGAAATCCATATATGAGCTGCAGAGTAAGGAGTAGAAATTATGGGGCGATGCAGCATTGCCCATCGATTACCAAATTTTACAGGGAACAATGCTGCATCTTTATCTTCTGGAGGCAGAACAGCACCAATTCTTTCGAATGTTTTAAAATCTTCTGTCATTGCAAGAGAAACTAAAGGTCCGCCATGAGAATAAGCTGTATATGTAATTGCATATTTTTTCAATTCATCAAGATAAGTTATACGTGGATCTTCAATTCCCCAGATTTCTTCTGGATAATTAATCGGGTCTGGAGGCAAAGTTGGTTTTGAATCAATATCCCAATTTGTTTTTCCATCTTTGCTTCGAGCCACAGTAAGGTGTGATATTCCTCTTAAATCTTCTACACGAATAAGTAAAATTGTCTCTCCATTTACTGATACTGCCCCACAATTAAATACAGAATTAGCAGGATATGGTATGTCATAAATTGTTATTATTGGATTTCCTTCGTATCTATGAAATAATTCATGAGAAGAATTACTCATAACATCACTCCATTTTTTATATAATTTTCGAAGTATTATTCATAATTTTTTACATGTTCATAAGATTTAATCAGGTTTTCAACTCTATAAACTTCAGCAAGAGAAAGCAAGAATGATAAAGTAGATTCAGCACCTTCATTCATATTTACTCTGTCAACATGAAGAGCATCGTAGCAGCCGCCGCTTACAGGGTCATACAAAGCCAAACCTAAATCATTTCTGCCTAAAAACCATTCGAATGCAATTCTTGCTTTATTGTACCAATAATAATCTTCTGTAACTTGAAATGCATCCATACAAGCTGAAACAGTTTCATAAGCTGCTATTGGCTGTTGGTCAAAATCTGCTTTTGAACCATTGCGATTATACCAGCCATCTGAACCAATTGGTCTGAAATAACCTGCTTCTGTTGTTTGAAGTTCAACCAGCCATTTCAAAGATTCAATACCAATATCAAATGCCTTTTGATTATGAGAATAATTTCCTGTTAAAATTAGTGCTTGCGAAAGTCTTGCATTATCATAAACCAGATAATCTTCAAACCATTTCCATTGTTCATTTGAATTTCTTTCATAAAGTTCAATAAGTCTTTGAGTTAAATTTTCTTGAATCTGAATTGCAACTCTATCGCCACTCATCTTTTGCAGATATTCATAAATTCCGATTAAGCCAAATGCCCAAGCGCGAGGAGATGTAAGTTCAGTTAAAATTGGTAATGCTTTATTAAATAATTGAGTTGCCCACATTTGCAAATCTCGTTTTCTTGACCTATTGACACATGTTCCAAGTGCCCAAAGCGCTCTTCCTTGTGAATCATCAGAGCCAGCATCTTCTTTCCATTTTCTGTTAAAATCCATAAAGTTTCTAAATCTATTTTTCTTTTCATTAAATGAATAAAGAATAAATGCAGCGTACTTTTTAGCTAGTGATTCTATTTGTTCATCCATTAAACCAATTTCTTCAAGCAATATTGTTAAAAGAAAAGCTCGAGCATTATCATCAAGACAGTAACCTTCAGTGTATAATGGAATTGTAAATTTTGCATGTTGAATTATTCCAGTTGAATCAGTCATATTAAATAAATGATTGAATTTGAACTCGGGCAGCTCCATGCTCTGTTCATTCAAAGTTTTTACAGAAGAAATATTTTGCAGCTTTTCAAGTCGTTGACTTCTTGCTTTCTGAAATGATTCGACATATAAGTGAGCAATGTTATTCCATACCATTTCTCTTCCAAGCATATAAGCTTTTTTTCTCATTGCATGGCGTCTCGGTTCATCCTGAAGTAATTTAATAATCTCATCTGCTATTGCGTTTGAATCTGCAAAGGGAACAATTACACCACGATTATCATTAAGTAATTCTTCTGCATGCCAGTATGGTGTAGAAATAACTGCTTTACCACATCCGAAAGAATATGACAAAGTACCAGAAGTTATTTGAGCTTTATTTAAGTATGGTGTTATATAAATATCTGCAGCACCAATAAATTCTTTTAATTCTTCTGAATCTACAAACCGGTTATAGAATATTACATTTTTCTTGATACCTAAATCATGAGCTAATCTTTCAAGACTCATTCTATAAGATTCGCCATATTCTTTAACAATATTTGGATGAGTTGCACCAAGAACAATATAAACAAGATTCGGGAAAACAGATAATACTTTTGGCAAAGCTTTTAAAACATATTCAATTCCTTTATTAGGTGATAACAAACCAAAAGTTAAAATTACATATTTGCCTTCAACATTAAATCTGTCTTTATAAAAATTTGGGTCGACAAAAGGCATATCAGGAATGCCATGGGGTATTACATCAATAATTTCTTCAGGAGCATTATAAATTTCTTTAAGAAATGTTTTCCCTTTTTCTGTCATAGTTATTAAACGAGTTGAATAAGAAATTAATTCTTTCATTACTCTTCTCTGGTCTGGATTAGGTTCATTCAAAATTGTATGAAGTGTTGTTACCACAGGCATTCTTAAATTACGCAGAAAAGCTAAAATATGACTTCCTTCCACACCGCCAAAAATTCCATATTCATGCTGAAGACAAACAACATCAATGTTATTGAAGTTAAGAAAGTCAGCTGCTTTCTGATAAGTATTAATATCCTGTTTATTAATTACAAATCTAACTTCGGATGGATATTCAAAGTCCTGATCTCTATCGTTCAGAGCCAGAACTATACAATCTGTTTGAGGATATTGATTATTAACTGCATTTCTTAAATCAAATGTAAAGGTAGCAATTCCACATTTACGGGGTGGATAATTTCCAACAAACGCAATTTTCTTGAGTTTCTGTAATTCAGCCATAAATCAACTCCTCTTTTAGTTTAACAAATTTGAAAAGATAAATTAGGCATGAAAAAAATATTGGGCAGCGTTTTTAAAATTTAACATATTCCATGGTTCCCAAAATTTCTCCACACTTTAAATTTTATTTGGAAATAAAAATTTTATTCTGCTATAACAAATAAAATTTTTGATTTTTTATTCGATAATAATTTGAACAAATCTAAACAGTATTCGGGAAATACATGGACGTTCAAAAAAATATTAAAATTCTCCTTGTAGAAGATGCTGGTGTAATGCGCCAGATGGAAATCAAAACACTCAATGCACTTGGATTTAATAACATTATTGAAGCTGAAAATGGAAATAGTGCAATAAAAATTCTGCAGAATGACCCATCGGTTGAACTTATCATCAGTGACTGGAATATGCCTGAAATGGATGGATTTGAGCTTCTTAAGTGGGTAAGAAGTAATGAAAATACTAAAAATATTCCTTTCTTAATGGCAACAGGAAGAGGAGAAAAAAAAGAAGTTGAAAAAGCAAACGAGGCTGGCGTAAGCAGTTTTATTTCAAAACCTTTTAATAAAGATGAACTTCTTGAAAAAATTAATGAAGCCTTTGGCATCAAAGTTCAGGAAGAAATAAAAACTCGTTCTTTAGATTCAAGAATTACAAAAACAGGGAAAGCATTAATAAAAGCTATTCATATTCAGATTACAGACCACTTAACACTTGGTGTTCTAAAATATTTAATTAAAAAAGGGGAACTAAATCCAAAACATTTTGAATTGGAAACAGAATGTCTGCCAAGCTGGAACGCAGTTGCCAAAGCTCTTGAAAATGGTTCTGCTGATGCTGCCTTTATTCTTGCTCCGCTGGCTATGGACTTATACAATTATGGTGTTCCTTTGAGATTAATTTTATTTGCACATAAAAATGGAAGTATTTGTGTAAGAAACAAAACTGGAGATGATGAAAAAGGAATAGAATTCTTCAAAGGAAAATCATTTTATATTCCTCATACTATGTCAATTCATAACATGCTTGCACATGCATTTTTCAAGAATGTTGGATTAAATCCTGGAGTAACTGGGCAAAAAAATGTTGATGTAGAATTTGAAGTTGTAGCACCAATCAAAATGCCTGAATTTTTATCTGGTAATCCTGATGCATGTGGATATCTTGTTGCAGAACCAATCGGCACAAAAGCAATTGCAACTGGAATTGCTGAATTGGAATTTTTATCAAGTGAGCTATGGGAAAATCATCCTTGCTGTGTTCTGGCAATGCAGGCTGATTTCATCGAACGCTTTCCTGAAGCTGTTAAAGAATTTACAGAAATGCTTGTTTATTCTGGAAAATTTATTTCTCAAAAGCCAGCTCTTGCCGCAGAAATTGCTGTTGAATTTTTAGATCCTAAAAAAGAACTTGGGCTTACAGTTCCAATTCTCAAAAATGTTTTAACCGAACCAAAAGGAATTAAAACAAATAATCTTTATCCAGTAATTAAAGACCTTGATTTTATTCAGCATTATATGCATGATAAAATGGGAATTGGTACAATAATCGACTTAAATAAATTTGTAGATAAGCGTTTTGCAGATGCTGCTTGTTCTGATAAAGATAAAGCTGAGGCAAGAAGTTATATTAGTGAAATTGACCTTGCAAACAATGCAAGAAAAATTATAAATAAAGAAGAAACAACTTTAACAGAAGGCAAAACAAAAGCTCTGTTAAATATGGAAGGAAAATATCTAAAGTTTTCTTTAGGAACAGAACATTACGGCATCGAAATCCTAAAAATTATTGAAATTATTAGAATGATAAATATTACACCTGTTCCAAATACTCCCAAATATGTAAAAGGTGTAATAAATTTAAGAGGAAACATTGTACCTGTTGTTGATTTACGACTAAAACTTAATATGCCCGAAAAAGAATACGATCCAAAAACAAGAATTGTAATTGTGGAAGATAAAATTGATGGATTGCAGGTAAGAGTAGGTTTAATTGTAGATGAAGTTGAGGCAGTTTATGATGTTAAAGCTTCTGAAATTGAAGAACCGCCCGATTTTGGAAAAGACAATCAAGATGAATATATACTCGCACTTGCAAAAACAGATACTGTAATTTTCATTCTGCTAAATTTATCTGTAATATTAAAACCAGAGAACAAAAGAAAAAACTAATTCAAAAAGATCTGTCATATATTCAATCATTTTCATTATAATTGAGTATTCAATTATGAATATTCTTTATGCATCCAATCATACATGTTTTTATTGGCAGTTTATTGTTAAGTATTGCACATGCTTTAATTCCAAGTCACTGGTTGCCGCTAATTGCAATTGGCAGAACAGAAAAATGGAGTGAAAAGGAATTACTAACAATTACAACAATAACGAGCATCTCCCATATATCAAGCACAATTATAATTGGAATTATAATTGGATTTGCTGGCTATAAATTGTCCGAGTCTTATTTTTTCATTACAAAAATTATAGCACCGGCAATCTTAATTGCACTAAGCATAATTTATTTTTACTTAGAATACAGACACAATAAAATAAGAACATCTCATCATAAGCATCATCACATTGATATTGAAACGATTATTCAGAAAAAGAAAAATAAGAAATCAATAATTCTGTCCCTGGTAGTTGCAATGTTTTTTTCTCCATGTCTTGAAATTGAAATTTATTATCTAACAGCCAGCCAATTAGGATGGACTGGAATATTCGTAGTTTCAGCAGTTTATTTTATTGTAACTGTCGCTGGCATGTTATTTCTTGTTTATTTAGCTTCGAAAGGAATAAGCAAATTAAAATGGAATTTTCTTGAACATCATGATAAATTAATTACAGGATTAGTCCTTTTCGTTGTTGGTTTATTAGCTTTATTTATTGAATACTAAAATCATTTCATCTTTCTGATTCTTATCTCACAATCTTTTTTGTCTTTCAGTAATTCCAGCAATTCATTCAAATCGCTGTTACCATAATGATAGGGATAAAATATTTTGGGATTAATCATTCTAACTGCATCTGCTGTCATTTGTGGAGTCATTGTATAAGGCAAATTCATGGGAAGAAATGCAATGTCAATATTTTTTAATTCCTTCATTTCAGGAATGTTTTCAGTATCTCCTGCAACATAAACTCTTTTATTACCAAATGTAATTACATAACCATTGCATTCTCCTTTTACATGGAATGGATTTCCATCATTATTTTTATGAACGATATTATAAGCAGGAACAGCCTCAATTTTAATTCCTTTAACAAATTTTTCTTCACCATTTCTGATAACATTACCAGAATTCAATTGTTTATAACATAATTCGGTACACAGCAATTCTGTATCCTTTTTCGTTATTGTATCAATTGCTTTTTTATCAAGATGGTCGCCGTGATGATGTGTAATTAAAATAATATCAGCTTTAGGTAGTTTTGAATAATCTGCATATCTTCCAACTGGGTCTACATGAATTACTAAATCATTAAAATTAAACATCAATGTGCCGTGACCTATGAAAGTAATTATTAAATCTCCTTTTGATGTTTTTATTGTGTCTTTTTCAAAATTATTTTGTGCAGTTATAAAGTTTTCGATGCTGAAAATTAAGATTAACAAAAAAATTTTCTTAATCATTTTACCCTCTATAATTATTTTGAGTTAAATTTAATAGGCAATTGAATTGTAAAAATTGTTCCAAGCATATCGTTTGAAACGAAAGTAACTTTTCCTTTCAAGTATTGTTCTATGATTAGTTTGACGCTGTAAAGACCCAAGCCTCTGCCCTTAGCTCCCTTTGTGCTGAATGAACGCTGAAACAATTGCAGCTGCACATTTTCAGGTATTACTTGATTGTTATGAACATTGAAGTATACAAATTCATGATTGCAGTAAGAAAATATTTTTACTGTATCACCTTCACCTGAAGCTTCGAGAGCATTTTTAATTAAGTTGCCAATAGACCTTAACAACAATGTTCTGTCACTTTCAAAAACATTGCATTCTGCAGGATATTCAACAACAATATTTTTATTTATTGCAAGTTCATGATTTTTATAAACTTCGTGCACTGCTTTAAGAAAATCGATTGTAGAAATTTCTTTTATGTCGACTCCTAATTTTCCATCCTCTGCATTTCTCAAGTCTCTTTGAGAAATTATTTCATTAAGAAGCTGCTGAGCTGCTTCGTTAAGTGCTTTTATTAATTCTTTTTTTCCTTCATCATCTTTTTCATCGGTTAAAAGTTTTATAATGCCGTCAATTGCACTTGCTGTATTTAAAATATCATGGAAGAAAATTCTTTCGAGTGCTTCTTTTCGTTTGAGACTTGAAATATCTTTCACTGCAAACAAAGTAAATTCAGAGTCCTTAAATGTTATTGGTTGAGTATTAACCAGAAATTCATAAGAAAATTCTTTTCCATTTAAGATAGCTGTAATTTTACATTCCTCTTCGGATGGAATTTTATTTTCATTTGTAAATTTTATTGCCTTTGCTGCACCGCATTCTCTGCAAAATTGAGAAGTGCCGCAGCCTGCCGGCATCGCATAACTATGAATGCAATTTAATGCCTCGCCAATTCTCATTCCTAAAAGTTTATTTGCATCAGAAATTTTAAATGTTTCAACTGCTTTTTTATTAAAAGCAACAATCTGACGGTTTTTATTTATTATCACAGCTAATTCAGGAAAGCCTTCAAGAATCTGGCTTATAAGTGGATTAAGATGAAATATCAAATAGTCTTTGATTATATCATCTGCGCTTGAGCGCTCAGGCGTATCAAAGTAAGTTTTAATTTCCTGGTTTTCCATCATCTCTTAAAATAATACCTTGCTCCAATTGCCAAATCTAAATTTAATTCTGTTGCTGGGAAAAGGTTAAAGACAGGAACAAACTCTATAAAAACATCAATAGGTAAATTATCACTCAGCCAAACTGCGCCAATCACACCTCGAGCACCGAGTGAATTATCTTCATTTTCAATGAAACGCATTCTAACACCAAAACCATAATAAATTGGAATTTTATAATTTGATTTTATCAAATCATAATTATGATATAAATAATCCGCATGTAAAGATACGGCATTGTGTTTTTTTACAAAAGAATAAGCTAATCCACCATCAAAAGCATTTTTATTATTTAACCAGTATTTTGCGCTAAAACCTGTTGGTTCGCCTATCATTATTCCTAATCCAAAACCTTTATCTTGTGCAAAAGTATTATTTAATACAAATAGAACTGAAATAAGAAAATATATTTTCTTCATATTTCCACAAAATCCATTTTTTTTGATGCAAGAATTAATAAAAATTATCATAAAAAGGAAGAACAATTTAACCCTGTCTTCAATAAAATAATTAATCAATTATTGTTAAATTTCAGCACATAAATTTAAAAAGAGGAACAAATGAACAGCACTTCATCAATTGAAGAATTAGTCAAAGAATACTCGGATAAATTTGATTATAATAAAAAGGAAACTGTAATTATTCTGGCTGCAGGTCATGGCAAAAGAATTAAATCGCAGACATCAAAAATGCTTCATAAAATTTGGGAAATTCCAACCGTAGAACGCGTATACAATGCATGTGCAAAAGGCTTGCCGGAATCAAATATTATTGTTGTTGTTGGAATTAAAGCAGAAGATGTAATCAAAACCGTGGGCAAAAAAGATTCTTTAATTTATGTATATCAAGAAGTTCAAAATGGAACTGGACATGCAGTTCAAACTGCACTTAAAAATATTGACGCTTCAAAGTATGATGGTACTGTTTATGTTTTCCCTGGGGATATGGGATTAATTGATGCAGAAACTGTTCAGTTCTTCAAAGAAGAGTTTGAAAAATCAAATTCTGATATGATAGTTCTTACCGGAATTTATGAAGGTGATATTCAAAATAATTACTACGGAAGAATAATCAGAGTTAAAGAGAAAGATGCAAAAGGAAATAGAGTTCTTAAGTTAAAAGGAAATGTAATTGAAATTCTTGAATACAAAGATATTCTCAACCTTGATGACAAAAAGAAATATAAAATTAAATACAGAGGAAAAGAATTTACTTACACAAAAAAAGAATTGCTCGAAAACAGAGAATTCAACAGTGGTGTTTATGCATTTAAATTTAAGCCCCTTGCTGAGTTAATAAATAAATTAGAAAGCAATAATGTTCAGAATGAAATTTATTTGACTGATTTAATTGGATTGTTCAATAAACATAATTATTCTGTTGCAGCAATAAGTCCAAAGCAGCAATATGTTTTGATGGGATTTAATAATAAATCAGTTCTAAAAGAAATGGATGCTATTGCAAGAAAGATTGCTTATGAAAAATTAAAAGACATAATTCTAATTGATGACCCTGATGATTTTTTTATAGATGATAATGTAATAGAAGATATTTTAAGAATGGACAAACTTGGCGAACCTCTCGACATCAAAATCGGCAAAGGTGTTTACATTGGTAAAGGTGCAAAACTTAACTACAATCTTCACCTGATGAAAAATGTTTACATCTCAGGCAATATAAATTTTGGCAAAAATGTAACAGTTAGAGAAAATGCACATCTATCATGCTTCACAAATCAAACACTTATAATTGGAAATAATGTTGAAATCTTCTGGGGAGATGTTATCAAAGGAAATGTAACAATTGGGAATAACTGTTCTATTGAATCTGGTGTTAGAATTACTGGAAGCGATGAATTTCCTGTAAAAATAAATAATAATGTAACAATAAAAGGAGTTACTTATATATTTGGTTCTATAATAGATGAAAATATTTTTATTGAACATTCTGTATTAATTAAAAAACTTATTCAGAAGCCATCAGATTTTACGGGAGATAAATTTAAGGTAAGATTTTATTTGCCAGAAACTGAAGGAAGAGAAGCAATTAAGGATTTAATACAAAATTAAAAAAGGGCTGCTAAAAATTTTTTTTGCAACCCTTAAATTTTAAAAATGATGTGATTATTTTTCTGCAGATAAACTGTTTACATATTTTGTAATTGCAGATTTCTTTCTTGCAGCGGTATTTTTATGAATTCTTCCTTTAGCTGCTTGTTTATCCAGCGTTGCAACAGCTTCTCTTAAATATTTTTCTGCAAGTTCTTTATCCTGCGTGCTATAGACTTTTTTAACCAATGTTTTAATCTTAGATAATGCTGCTTTATTTCTTAACGTTCTTTTAATTGTTTGTCTGATTCTTTTCTGAGCTGACTTATGATGCGCCATTAAATTTCCTAAATTTATTTAAAAACGTGTGTAAATATACTTTGAACTTAGTTTGAAATCAAACTTTTTTATAAATTTTTATGAAACTTTAATCTCATGTCCATTATTCTTATTTTTTCAAATAAAAAAGAGAATTTATGCTTAGAGTAAATGAAATATTTTATTCGATTCAAGGAGAAAGTTCAAGGGCTGGATTACCCTGTGTTTTTGTGCGATTAACTTATTGCAATTTGAGATGTTCTTATTGTGACACAGCTTATGCTTTCTACGATGGAACAGATTTCACAATCGAAGAAATTATTGATAAAGTTAAGCTATACAATTGTAATTTAGTTGAAATTACTGGGGGTGAACCACTTTTTCAAAAAGAATCTCTTGAATTGATGAAACGCCTTTGCGATGAAGGCTTTGAAGTTATGCTTGAAACCGGGGGAAGCCTTCCTATTGAAAATGTCGATAAACGAGTTATGATTATAATGGATTTAAAATGTCCTTCAAGCAATATGATGAAAAAAAATCTTTACGATAATATTAATTATCTCAAACCAAACGATGAAATAAAATTTGTTATTGGAACAAGAGAAGATTATGAATGGAGCAAAGAAATAATTTCTAAATATAATTTGGATAAAAAATTCACAGTTTTATTTTCAGTTGTATTTGGACAATTAGAACCAGTAACACTTGTAAACTGGATTTTAGAAGATAGATTAAACGTAAGATTTCAACTTCAAATGCATAAATATATTTGGCATCCAGAAACTAAAGGTGTATAATGAGAATAGCAAAAGAATTTTCATGGGAAATGGGTCATCGTTTAACATTTCATAAAGGGAAATGTAAAAATTTGCATGGTCATTCATACAAATGCATGATTGAAATAAGCGGCACACCCGATTCTAACGGTATGGTGCTGGATTATTATGATTTAGCAAAAATTGTTAATCCTATAATTGATGAATTAGACCATTCAATTATGGTTTATAATGAAGATAAAGAATTAATTTCTGCTCTCGAAATGTTGAATTCAAGAAAAGTAGTTGTAAATTTTGAAACGACAGCAGAAAATATTTGCCTTTATTTAATTGATAAAATCAAGTCAGCTTTGCCTGAAAATATCACTTCGTTAAAAGTTAGAGTTCTTGAAACAGAAAATTCTTATGCAGAAGAAGAGATAAAATTGTAAAGAAATCCTAACGATGTTTGTCGGAACGAAGCAATCTCTATAATTTTAATTTCTCACAATGCAGCAAAGTTTTTCTTTGTGTCCTTTATTCTTTGCGCGCCTTAGTGAAAAATTATTTTTTGAGATTCTTCAGTAACCCCGCCTTAGGCAGGGTTCCTTCAGAATAACAGAAAAATCTTAATGTCGTTATGAGCGAAGCGAAGAACCTTATAAAAAGTTTAGTAATTAGATTCTTCGTCGCCTTCCAGAGTCGGAGTTATCAAAAATGACTTCTTAATTCTTAAACTAAAATCTCTGTGCTCTTGGCGTTCACTGCGGTTTCATCTCAACCAGATTGATAAGCAAAAATACCAACAATTTAAATGCGGTAATTTTTATTTTTTGTTAACTACTTTCAAAATCAATTTTCTATAAAAATTATTCACCTTTAATTTGTTTTACTATATCAACAATTTCCGGAAGTATTTCACCTGCTTTGCCAAATATTGAATAATCGGCATATCGAGTTAAATCTGTTGGTTCAATATTAATTTCTACAACAAAAGAACCAGCCTTTTTTGCTGTCATTGGGATATAAGCTGCAGGATAAACTACTGCAGAAGTTCCTACAACAAAACAAATATCACTTTTTTCTGCTGCCTGTTCTCCGCCGCTGTATTGGTCATGTGGAAGCATCTCACCAAACCATACAACATCTGGACGAATTAATCCGCCACATTTTTTGCACTTTGGCACACCGCTGCTTATTTCAAGTTCAGGTGAATTGTAAAATGTTTTGCAATCTATACAATAATTTCTTTCGATGTTGCCATGCAGTTCAAAAATTTTTGTTGAGCCAGCACGGCGATGCAGATTATCAATATTTTGTGTAACAACTGTAACGTCATAATATTTTTCTAATTCTGCAATTGCAATATGTCCTGCATTAGGTTTTGTATTATTAATGATATTTCTTCTATGTTGATACCATTCCCATACCAAATCAGGATTTCGCATGAATGCATCAAAGCTTGCAAGTTCTTCTGGCTTCATTTTATTCCAGATTCCATCACTGCCTCTAAAAGTTGGAATACCGCTCTCAGCAGATATTCCTGCGCCAGTGAAAAAGACAACTTTTTTTGCTGTGCTTAACCTTTCAATAAATTTTTTCTCGAAATTTAATTTCATTTTCCCTCAATTTCTTTTAATAATTTTTTGGCTTCTTCTTTTCGAACATTATCATCTTCATCTTCAATCGGACTGTCAATTGCTTTCTGGAGCATTAATCTTGCAGTTTTATAATCTTTCTCTCGAATTAATGAAATTGCATAATCAACATAGAACATAACATAGTTTGGTTTCAATTCAATTGCTTTTTTGTATTCTTTCAATGCAATTTCATTATCAGCCCACCCCAAGCCAAGAACAGAACGAGCAGGTTTCCATTTTTCACTTGTCTTTGCATGAGTTCTTGCAAGCACATAATGTGCTACAGCCTGAATATCATTTCCTCCATTGTTAAGCTGAATTGCCTTTTCTAAATCTGATTTTACCGAATTAACAACACCAGCAACCGAAAATACACCTTTGAAAAGAGCAATTCTTCCATTCGCAATTGCACGACGCAAATAAGTTACTGATTTATCCGGTGCAGCTTTAATTGATTTTTCAGCATATTCAAGTGCTTTCTGATATACAGAGAGTTGTGCATCTTTTTGTTCACTTGTATTTGCTGGCATATGTTCACCAATGTCAACATAAGCTCGACTTATCTTCCATAAAATTTCATAATTGTTTGGGTCAAGCTTTTCTGCTTTTTTATAAAATTCAAGTGCCTTTTCATTATCAAATTTTTCATAATAACTATCGCCCTCTTTAATTAATTGTTCTACTGACTGGGCTAAAATTTGAGCCGCAAAAAAAGTAACAGCAGTAAAGAAAATAATAATAATTCTTTTCATGAATTTTCCTCCTCTTCAGATTCAGTTATACTGGAATCTGAACTTTCTTTATTGTTAGATTCAAAAAATTCTAATTCTGGAATATAAAGAGCTGTATCGGCAAGTTTTATGAATTTAGTCCATCTTTTTCCAAAGGAATTAATTCCCACATTTCTATTTTTTTCTGCCTGAATTGCATTTTTATACGCATTTGTTTTTGCACTTAATTCATCTGCATGATAAAGAACAATTGCCTCAAGTGTTTTTGGAATCACAGGTGAAGCATACTCAAGTTTTCCTTGATGACTGAGTATTAGATGTATGAGTTGATTTTTTAATTCTTCCGGAAAATTTTCAATTTCATCAATTGCTTTTTCTACTGCCATTGCACCAATCATTATATGTCCAATTAATCTTCCTTTATCTGTGTATTCGAATGAAGGAGTAAGTGTTAATTCTTCTGTTTTTCCAAAATCATGCAGCAAAGCCCCTGCAATCAATAAATCTCTATTAATTTCTGGATGAATAGTGCACATCAAGTCACATATTTTTACAAGCTCAAGTGTATGTTCGAGTAAACCGTGTAAATAAGCATGATGCCAGTTTGCACCTGCAGGCACATTATAGAAATTATTAAGATTTTCTCCAGCAAAAATTTTTTCAAGTAATGTTTTTAAGAATTCATTATTAATCGAACCAATAACATCGTTAAATTCTTGCTTCATATCATTGAGGTTGCGAGGTGAAACTGGAATAAAATCTTCAATGCTTACATTGTCACTTTCATTTGCAAAACGTATTCTTTTGATTTTTATCTGAGGCGAACCATTAAACTCTTGTAGCACGCCGTTTACTTTGACAATTTTATTTTCAGAGATTCCCTGCAAAATATCATTAAAGTTTTCCCATAGATTTGCTGAAATTATTGTTGATTTATCACGCAGCTCAAGACTTAAATAAGAATTTCCATTTTTAGTTGTTTTTGTTTCATATTTATTTATTAACAAAAAAAGAGTGAATTCTTCTTCTTTATTTAATTCACTTAATGATTTTTGATTCAACATAATTTTGCCTGATTAGATTAATTTAACAACACTTTCAATCGGAAGACGAACAAGAACCGAGCGCTGAAGTAAATCTACAGAAACAGCAAGCCATTTTTCTTTGCTTACTATTTTAATTTTTCCAATAATGCCTTTAAAAGGTCCATCAATAATTCTAACAGATTCTCCTGCTTCAATTTTGTTTACAACAAAAACTTCGGGATTGCCATTCAACATTATTTTCAAATTTTCTATTTGATAATCTGGAATTATTGAAGGTTTGCCATTGAAACATATAGTTCTTACGATTGAAGACTGCTGCAATGCACACAATCTTTCTTTTTCATTAGCGTGAACAAATATGTATGACCTAAAGAGCGGTTCGATTACCTTTTTTTTACGGTCTCGCCACTGCCTTACAGTTTCTATGACTGGTAAATAATAATCAATTCCTGCAGATTCAAATTGCTGTTGAGCTTTAAATTCATGATGAGGTTTTGTGTAAAATGCATACCAGTGTTTTAGTGTTAGATTTAATTCATCCATACAAGCCTTCTTTACTGAAGTATTAATGAATCTTTAATTGCATTTATAAGTTTTTCAGAATCGATTGGTTTTGGAATAATTTTATCTACTCCCAGTTTTGAATAAGATTTTATTATTTCATCATCAAGTTTAGCTGAAATAACAATTATTGGAATAGATTTATTTGTTTCTTTTTTGTAAACAGCATCAACAAATTGAGTCCCATTCATCAAAGGCATATCATGGTCAGTAATGATTACAGTAGGCATAATATTTTTCAACATTGTAATTGCATCGTAACCATTAACTGCAGTTTTGATTTCAAAATATGGCAGATGATGTTCAATTATTCTTTTATAAAGTGAAACTATTGCTTCGTCATCTTCTACAATTAAAAGAATATTTTTTGCTTCCGGAACAGTAATATGAAATTCACTGCCTTCACCAACTTTGGAATAGAACCAGACCTCGCCGCCGTGTTTATCAATAATTTCTTTAACAAGAGTTAATCCAAGACCACTTCCTTTTTCTCCTTCTGTGCCAGCCATAATAAATTTTTGGTCTATCTTAAAAAGTTTACTCTGTCCTTCTTCTGGAATCCCGGTTCCTTGATCAGCCACAACAATTTCAATAAATCCTTCTTTAAATTTTTGTGAATAAATTTGAACTTCTTTCCCAGGTGGAGTAAATCTTACAGCATTGCTCACAAGATTTAATATTGCCTGACTTATTAGTCTTTCATCAGCACACATATACAAATTAGAGGGAATTTCAATTTTTATTTCAATATTTTTTCTTACAGAAATTGGTGTAAGCGATATTATTGAATTTGCAACTGTCGATTTAACATTTAGCCTTGTTGGTTCTACTTTTATTCTTCCCGTCTGCAGTCTCGACCAATCAAGCAAGCAATTAATCAAATTAAGTTCTGTCTTTGATGCTTCATAAATATATTTTAAATATTCATTTCTTTCTTCTTCAGTTAGTTCTTTTTCATTCAATAAAATTTCAGAAAATCCAAGCAATGTTGTAAATGGTGCTCTTAAATCGTGCGAAACAATCGAAATAAATTTATCTTTGGCTGCATTCAGTTCTTTCAGCTTTTCATTTTGTTCTTCTAACTCCTGTTGCTTCTCTTTTAACGATGTTAAATTAATAATCATGCTATGCCTTTGAGAAATTAAACCCTCATTGTTACGAATTACTTTTAAAAATTCTTTTAGATAGATTTTTTTTCCATCTTTTGAATGAATTATGTATTCAAGTGTTACAGAGTTTTTTGTTTCATCAGACTCAAGTTCAAACAATACATTTCTAATTTTGCTGTAATAATCTTCATCTATTAGAGAATGAAGTTTTTCAGGAAAGCTGTCCAATTCATCTGGAGTATAGCCAATTATCTGTTCGATATTCTGGGAATAATAATTTTTATGACCCTCATCTAAAAATTCGACAATAAAAAAAATATCATTTTGTTCGCTTGCGAAATAAGAAAGTGTATTAGTATCAATAAAGTTATCCATCGTTAAATAGCATGTGTCTGTATGTCAAATATAAAAAAAACTATACAATGTAACACACAGCGTATGGAACATTTTTCAGTAATTATCATCAATTGGTTGTCTGGTTGGAATATGCAGTTCATCCATTTTTCTATATAAAGAAGATAAACCAATTTCAAGAGCCTTGGCTACTTCTTCTTTATTGTAATTATATTTTTTCAATGTTTTGATGATGTGTTCTCTTTCAAAATTATGAAGAGCTTCTTTGAGTGAATCCGGATATTCATATGTTTCTGTATTCCCCCTGATATATTCTGCAAGGTCATCAACGGTAATCATATCTTTCTTACAAAAAATTACAGCACGTTCAATTATATTTTCAAGTTCTCTTACTCCACCACGCCATTCATGTGCCATTAAAATTTTCATCGTATCATTATCAACGCCTATAATTTTTTTGCCCATCTCTTTAGAATATTTTTCAATAAAGTGATTAACAAGAAGGGGAATATCTTCTTTTCTTTCATTCAAGGTAGGAAGATTAATTTCAACAACATTGAGGCGATAGTAAAGGTCTTCTCTAAATTCTCCTGTTTTTGTTTTTTCGTAAAGATTTTGATTTGTTGCTGCAATAATTCTTACATCCGTGCTTACTGGTTTAACACCGCCTACAGGAATAAATTCTTTATCCTCAATTGCTCTAAGCAGCTTAACTTGAAGATTTAATGGAAGTTCGCCAATTTCATCAAGGAATAAAGTTCCACCATCAGCTACTTTGAATAAACCAACTTTATCTTCGGTTGCACCTGTAAAAGCACCTTTTTTATGTCCAAAAAGTTCGCTTTCGATTAAGTTTTCTGCAATTGCTCCGCAGTTAACAGGAAGAAAAATTTTGTCTTTTCTCTTGCTGTTGTAATGAATTGCTTTAGCAACAAGTTCTTTCCCCGTTCCACTTTTTCCAGTGATTAATACATTGCTGTTTGTAGGTGCAACCTGTGCAATAATTGAAAAAACTTTTTTCATTGCATCGCTTTTGCCAATTAAATTTGTAAAGTCGTAATCTGCTGATATTCTCTGACGCAGAGCTTTATTTTCAAGAGCAAGTTTTTTGTAATCAAGAAGTCTTTTAACACGAATAATTAAGTCATCAAATTCTATTGGTTTAATTAAATAATCATAAGCACCGTGCCGCAATGCTTCAATTGCAGTGTTTACTGATGCATAAGCAGTCATAATAATAAAAAAAGTTTCTGGTGAAATTCTTGAAGCTTGTTCAAGAAGCTGCATGCCGTCAAGTTTTGGCATTTTTATATCTGTAATTACAATATCAAAGTTTTCTTCTCCTTTTGCATTTTGAATTTTCTGCAGAGCTTCTTCGCCATCACCTACTGCTTCAATTGTAAAACCTTCTTCTTCGAGCACCATTTTCAATGAATCACGAATTGGCTTTTCATCATCGGCAATTAAAATTTTTGCTGACATATTTTCCCCTCAACTATTTTGTTTAATAGGAATTTTAACTGTGAATGTGCTTCCTTCATTTAATTTACTTTTAACTAGAATTTCTCCATTGTATTGTTTGATAATTCCATAACTTACAGATAACCCAAGACCAGTTCCTTTGCCAACTTCTTTTGTTGTAAAGAAAGGGTCAAAAATCTTTTCCATTGTTTTTTCATCCATGCCGCAGCCATTATCTGTGATATCAACATAAATATATTCTTCATCATAATTTGATTTTACTGTGATGATTCCATTTCCTTCGATAGCATCAAGTGCATTAATAAGAATATTTACAAAAACCTGAAGAAGCTGGTCTGCTGCAACATTAATTTGAGGTAAACTTTTTTTCAAATCAGTATCAAACTTTACATTTCGAACACGCTTGTCGTACTTCACAATACCAAGGGCAGTTTTAATTATATCAGTTATATCATGCATTGCTCTTTCATAACTTGGTGGTCTTGAAAAGTCAACAAGCTCTCTAACTATTTTTGAAATTCTATCGATATTTTCTTTGATGTAAGATAATTGTTCGGTGATAAAAGGGTCCTGACTTTTTCTCTGAAGTATTTGAACAAGTGAAGAAATTGATGCAAGTGGATTTCCAATTTCGTGAGCAACACCAGCAGCAAGTTGACCAATTACTGCTAATTTTTCCGATTGGTCAATTTGTGCCTGAAGTTTTTTGAATTCGGTAAAATCTTTAATTATAATCGACCTTCCTGAGTAATCACCTTTGCTTCCAGGCAATCTCGACACACTCAATTTTACACTTAGTATTCTTCCATCTTTTGTTTTTCTTTCTGTTTCTAAAATTTTTGTTACACCTTTTTTTACTTCTTCCTGAATTTGTCTTAATTCTTCTTGATATTTTTCTCCTTCGGGTAAAAGAAATGAAGATGGTTTTCCAATAATTTCTTGTTCTGTATATCCAAAAATTCTCTCTGCACCTTTATTCCATGCAATGAATCTTTCATTTTCATCAACCATCATAATTGCAGAATCTGAAGTATGCAAAATATTTTTCAGATATTGCTGATTAAGTTCAAGTTTGAAAGCTAATCTGTCTCTTTCGTATCTTAATTCTTTCATCTTAGCTTCTTGATGCAGCATTGCATATCGAACAAGAACCTGTTCAATTATTTCATCTATGAATCCAAGTAAAATTATTGGGTCGGTTGGACTCGCAATTTCTTTTTCAATAATGTTCAATACCGCATACCTTCCCTGACTAAACATCTGACTTACTTCAAGCAGATTTAAATTCGTTCTTGAAAATAAAGTATAGATGTCAATCAAATATTGGTCGGCTATTTTATAATCACCTTGTTCTAAGACATCAATAAATGTTGTGATGCTGCTTTCTACAAAAGTTTTAATTTGTGCATTTAACAATTTATCTTTAAAAAGCTGGATAAGCTTATCAGCCCAGTTTTCGGCAACCTGGTTAAAATGTTTTCTAAGAAATTCAATTAATAATTTTTTCATTCATTAAATGATTGGTTAATGGCAGAATTAATAATAAATTTCAGAAGATTATAATTACTTTAAGACAAAATTAAAGAAAGCCTTTCTCAATTGAAAGGTTGAAATCTATCAAGTTAGAATTTTTAGATGGAACTGATTCATTTATTATAAGTATAAAACACAACTTTTTTAAGAAAGAGGACTTTATGAAACCATCAATTTTATTTCTATTAATTTGGAGTTTGATCAATCAAATTAACGCTTCAAATGAACAGTTCATTAAAGCAAATATTACAAGCGTAAAAGTTTTCTTAAGAGGGGCAGAAATTACTCACACAGCAAAAGTTAAACTTGAAAAAGGAAAATCAGATTTAATTATTACTGATGTTGCACAAAACATTGACCCTAACAGCATTAATATTTCAGCAAAAGGAGAACTTGTAATTCTTTCCGTAAACCAGAAAGTTGATTATTTAAAAATCCCGGAAAAGAGCAAACAAATTAAAGTGCTTGAAGATTCTTTGGAAATTCTAAATAAAATTCTATCTTCAAAACAAAATGAAATTGAAGTTCTCAAAGCAGAAATTGATTTATTATATGCTAACAAAGAAATAGGAAGCAAAGAAAAAGGTGTTACTGTTAATGAACTGCAAAAATTTAGTGAATACTTTAGAAAAAGATTGACCGAAATTAAAAATAAAACAACAGAAATTTCACTCGATATCAAGAACATTCAAAAAAATATTGAAAGACTTACTAAACAGCTTAATGAACTAAACAACAACATTAACAAACCTGTAAATGAATTAGTAGTATCTATTTCTGTAAAATCAAAATGCGAAGCAGAATTTGTTATTTCTTACTTAGTAAACGATGCATCATGGCAGCCCGTTTATGATATTCGCGTCAATAAAATTGACTCGCCTGCAATTCTAAATTACAAAGCAAGCATAAAACAAAACAGCGGTTTAGATTGGGATAATATTGATATTGTTCTCTCTACAAGAAATACAATTCAGAATAATAATAAACCAGAACTTTATCCCTGGTTTGTAGATTTTGAAAAACCCATGTTAAGAAAAGAAGTTGGATTATCACAAAAAGTTTTTTCGCCAATGTCCAATGTAGTTGAAAGTTCAGCCGAATCAGAAACACTTGCAGATTATTTTGAAGTTGCACAATCTCAACTTTCAGCAGAATTTGTTCCTTCAATTAAATATTCTATTCCATCTGATAATAAAAGCCACATAATTGAATTACAAAATTTAACAATACCTGCAAAGTATGAATACTATGCAGTTCCTAAACTAGACAACAATGCTTTTCTTATTGCTTACTTAAGCAGCTGGAGTGAATTCAATCTTTTGCCGGGTGAATTAAATATTTATTTTGAAAATTCTTTTGTAGGGAAAACATATATCAATCCATTTACTTCAAAAGATACATTAACAATTTCCTTAGGAAGAGACCAAAACATATCCTGTTCAAAACAGATAATTAAAGATTTTACAGAAAGTAAATTTTTAAGCAATGATGTTGAAAGAATATTTGCTTATGAAATAAAAATAAAAAACAATAAAACTATACCCATCAAATTAATTGTTGAAGACCAAATCCCAATATCAAAGAATGAACAAATAAAAATAAAACTAATTGAGTTAGATAAAGGTTTACTTTTTGAAAATGAAGGGAGAATAAGATGGATGATTGAATTAAATGGATCAGAATCTGCAACCAAAAAATTGATTTATTCGGTTCGATATCCTAAAGACAAGATAATTCCTAATTTATAACTTCAGATTTTTCAAATGAAAAAATCTTTGATAAAATATTTTTGTTCTTTTTCTTAAAAGGTCTGAAAGCATAAATAAATTGCTTGAAATAATTATCGGGGAAATAAGTTTTCAAACCGTATTCTTCTGCTTTCTCTGGTGGAAGATATGCTGTATTAAAAATCCAATCCCAGATAGCAAGTTTTGTGGCAAAATTTTTATTACGTCCTTTTCCAGTTGTATGATGCCATCTATGCATTTCTGGGCCATTAAAAATCATTTGCAGCTTTCCTGTTTTTACATTGATGTTCGAATGAATATACATACCCCAAACTGCGCTAATTACGCCTTTGTATGCAGCAACTTCTGGAGGTGAACCAAGAAGAACAATAGGAAGAAATTCTATAGTTTGATTAATCAATATTTCAAATGCATGAGAACGGGAGCCTGAAAGCCAATCAACTTTTTTGGGTGAATGATGTGCTTCATGCAGCCGCCACAAAAATTTATTTTTATGCTGCCACCTGTGCATCCAGTAAATATAAAAATCATGTGTTATCAGATAAAAAATTAATTGAAGCCAGATTGGAACATTAGCAAACAATCTTAATCGAGATATGCCGGTAATACTGTCAATTGAATTTATGATAAATGTGAAAATGAAAATTCCAAGTATATAACTTTGTGCAATTGTATATAATGCGAGGTCATCAAAAAATCCTTCTCTAAAAATTTCCTGACCTTTATTATACGGGAAAATTCTTTCCAGAATTACAAACAGCAGAGCAGCAGAAATAATAATCAGATAGGATATTATTTCATAATTTTCTAAATGCATATTTAGTTCTTAAATTTTCATTAAGAACAAGCTGATTGTAAAATAAGTTTACATTGAGCTATAAAATTATTCAATAATTGCAACCCAGCCACCACCAGGGGCAAGTTGAATTTCGAGTTTGTCATTTTTTGTAATGGTTCTTTTAATCACTTTATAATCATTTGCATTTCTATCGGCATTTATTCCATCCTGATAAATTGTAATTGCATGTTCATTTTCATCATTAATAAAAGAGAAATCAACATTTAATTTTCTTGGAGTCCAGTTTGTCATTGCTCCAACAAACCATTTATTACCATTTTTTCTTGCTATCAATACATATTCAGAAACTTTTGCATCAAGAACTTTAGTGTAATCCCATACAGTCGGAACTTTAGATAAAAATTCCATGCATTCTTTTTCTTTCAAGTAGTTTGTTGGAGAATCGGCAAGCATTTGCAATGGGCTTTCATATACAACATACATTGCAAGTTGATGACATCTTGTGCCTTGACTCATTGGCTCAGTAAAAATGATTCTGAAATTTTCTTTTGTGCCATTGCGCATTGCACCAGGAGTAAAATCCATTGGCCCTGCAAGCATTCTTATAAATGGAATTGTAACAGTATGTTTTGGAGTTACATTTTCACTCCATTTATTATGTTCAAGACCAAGCACACCTTCACTTGTAATTACATTTGGAAAAGTTCTGTACAATCCTGTTGGTTTATATGCACCATGAAAGTCAACAAGGAATTTTCTTTTGGCAGCTTCTTTCGCAACTTTATAATAATAATTCACCATCCAAGCATCATCTCTTTGCATGAAATCAACTTTGATTCCTTTGATACCCCACTTTTCAAATTGATTCATTGCTTCTTCAAATTGGTCATCTAAAGTTTTCCAGATTGTCCACAAAATAATCCCAACATTTTTTTGTTTTCCATATTCAACAATTTCTTTTACATCAATGTCAGGGTTCAATTCTAATAAGTTTCCCAATTTATACCAGCCTTCATCAAGTATGACATACTCAATTCCATATTTTGAAGCGAAGTCAATGTAATATTTATAAGTTTGTGTATTAATTCCAGCACGAAAATCTACTCCATAAATATTATTTGCATTCCACCAATCCCATGCTACTTTTCCTGGTTTAACCCAGGAAAAATCAATATCACTTGGATGAGGTTTTGCAAGTTTATAAATCATTGTACTTTCAATTAGCTGACCATCATAATCTGTAATTACAAAAACACGCCATGGAAAATTTCTGCTTCCATTTGTTTTCACAAGATAATTTTCTCGCTCAATCACATAAATATCTCTGTCGTTTTTTGTTTCTACTTTTGATGGATAATTTGGGAAAAGTCCAACAAGTTTATATTTTGATTCATCATTTCCATGCAAATACATTCCGGGATAATCTTCAAGGTCGGCTTCTGTAATTGCACATTTGACATTTTCGTCTATCTCAATCAATGCAGGCAAAGAACAAAATCTTTTTGAATTAATTTCACTTATATTGATATATTTATACAATCTTTCTGAATGGGACATGAAACTTTCTTCTTCTGGAAAATAAATTTTATAATCTTCAGTAAAATTTGCTTCGAACTGTTCTGAATAAACTGTTATTTCATTTTTAAAATCTGTTTTAAATCTATAAGCAGCTCCATCATCATATACTCTAAATATCACTGAATAATTATTTTTCAAATTAAGAGTGAGTTCATTGTAATTATCCTTAATTGCATCAAACTTTTGTTTAACCACTGGCTTTAATATTTCATTAACAGTTTTTGTTTTAGAATTAATTAAAACTGGATTACTGCCAAGAATTAAATCATCTGATAACTTAAGTGAAATTTGAGATGGGGCTATAATTTGCCTGCCGTTTTTGAAAATAGAATAAGTGATAATATCAGAGATGTTAATGGTTACTTTTAAGCTTTTATTTGGAGATTGAACAACAAATTCTTTTGCAAAGAATTGGCTTGCAAAAATCAGCAACATTAAAATAAACTTTTTCATTTTAACCTCCGGTGTTTACAATTTCTTTATAAAATCTTCTTAACTTTTTCATGCTGCTAAGTTCGCTGTCATAAACTTTTTTAATTCCATCCCCAAGAGCTTTCTCAATATCACGAATATCTTTAACCAAACGAAACATGCCGCCAATTTCAACCGAAGCTGCCTGATCTGTTCCCCACATTGCACGATCTAGTGTTATGTGTCTTTCAACAAATGTGGCACCGAGTGCAACAGCTGCAAGCGTTGGTGCCAATCCTGTTTCATGACCTGAATAACCAATTGGAACACCAGGAAATTTTTCTTTATATGTCTGTATAACTTTTAGATTAAGTTCATCAACACTGCATGGATATGTTGATGTTGACTGTGCAATTAAAAGATTTTCGGTTCCAAGCAATTCTACAGCTTCTTCAACTTGTTCAAGAGTTGACATTCCGGTAGAAAGCATTACAGGTCTATTTGTTGATTTAATTTTTCTTAGAAGATTTTCATCTGTTAATGATGCAGAAGCAACTTTGTACATAATAGGATTAAACTTTTCAAGAAAATCAACTGCTTCAACATCCCATGCAGAAGCAAACCAGTCAATTCCTCTTTGTTTGCAGTAAGAATCAATTTCTTTGTATTCATCATATCCAAATTCAATTTTACGACGATATTCAATGTATGTTATTCTTCCCCAAGGTGTGTCTCTTTCGATGTTCCATTGGTCTTTTGGAACACATAGTTCAGGAGTTCTTTTTTGAAATTTTACTGCATTGCAGCCTGCAAAGATAGCACCATCAATTAATTTCTTTGCAAGTTCTACAGAACCATTATGATTAATTCCAATTTCAGCAATAATGTAAACTGGTTCTCCTTCGCCGATGTAATGTTTTCCAACTTTAATTTTATTTGGTTTCATTTTTTCCCACTTTTTAATTTGAGTTTAGCTTGAATAATAAGTTCTGCAAAATCTCTAAATGCACCATTACCACCTTTGTTTTTAGTTATATAATCTGCAGCATTTTTTGCAAAATCTGTTGCATCATTTGGACAAGCACTTAATCCAACTCTTTTCATAATTTCAATATCATTTGTATCATCACCAATGTATGCAACTTCTTCGATAGAAAGATTTTTTCTCTCAAGTATTTCATTAAGAATTTTATCTTTTTCCAATACTCCAAGATGAAGTTCAGTTATTTTTAGTTTTTTTGCTCTGCTTTTAACAATTTCGGTATCTTCTCTTGTAATAATTCCTGTTTCAACATTCACAAGGCTTCTCAATCTTTCTACACCCATTCCATCTCTGATAGAAAACCTTTTCATTTCTTCTCCCTTTGCAGAGTAATAAACTCCTGTATCTGTAAGAACACCATCAACATCAGTGAGAAGTAATTTAATTTTGGAAGCTCGTTTAAGAAGTTGTTTTTTTGAAAGTTCTTTTTTTGCCATAAGATTTTTAGAATTATTTGAAAATTTTTATCAGGAAAGATTCATCACCATGCAGTCCAGCCGCCATCTACAATTAAATTAGCCCCTGTCATGTAAGACGAAGCATCGCTTGCGAGAAAAATTAGTGCACCTCTATAATCATCCGCTTTAGCCATTCTTCCAAGCATAGTTTTGCTTGAATATTTCTCAATAAAAAATTCATCTTGAGAATTTTCCACACCGCCTGGAGTTAAAGTATTGACTCTTACACCATCTTTCCCCCAGTATGCAGCAAGATATTTTGTAAACATAATTACAGCTCCTTTTGTAGCAGAATATGCAGGAGGTTTGTAAAAAGTTTGCTTGCCGTCTTTATTTTTATATAAAGATTGGTCTGGTGCAGTAATTCCATATGTTGATGCGATATTAATTATACTTCCATATTTCTGCTGTGCCATAACAGAACCAATAATTTGAGAACAAAGAAACACACCTGTCAAATTAACATCAACAGATTTTTGCCAGAGTTCTAATGGATAATTTTCAAATTTTGATAGCTCTAATGCAGCTTTTGGATTTTCAAACATGTCATTAATTGCTGCATTATTCACAAGAATATCGATATGACCAAATTTTTCAATAACCTTATCTCTTAATTTTTTTATTGAATCTGGATTTGTAACATCAAGATAAATTCCTAATGATTCACTTGGAAGTGTTGCAGCAAATTCTTTGCACTTGTCTTCATTTAAATCGGCAACCACTACATTTGCACCTGCTTCGCTTAATGCTTTACAATGTTCTTTGCCAATTAAGCCAATTGCACCTGTAACAATTGCAACTTTATTTTTTAAAGAGAATAATTCCATAGAATTACTTTTTTGGTTTCATATTAAAGTTATCTACTTTTCTAAAGACTGGTTGAACTGGTTCGCCTTTTAGCATTTGTCTTAAGTTATTTTTTTCAATAGCTTGTTTTAATATTGACAAAGATTCTTCAAGAGCAGAGAGTGTATAATCAATATCTTCTTCTGTATGAGAAAAAGACATATTATGAAATCCTTGCCAAAGAACTCCGCGTTTAATCATTTCCTGCTGCATTAAAGATTTTTGAAGAAGCGGGTCTCCTGCTTTTTCATCAAAAGTTGCCATTGAACGCCAATTGTAACCAATTGCTCTTGTATAATCCATTTTTAATTTTTGTGCAATTTCATTGTAACCATCTTTTAACTTTTTCCCGATTCGATCAAGATATTGAGGAACATTTTTTTCTTTAAGTTCTTCTATAGTTGCTTTTGCTGCTGCAAGAGAAAGAGCTTCGCCGCCAAAAGTTGTGTAGAAGAAAACATTTTCATCAAGCAAATCCATTATTTCTTTTTTGCCTGTTAAGATTGCAATTGGCATTCCATTAGCAACTGCTTTTGAATAAGTTGCAAGGTCTGGAGTAATTCCAAAATATTCCTGTGCACCGCCAAGTGCCATTCTAAAACCAGTCCACATTTCATCAAAAATCAAAACAACATTTTTCTCTCTGCACAAATCTGCTAGTTTGTGCAAAAAATTATCTTTAGGTTCCTGAAATACAACAGGTTCTAAAATTACAGCTGCAGTATCATCATCAATTGAGTTTTTTACAGAATCAATATCATTATAATTAAAAGTGTAAGTTAAAGATTGAACAGCTTCTGGAATTCCGTGATTTCTTGCAGTAACAGAGATATACCAATCATGCCAGCCATGATATCCGCAGCACAAAATTTTGTTTTTGCCTGTGAAAGCTCTTGCCAAGCGAATCGCTGCGCTTGTAACATCTGCCCCGGTTTTGCTGTATCTTATAGCTTCTGCATTTGGAATAATTGAGTGAATAAGTTCTGCAACTTCAACTTCGAGAGGATGCATCATCGAAAAAGTAATTCCATCTTCAAGCTGCTTTTTAATTGCTTCGTCAACTTTTGGATATGCATAACCAAGTGAAAGCGGACCAACAGCCATCATAAAATCAATATACTCATTGCCATCTACATCCCACACATGCGAGCCTTTCCCTTTAACAAGATATTTTGGTGCTACACCATTAATCCACTGAGATGGACCTTTTGCAAGTGTTTGAGTAACGGATGGAATTAACTGAAGTGCGCGGTTGTAATACTCATTTGATTTTGTAATTGCAGGATAATCATTTGATAAACTTATTTTATTTGCCATTGTCCATTTATTTTTTGTTAATAATTATTTTCATCATTGATTTCTAATTTTCTCTTTTTTTTGTAATCCTCTATATTCTTTAATTCATCGAGATAATTTTCATACCAATATTTTCCAATATACTTTTTATTAATCTCATAAATCTCTGGTTTTTGTTTCAACAAATTAATAATATCATAAAGCCCGAATGGATAATTTGGTTCGTAGAGCTCTTCATAAACTCTTTTTATGAATTGATAATCTTCTTCAAAGTCAATTGTCCATCTGTGAACTGTTGAATAATCTAATCCTGTTTCCCATGTAACATTTCCAATTTTAAATTTATCTGGATTTTCCCAGATGTATGGAGTTGTATGTTCCCTTTCAAAATCTTTTTTTGCTTCTTTCCATGCTTTTTCAAGAGCAGAAAAAGAAATTACTTCAACATCATTTCCATCCGGATATGTTGCAGGATGAAGATTACTCACATAATCATATTTATCAGAATTATCAATGTAATATTTAATTACTGCATCAATCACATGCGGGTCAATCAATGGACAATCTGAAGGAATTTTGACAACTGCATCTGCATTGTAAAATTTTCCCGCTTGATAATGTCTATCAAGTAAGTCTGTTAAATGTCCTCTAAAGCAATTGAGATTATTTTCCAGACATAGCAATTCAATCTGGTCATCTTCTGAATTCTTTGATGTTGCAACAACGAGTTCGCCAATAAATTTGGATTGTTTTACTCTTTCAATCATTCGAATCAACAGTGGCTTTCCGAGCACTGGCAACATCACTTTACCCGGAAGTCGCGTAGAAGACATCCTTGCTTGAATTATAGTTACAATTTTCATTTTATATTTTATTATTTGATGTCTTCACAAAACGAAGAATAAAAATCAAACAGTCTTAAGTTCATAATGTTCATGAATTTCTTCAAGCGAATAATCTTGTGATTCGATAAGATGAATTCCAATTCTTGCTATTCTTTCTGCAGAAGTTCCATTATTTTGAATCGGCATTAATTCTTTCAATTCATCAATATTGAACGAAGAATAAACTTCTTTGCCTAAAGCAAGTCCAATGTAAACAACAGATGAATATTTTGTAATTAATACATCACAATTAGCAATCATGTGATTTGTATTTCCATTTTGAAATACAATTGCACCAGGTGCATATTTATTTATTTCACGAACTGCTCTATCATATTTTTCATTTGGATGGAGTTTGAAAATTAATTGACGGCCATTGGCAATTTTCAAACATTGCTTGATAAACTTCTTTCTGTTTTCATACTTAAAAGTTTCTCTCATATCCGAAGTTGCAACAAGAACATAATTTTTATAAGGGAAATCATTATTCAAATATTGTCTTGCATTATCGAAATTAGGAATTCCTGTTACAATAATTTTTTCCGGCTTTGCACCTTTTCGAATAAATAATTTTTTATATCCTTCCGAAGCTACACAAAACACATCGTATAAGTTCGACATTCCCATTGCAGCAGTGCTTGCAGTCCATCGTGGGAAATTGAAATACTTAACAAGATAAAATGCAAAATTCTCCGGGTCAGTCATTCCTTCCTGAACAAGAATTATTTTTTTGTTTCGAATATTTTTTGGGATTATTAAATCTGCGCATGTATAGACTAAATCATAATCATTTCTTAATCCTTTGTAATCAACTTTCAATTGATTTTTTTTGAGATAATCTTCGGTTTGCTTTTTGAAATTGCCGCCAAGAATTGTAAAATCAAGAATTCCTTTTTTTGCAAGCCATCCTAAAAATCCATCACTGTAATATGGAGTAAAGTAACAATCATAATCCTGAAGATGCATTGAAATTTGATGCATCATTGTAGTTTGATTTAATGAACCACAGATGAATAAAATTTTCTTTTTCATATTAATCTGTTTTTAAAAAACAATATTAAAAAATTTTTGTTAATCTACTGTTACTTTAATATTAACATATGATTAACAAATTGTTAAGTCAGAATTTTTCAAAAAACAAATTTTAACTTGTTAATGATAAATTAATATTCCCTTAATATTCTCTTAACAATTGAATTATAAATTTCTTTCATGAAAAAAATAAAATTAGCACACATTTCAGATTTACATCTCTGTAAAGATTACAAAAAGCAAAATATTCATCGCTTCAATCAATTAATCAAACTTGCTACCGAAGAAAATATCGACCATTTAATTATCACCGGTGATATTTCAGATAACTCAAATGAAAATGACTACTTAATACTAAGAAAGATTCTTGAAACAAACAAACTCTATGATTCCAGCAAAACATCATTAGTAATTGGCAATCATGATATATTTGGCGGCATTCAGGTGATTAATGATATTTCCAACTTCCCTTTAAAATGCATGAAGACTAATTATCATAAAAAAGTTCTTCAATTTAAAAACTATTTCAAAGAACTTTTTGAAAACACAATCACAATCTCAAAAAATATTTTTCCTTATGCAAAAATTATCGGGAACATTGCATTAATAGGTCTCAATTCTATTGATAAATATTCTAAACTCAAAAATCCTTTTGCTTCAAACGGTAAAATATCGAAAGAGCAAAGAAAAGCATTAAAAAAATTATTTGATTTGCCTTTGATTAAAAGCAAATTGAAAATCATAATGATTCATCATCACTTCTATAAAAATAATGTAGAAGCTAAGAGTTCATTCAATGCGCTCTGGAACAGAATTGAAAGTTATACAATGAAATTAAGAGGAAAGAAAAAACTAATTAAATTGTTCAGAAAAAATAATGTAAAACTCGTACTTCATGGACACAGTCATGAATTAAAAGAATACAACAGAAAAGGAATAAAATTTATAAATGCAGGAGGTTCTGTAGAAAATGATGAAATATCAGAACCAGGCTTATTTATTATTGAAATTGATAATGAAAATATTAAAATTAGTTTGAAACTGGTAAAAGAGGAAGAAGAAAAAAATCAAAAAGAAAAATTTTATAATAAAGAAATTTTAGTTGCTTACACTTCCTAATTTCTCAAAATAACAAATCACTTTTTCAAATCTGAAAAGTAAAAACAATTTCAGCTCCGATTAGCTTGTTTATTATTTATTAAACATGTCTATTCAAAGAATAATCATCCATGATATTAAGGAAGCAAAAAGAATTAATGGCATAAATTATGCCTCGATAAGTATTCTATTAATTGGAATTCGTATGATTTTATTGAATAATAAAAAAACTTTCAAAGGCGGAGTTCATCCTAAAGCTTATAAGGAATTAACAGAAAATCTTCCTTTTGAAATATTGCCTGCACCAAAACAAGTTATTATTCCTCTTTCACAACATACAGGAAAGCCTGCAAGACCTTTAATCAAAAAGGGGAGCGAAGTTAAAACTGGAGAATTGATTGCAGAACAGAATGGATTTATCTCTTCAAACATTCACAGCTCAGTTACTGGAAAAGTTATAAAGATAGGACAAGCAGTTAATTCAACTGGATTATTGAGAGAGTCAATATTTATTGAAACTTATGAAACAGAAGAATTTATTAAACTTCCTCCGCTTGACATTGAAAAAGTTTCATCTGAAGAAATTATTCAAAGAGTTAAAGATGCTGGAATTGTTGGATTGGGCGGCGCAGCATTTCCAACTTATGTAAAACTTTCACCTCCGCAAGATAAAAAAATTGACTATGTAATTCTTAACGGTTGTGAATGTGAACCATACTTAACAAGAGACTACAGATTAATGCTTGAAAGAACTGATGATGTAATTTCAGGACTTAGACTTATAATGAAAGCTGTAAATGTAAACAAAGGGATTATAGGAATTGAGGATAACAAAATAGAAGCAATTCAAAAACTTGAAAAAGCTGTATCAAATTTTCCTGAAATTTCTGTTATTGCTCTAAAAACAAAATATCCTCAGGGTGCAGAAAAAATATTAATTAAAGCAGCAACAAAAAGAGAAGTCCCACCAGGAAAACTTCCATTTGATGTTGGCTGCATAATTCAAAATATTGGAACTGCTGTTTCAATTTATGATGCAGTAACAAAAGGGGAACCGCAAATAACTGCTGCATTAACAGTTTCAGGAAAAGGCATTAACCAGCCTAAAAATTTAATTGTAAAAATTGGAACACCATTGATAGATGTTCTAAACTTTTGCGGCGGAATTAAAAAAGATGCAGTGAAAATTATTGTTGGCGGGCCAATGATGGGATTTACTCAATATGATTTGTCTGTTCCAATTACAAAAGCAACATCTGGAATACTTGTTCTAACAAAAGAAGAAGCATTTAATTTTGATGAAACAAATTGTTTAAGATGTGGAAAATGTGTTGAAGTTTGTCCTCTAAATTTAATTCCAACTCGATTGGCTCGTTTAACTCAATTTGGAAGATATGATGAAGCAAAAAAACTTGGAATTGCAGTTTGTATGGAATGCGGAACATGCACTTATAACTGTCCTGCAAATATTCCTCTTGTTCAATGGATTAGATTGGGAAAACAAAAAATTGTAACCTTAACATAAATTTTTATTGCAGAAATAAGAATTTCATTATGGAAACATTAAACAAATTAGAATTAAGTAGCTCGCCTCATGTTCATTCTAAATGGTCAACAAAAAAAGTAATGTGGTTTGTTGTTCTTTCATTAATTCCTCCTTTAATCTCAGGTGTAATTTTTTTTGGTACCTATCAATTACTAATTGTTTTGATCTGTGTATTCTTTGCTGTTTCTACAGAAGCAATTATTAAAAAAATTAGAAGAAAGAAAATTACAATTGATGATGGAAGTGCTGTTATAACTGGATTACTGCTTGGATTAATTCTTCCTCCAAATTTTTCATTAACGGCAGCAGCAATCGGGTCAATATTTTCAATAGCAATTGGAAAAGAATTATTTGGAGGATTAGGTTTTAACATTTTTAATCCAGCATTAATAGGAAGAGCTTTTTTACAAGCTGCATTTCCAGTTGCAATGACTACATGGTCTAAACCAAATTTTTCTGTTGATACAATATCATCTGCTACTCCTCTTGCTGCTTACAAATTTGACAGAGTTCTAACTAAACTCGAACCAATGATTATTGGAAATATAAGCGGTTCAATTGGGGAAACATCTGCAATTGCAATTTTAGCCGGTGGAATTTTTCTAATTACTGTTGGAATAGTCAACTGGAGAATTCCAATTTCAATGATAATAGGAATGATTCTTTTCAGCGGAATATTCTGGATAATTGACCCAATAAAATATCCAAATCCATTATTTCATATTTTTGCTGGAGGTTTTCTGCTTGGAGCCTTTTATATGGCTACCGACTGGGTTACTTCCCCAGTTACTTCTAAAGGCATGTGGATTTATGGTTTTTGTATTTCACTTATAATTGTAGTAATAAGAAGTTTTGGTGGCTTGCCGGAAGGAGTAATGTACGCAATATTAATTATGAATGCATTTGTGCCTTTAATTAATCGTTTGACAGTTCCAAAAATTTTTGGAGAACAAAGCCGGAGTAAGCAGTAATGAAAAAGACTATTCAGATTGTAGCTGTTTTAACAATTATTGGAATAATATCAGGAGCATTGCTTACAAAAGTAAATCATTGGGCAAGCCCATTAATTGCAGCTAATAAAAAAGCAGAAACTGAAAAAGGAATTTTTCTCGTGCAGCCGGATGGAAAATCTTATGAAAAAATTAATACAAGTGATATTGAAATCTACAAAGTATTTGATAGCAATAAAAATTTAATTGGCTATTCCCTGGCTTTAGAAGGAAATGGTTTTCAAGGAAAAATTAGATTGATGGCAGGAGTTTCAACTGATTTAAATAAAATTACTTCTATTGAAATCTTGGAACAAGTTGAAACACCTGGATTGGGTTCAAAAATCACAGAAGAAAATTTCAAAAATCAATTCAAAGGACTTCAAACCTTGCCGCAAATTAATTGGGTTAAAGGGAAAATACCCGAAAATCCAAATGAGATTCAAACAATTACAGGAGCTACAATTTCTTCAAAATCTGTGGTTGCAATTGTAAACAGTGGAATTCAAAAAGCAAGAAGCTTAAAAGAAAGAGGCACTTTATGAAAAAACAAGTTTCTGTATGGCAGGAATTTACAAAAGGTTTATGGGAAATAAATCCTACATTCAAGCAAATTCTTGGAATGTGTCCAACACTTGCTGTAACTGTTTCTGCCATAAATGGAATTGCAATGGCACTTGCAACTACATTTGTTCTTGTATTTTCAAGCTTTTTAATTTCATGTGTTCGAAAACTTATTCCTAATCAGGTTAGAATTGCTTCTTACATTGTAATCATTGCAACTTTTGTTACAATTGCAGATTTAGTTATGAAAGCAAAATTTCCAGAACTAAGTAAAGCACTTGGTCCTTTTGTTCCATTGATTGTTGTTAACTGCATTATACTTGGCAGAGCCGAAGCTTTTGCATCAAAAAATTCTCCTCTAAGGTCTGTAATGGATGCACTTGGCAATGGTATTGGATTTTTAATTGCTCTTACAATTATGGGAAGTATTAGAGAATTACTTGGCTCAAGAACAATTTTTGGTTACCAAATTCTCCCAAATTCATTTGAGCCTTTGCTCGTAATGATTTTACCTGCAGGTGCTTTTATTACTTTAGGTTTACTTATGGGAATTGCAAATGCATACATTGAAAGAAAGAAAAAACTCGAGCATGAAATTGTAATCAATAAATTCAGAAAGAGAAATTCAGCTCAAATAAATTTATCTCATAATGCTGAATTAGCGGAGGAGTAAATGGACTTACTAATTATTTTTATATCAGCTGCTGTTGTAAATAATTTTGTGCTTTCAATGTTCTTGGGAATTTGCCCTTTTATCGGTGTATCAAATAAAATTTCTTCTGCTCTTTCAATGGGAATGGCAACAACTTTTGTTATGACTTTAACTGCTGTTGTAAGCTGGATTTTATATTTCAAAATTCTGATTCCATTCAATCTTGATTTTCTTCAAATACCTTCTTTCATTCTTGTAATTGCTTCTTTAGTTCAATTTGTTGAAATGGTAATTAAAAAAATTAGTCCGCCGCTTTATCGTGCACTTGGAATTTTTCTTCCATTAATTACAACAAATTGTGCAATTCTTGGATTGGCTTTAATTTTATCAATGAGAAATTATTCATTTCTTCAAAGTATATTTTTTGGATTAGGAGCTGGAACAGGTTTTACACTTGCACTTTTAATCATGGCTGGAATAAGAGAAGAACTTGAACTGGCAGATGTTCCAAAAGTTTTTCGCGGTGCACCAATTACATTAATTACAGCTGGACTTTTAGCTCTGGCATTCATGGGTTTTGCTGGAATGATTTAACATGAAAAAAAGTATTTCATACATATTAATTTTTTTCTTAATTGCTTCCTGCAGCAATCAAAAAACAATTAAGCGAACTACTATCGCAATGGGAAGCACCGTTGAAATTCAGGTTCGAGGTGTTAATGAGGTTCTTGCCAATAAAGCAATAAATGCGGGCTTCGAAGAAGTAAGAAGAATTGATACACTCTTTTCAACCTATATAATTGGAAATCCAATGTGGAAATTGAATAATACAGATGCAGATGAAATAATTGTTGATAAAGAATTTTTTAATGTATTGAAAAGATGTGATGAATTCTGGAAAGAAACTAATGGAGCTTTTGATGTTGCTCTCGGAAATTTAATTGAATTAATTGGCTTTGATAAAAATTCACCAGATATTCCTCCACCCAATAAAATTCAAGAAGTACTCAAAAAAATTGGCTGGAAACATATCACCTTAAAAGAACCAAATATTTTAATTAAGCCGGCAAATATTAAACTTAATTTTAATGCCTGCATTCCAGGTTATGCAGCAGATAGAATAGCAAATATTCTTTCAAATTATGGGATTAAAAATTATTTGATTAATGTTGGCGGAGAAATTTTTGCAAGAGGAAAAGATTGGAAAATTGGAATTCAGCATCCACGCAAAGAATTTGAATTACTTGCTTCACTTAATGTTGATGGAAAAGGTGTTTCAACTTCCGGAGATTATGAACAATTTTTTAGAAAAGGGAAAAAAACATTTACACACATTTTCAATCCTATTACAGGATATCCGGCAAATGAATGTCAATCTGTTACAGTCATAGCCGATGATGCAATGACTGCTGATGCCCTATCAACAGGAATTTTTGTTCTTGGTCCAAGAAAGGGAATTAAATTAGCTGAATCTTTAAAAAATGTAGAAGTAATGATTGTTGATTCTTCTGGTACAATTTATCAATCTTCTAATTTTGAAAAATATTTATCGAGGTAATTATGGAAATGACATTGATAATTGCTATTGCAACAATGGGAGGATTAGGATTTTTATTTTCAAGTGGATTGGCATTTGCAGATAAAAAATTAAGGGTAGAAGAAAATCCTTTAATAGGCAAAATTAATGAAATATTACCAGGAGCAAATTGTGGTGCATGTGGAAATGCAGGATGTTACGATTTTGCTGTAAAAGTTGTAGAAGGAAAAATTCAAGCAAATGGTTGCCCCGTAGGCGGCGAAGAAACAACAAAATTAATTGCAGAGATTCTTGGAGTTAAAGCCGGAGAAACCATTAAAATGATTCCAAGAATTTTATGCAATGGAAATAAATATAATGCTTCTAAGAAACCAGTTAATTATTCTGGACCTAAAAGTTGTGCAGTAATGTCAATTGTATCAGGCGGCGATAAACTATGTCAATATGGTTGTCTGGGAGGTGGAGATTGCGTAAATGCATGTCCATTTGGTGCTTTGATAATGAATACAAATGATGAAATGCCTGAAGTGATTGAAGAATTGTGTACAGGCTGCGGATTATGTGCAAAAGCCTGCCCCAGAAATCTAATTGAAATGCATCCTATTGAAAGAAATGTATTTGTTTTTTGTAAAAACCAAGATGAACCAAAACGAGCAAAAGAAGTATGCAAAGCTGCATGCATTGGTTGCGGAATATGTGCCCGCAAATCTGATGGCGGAATTGAAATGATTGATAATCTTGCTGTAATTAATTATGATAAATTAGATTTATCAAAAATTCCTTTTGATAAATGCAGCACAGGTGCAATTAAAATATTAAATTAATCGCTGATATTATAGATTAATAATCTGTCTATGTCAACTATTGTGTTTTTCAGAAGGATGAAAGGCTTTCAATAAATTTTTATTGAATTAGAATTATAGAAATTATATTTCATACAAAACATTGAATAATTCGATGAAAATAGTTGACATCTTAGCAGTTAAATTTTTTGAAACTGCAAGGAATGCAATGTTCTCAAATTTTTAGAGATTCTTCGTCCGCCTTTGGCGGACTCAGAATTACACGAAGTCTTTTATGTCAATGTTTTCGAGATTCTTCATCCACCTAAGGCGGATTCAGAATGACACAATGTTTTCTTTTTTATCCTAAGTATTAAACTTTTACGTCATTCTGAGGTAGTCCCGCCAAAAAGGCGGGACGACCGAAGAATCTATTTGTTTAATTGAGATTTTCAGAATGACTTTTGAATATTGTCTTTCTGAGGAGTCCGTCTTTAGCGGACTCAGAACGACATGAAATTTTTTATATCGATTAAAGAAAAACAGAGAAAATCTTATTAATCTGTGTTTATCTGTGTTCAAAAATATTGAAACCGCAAAGTTCTCAAAGAAAACTTTGCGGCTTTGCGAGAAATTAAAAATCATGAGATTACTTTTGGTCTATTATACTACAAAATACTTTGTGTTTTTCTGCGACCCATGCTTGCTTCACGCAGGATTATATTCAACCTCAAAACATAAAGAGAAATAAAATTGAATAATTATGTTCTCCGAAGAAATAATTGAAGAAGGAATCGTAATTTCATCATCTAATCCCGACAAAGCCGGGACTAATGGATTTGCAGAAATAGTCTTAACAAAAAATGCTAATTGTGAAAATTGCTCTGCGAAAATATTATGCACCACAAGAGATAATAATTCAAAAACTCTTAGAGTAATTGATAATTTCAATACCAAGCCCGGTGATATTGTCAAAGTATCAATTCAAGGGAGTGCCATTCTAAAAGCTTCGATTATAATTTATGGAATACCACTTTTAGTTTTTGTAGCTGGAATAATGCTTAGTTATTATTTATTTGATTTTAAAAATAGTGAATTCTATTCCTTTTTATCTGGGGTAAGTTGTGTTTTGATTTATTACTTTTTTCTATTTCTAAAGAATAAATTTATATCCCACAACGTTTATCCAAAAATAATTTCTGTTAACAAATAAATTATAAATTTATAAATCTTCTTTCATAAATTAACGAAATCTGCAAGTTATTTTTATCACTAAGGACACTAAGTTCATCACGAAGGAACATAAAGTTTTATCCTTCGTGTAACTTTGTGAAATCCTTAGTGGTCTTTGTGGTTAAATTTTTTCATGCAAAGCCGCAAAGAAAACTTAGCGTCTTTGCGAGAAATGAAAAATAAATTAAGAGTGTTTTGCAACAAGATTTATAGAGATTCTTCGTCCGCCTTTGGCGGATTCAGAATGACATGAAGTCTTTTATGTCAATGTTTTCGAGATTCTTCATCCGCCTTCTGGCAGACTCAAGAACGACAAAATGTTTTCTTTTTTATCCTAAAAGTATTAATAATTTTACGTCATTCTGAGGGAGTCCCGCCAAAAAGGCGGGACGACCGAAGAATCTATTTGTTTAATTGAGATTTTTAGAATGACTTTTGAATATTGTCTTTCTGAGGAGTCCGTCTTTGGCGGACTCAGAACGACATGACCGAAGAATTTAGAAGTAAATTCTCGCCAAGACGCAAAGATTAAAAGACGCAAAGAAAACTTAGCGTCTTTGCGAGAAATGAAAAATAAATTAAGAGTGTTTTGCAACAACATTTATAGAGATTCTTCGTCCGCCTTTGGCGGACTCAGAATGACACGAAGTCTTTTATGTCAATGTTTTCGAGATTCTTCATCCGCCCTTGGCAGACTCAAGAATGACACAATGTTTTCTTTTTTATCTTAAGTATTAATACTTTTATGTCATTCTGAGGGAGTCCCGCCAAAAAGGCGGGACGACCGAAGAATCTATTTGTTTAATTGAGATTTTCAGAATGACTTTTGTATATTGTATTTCTGAGAAGTCTCGATAAATCGGGACGAAGCAGCAAAAGCAAAGTAATTTACATTGATGAATAAATTAAAGATTGCTTTTCGCATAATTCAGAATTTACAAGGAATAAATAGAACAGATTTACAAAAAATTTTTTCTATAACATCTATCTTTTCACTTCTTCAAAAAAGTAACAGTAAATATTGTACCCACATTCTTTTGGGATTCAACAGTAATGGATGCATTATTCAACTCACAGTATTTTTTTACCAGTGCTAATCCTAATCCATTTCCTTCATATGGTCTTGAATATCCCTGTTCCTCTTGCACAAAGGGTTCAAATAAACGAGGTAAAAATTCTTCACTTATTCCAATTCCTGTATCTTTTACTTGAACAACTTTTTCTTTATTCTCATTTTCTTTAAGAATAATTTCAACATATCCTTCTTTGGTATATTTTATAGCATTGTCTATCAAATTCGCGAATATTTGTGTTACACAATATTCATCGACAAAAATTTTTGCATCTTCAATTTGATATTTTGTAATTAAACTCAAACCTTTGTTTTCTGCAAGTCTGAGATACTCATTATATAAACTTTCCAGAATATCATTTTTTAAGTCTATCAATTTTGGGTTTGTTTGAAATGAACCAATTTGTAATTCAGACATATTCAATATCTGGTCAATAGTTCTAATGATTCTAAACGAAGCAGAATCAATACTCGAAAATAATTGTCGATATTCCGGGTCTACAAGGTCATAAACTGATTCTTTAATAAGATTTGTGCTGCTTACAATAATATTTATTGGAGTTCTAATTTCGTGTGAAACCTGAGCAAGAAATTCAGTTTTAATTTTTTCTGCTTGTTCAGCTTTTTCTTTTGCTTTAATTAAAGCTTCTTCAGCTTTTTTTCTTTCGTCAATATCAATATGAACTCCTATAGCTCTAAGAGGTTTTCCTTGGTAATCTCTTTCAACAATTTTTCCAACATTTAAAATCCATTTCCAACTTTTATCTTTTGTAAGCATTCTGCACTCAACACTGAAGGTTTCGCTCTTTCCTACTTCATGTTCTTTAATTTTCTTTTTAACAATTTCTAAATCATCTGGATGAATTAAATTAATGTAGGCATTTAAATCAGATTGAATTTCTTCAAGCGAATATCCAAGCATTTCTGCCCATTGTCTGTTTCTGATTACTTCTCCAGTAACAAAATTTTGGTCCCATAGACCAATATTTGCACTTTGAATTGCCATATTGAGTCGTTCTTCACTTTCACGCAATGCTTTTTCAGCATTTCTCTTCTCAGTAATATCAATATAAATTACTTGATACAGTTTTTGATTATTCCAGATAATTTCTTTTCGATATACATCCAGAATTTTTATCTTGCCATCTTTTCTAATAATGCTAATTTCATAATGAGGAGTTTCAATTCCCTGCTTTCTTAATTCTCTTCTCTTCTTGAATTCTTCGTAACTTTCTTTTGTATAGCGGTTTGATACTGATGTGTTTATTAATTCGTCAAGACTGTCATATCCATAAATATCAAGCAGAGCTTTATTAGCATAAACTGTTTTTCCTTCTTCATTAACTATTCTAATTCCAACAGATGAATCATCAAAAGAATGTCTGAAGTTTTCTTCTGCCTGTTTTAATGCAAGTTCTGCTTTTTTTCTTTCTGTAATATCTATTAATGTTCCAACCACAGCTGGTTTATTTTGATGAACAATTCTTACACCATGCACTTCAACATCTATAACTTCACCTGTTTTCTTTAATCCCTTAAATTCATATCTGATTTCTTTGATATCCCCTTCAATTCTTTTTCTAATATTTTCGGTTACAATTGATCTATCATCTGGATGAGTTAAATCAAGTGGCCCAAGTTTATCAATTATTTCTTCAGCTGTATAGCCAAATGTTTTTGCAAGAGAAGGATTAACATATTTGAAAACACCATCTTGAATAAGATACACACCTGTAAGTGCTGATTCGGAAAGCTCTCTAAATTTTTCTTCACTTTCTTGTATCGCTTTTTGAAATTTGCGTTCTTCAGTTTGGTCACGAAAAACAAGCACTACACCGATAATATTTCTGTTATTATCAAATATTGGCGCTCCAGAATCTGCAATTGGAAATTCTTTTCCATCTTTCGAAATCAAAACTGTATGATTAGCTAAACCTACAACAATACCTTCCCTCAATACTCTTCGAACAGGATTTTCAACTTTATTTCTTGTTTCTTCATTTATGATATTAAAAACATCTTCAAGAGGTTTACCTTTTGCTTCTTGTTCTGTCCAGCCGGTTAATTGTTCGGCAATTGGATTCATTATCATTACCTGTCCTTCAGTGTCTACTGCAATTACAGCATCTCCAATACTATAAAGTGTAGTTCTTAGTTGAGATTCTCTTAATCTTAACGATTCTTCCATCAATTTTTTTTCTGTGATGTCTTCATAAGTTCCAAGCACACCTTTAATATTTCCTTCAGAATCAATTAATGGAACTTTACTTGTTCTAAGCCAGATTAGTTTACCATCAGGAGTAGTTTGTGGTTCTTCATAATTCAGTTTTGGCTGCTTTGATTCAATAACAAATTTATCATCAGCTCTATATAAATCTGCCTGTTCACGCCATCCCATTTCATAATCATTTTTGCCAATAATTTCGTCGGGTGAATTTAATCCAGAATCGAGTGCAAATGGTTTATTGCATCCAAGATAATTAAGATTAAGGTCTTTCCAGAATACTCTTACAGGTATTGTATCGAGTATCAGTCGAAGCATGTTTCGAGATTCTTTCAGTTCTTTTTCAGCTTTAATCCTTTTTTCTTCTTCTTTGAAATGTTTAATTGCAAAAGATAAATCCAGTGATAATTCTCTAAGTAGATTTATCTCTTCATTACTGAAATAATTTTTTTGATTTGAAATAAAATTTATTGTTCCTGCAAAATTTTCATCAATAATTAAAGGCAGGGAAGCAAATGAATTTAATCCAAGAGAAACCAGAATATCTTTCTTTTTTTCATCGGTTAGCTCATTGTTAACATCATTGCATACTAAACTTTCATTGGCAAAAAATTTCGCATCAAATAACTCATCAATAATTTTTTCTTTCAAGATATCAAAAAGTCCTGGTTTCTGCTCATTAAAAAATAACGGCTCAAGTTTCATAGTTTCCTGATTCAATAAACTTATCCAGCATACATCATAATTCCCTTCCTGAACTACAATTCTGCAGATATCTTTAAATAATTTTTCTTTTTCTTTTATTCTTACTATTGATTGATTAACATCACTCAAAACGCGATATAATCTATTAAGACTTTTAATAATCCTCAGACTTTTCTCTTCAATAATTTCTTCTTCTTTTTCTTTTGAGCGCCAGATTATATAAACACTTATCAAAACTAAAGACAACAAAAGAGCAATTATTATAAAAAATGATTCTGATTTAACATTAAGAGGTTGAATAATGTCTTCATGTTGATTAATGAAATGCAAACCGAGAAGAAGTAAAAGTGATAATATTATTAGAAAAAGAAGTCCAAATATTGCGCCCTCAAATATTTTTTTCTTATGCAGCATAATTCTATTTATTAGTTATTCTACATTTCAATTTGCCATAAAAATTATTTACTCATAACATTTATTAAATACTGATAAAAATTAATTAATTACAATAAAATTTATGTCAATTCTGTTATTATATAAATGAAAATAAGGGGGGCAGAAAGAAAGAATTTATTTTTTCAAAACTATGGCAGAATAATTACCCCCGCAAATCAATATAACAATAAAAATCAATTTAATATTTATTACATCTACATTATCGTATTAATGAAATTATTTTTTAATTAAAATGAACCAAAACATTATTTCATTAACAACATTTTTCTAACTGAACTAAAGTTACCTGCTTCAATTTTGTAAAAGTAGATTCCGCTTACGAAATCAGCAGCATTAAATACAATCGAATGATAACCAGCAGGCAAAATTTTGTTTATCAATGTTGCTACTTCTTTCCCCATTGAGTTATAAATTTTTAATGTTACATTTGCTTCCTCTGGTAAAGCAAATTGTATTGTTGTTGATGGATTAAATGGATTTGGATAATTCTGATATAATTCGTATTGAACTGGAATACCAGAATTTTCTTTTACACTTACTACTGGACTTGTTTTAACGGAAGTTGTATCATAAACAATATTGTGTCCATCAAATACAGCAATTATAATCTGAAATGTTTTATTTGCCTGGTCTTGAGTTGGCGTCCATGTAAACAATCCATTTTGAGTAATTCCTGCATTATCGGGAACTTTAACTTGAGCAAAAGTTAATTGGTCCCCTTCTGCGTCATATGCCTGATATTGGAATGAGAAAGTTACCGGTACATTATGAACCATTACAATTGTATCCTTAGGAATTGTTTTAGTAAATACTGGCGGTTGATTTGCATTAGCAACATTGATTATCAAATTTTTAGAATCTGTTGCATTATATTCATCCATTACCGTAAATGTAATAATATATGTTCCGGCTTGATTATAATTTGGTCTCCATGAAAATAAACCTGTCGATGTAACTTCAGCACCTAAAGGTAATCCTGTTGCAAAGAACAACAAAGTAGCACCTGAATCAGGGTCAGTGGCTGTTAGCTGCAAAGTGTATAATTGACCTTCATTTATATTTACTGGACTTGTAGTATTCAGATTTAATGTTGGAGGTCTATTAATATTTACAACTGTTATTAAAACAGCTAAAGTAACAGTATTAACTCCATCACTTGCAGTAAATATCACATTATAAGTTCCCTGCTGATTAAAATTTGGTGTCCATGTAAAAGTTCTTGTTGCAGCATTAAAATTAGCCCCTTGAGGCAAATTTTGAACACCATACGTTATTGGATCATTTTCCGGATCAGTTGCATTAATTGTAAAAGTTAATGTTTCTCCTTCATTAACACTTTTATTTCCTATTGCAGAAAATACGGGAGGATTATTGGTCGTACTTACTGTTGCTGTTCCATTTTGCCAGGTTACTTGCAAAGTTTGAGGACCAAACATTTTAGGATTAATATTTCCATTTCCATAATCAATATCACCAAACTCTAATGCTGTAGAACCACTATTTCTAAATTTTATTCTAATATTAAACAAAGTACCTGAACCAGTTAATGGATATGCACTTGCCCATGATACTCTCAAATAACCATTTAATGTATCAACTTTTATAGTTGGACTATTGCTTGCAAGCATTGTCCCTGTAGTACTAATTCCCATTATATATGCAGCACTCTTATTATAGTTTATCTGAAACTGAAATGATGTTACATTTTGTCCTGTTAAATCTGAAACAGTAATTGGAAAAAGATTTTCGCTATTAGGTGCTCCAACAGCTGTAGGCAATGAAATTACAACTTGTGAATAACTTAAACTATAGAACAATATTACAAAGAAGAATATTAACTTTTTCATTTCATTTCCTCTAATTTATAAATGATTTGTTTATTAATATAAAATAAAAATTATGTTTTCTCAAAAGGTACTATAATTTTTTGTGATATTTACCATAAATTTCTTCGTAGGAATGATCGAATAAATCCAGTACTTATTCACTTCATTTGAATAGTGGGAAATTGGAATGATGGAATATTGGAATAATGCGAGCGTGCCAATCTTTTTAGCTCTCCAAATTTCCTGCATTGGCTTACTCTACAACTTCTCTGCGCTTCTCTGTGATTTCTCTCTGTGGTTCTCCGTGTAACTTTTTTTACACTGAGAAACACTGAGTATGACACTGAGAACCACTGAGTTT